>NZ_CP155619.1:5616447-5928472 GCF_039697315.1 Pseudomonas abietaniphila | reverse complement strand
CTGGAGAAAGCCAACCGGATCGGCGCGATCATCATCGAAGACGACTACGACAGCGAGTTTCGCTACGAAGGCCGCCCGACCGATTCCCTGCAAAGCATGGATCAGCTGGGTGTCGTTGCCTATGTCGGCACCTTCTCCAAAACCTTGCTGCCCGAATTGCGACTCGGTTATGCCGTGCTACCGGAGGCCATTCTCGAAGCGGTCATCAAGGCCAAGCAACTGACGGACTGGCACACCTGCACATTGCCGCAATGGGCGTTGACGAAGTTCATCGGCGAAGGCCTGTTGAACAAACACATTCGCCGCTGCCACTCCATTTACGCCGGCCGTCGCGAACGCATCCTGGCCCGGTTTGCCGGGGATCTCTCACCGTGGATGGAAGTGATTCCGTCGACCGCCGGGTTTCACATGGCGGTGATGTTCAAGGTGCCGGTCAATTTGCCGCTGTTGGTCGAACTGGCGCGCAAGGTCGAAATCGGGCTGTATCCGCTGACAGGCTTCTTTGCCGACGCCACGCCACGCGACGGGCTGATTCTTGGATTTGGCGCGATCGAAACGCTGGACATCGACCCGGCGCTGGATCGGCTGCGGGATCTGCTGATTCAGATCACTTGAGCAAGCCTTTCTTGTCAGCGTGTCGTCACTCCACGCCTTGCCCGAAACTGATCCTCAATCGGTTCCAGCTGTTGACCGTCGAAATCAGCAGCGTCAGATCAACCCGCTCACTTTCACTGAAGTGCGCCGACAGCCAGGCGTAATCTTGATCCGGAGCATGGCTGTCGGCGATGCGGGTGACGCTTTCGGTCCAGCCGAATGCCGCCTGCTCCCGTTCGCTGAACAAGGGCGATTCGCGCCAGACGGCCACCGCGTAAAGCTTGCGTTCCGATTCGCCTTGCAAGCTCGCTTCGTGGGTATAACGGTCCACCGACCAGGCACAACCATTAAGCTGCGACACACGCAACTTGACCAAGGCTGCCAGCGACGGTTCAAGGGGCAGCCGATTCACCGCCTGCTCAAGCGTTTGCATGGCCTTGATCGCAACCGGCGAAACCGAGGGGTAGTCGAGGCGAGGACGGTCTATCGGGGTGCGCATGGCGACGCTCGTTGTCAAAGACAGATCGCAAGCTTAAGCGCCGCACGCCACGGCTCCCAATAGCCAATCACTGGAAAGGTCGGGTAGCCATTTCCCGACGATACGCGGTGAAAGGGAACTTCCGCCGCGCTCGCCTGCCGACTACAGAGGCGCCGGACACTTCGTCCGCTGAATAAAGGAGGCTTTTCACATGCCTGACTCAAACGGCAAGGTTCGCTATGCGGTGGTCGCCGGGGGCTGGATTTCCCAAGGGGCGTTCATGCCCGGACTGGAACAGACCGACAACTCGGTGATGACTGCGCTGGTCACCGGCGACCCGGTGAAAGCCGACGAACTGGCCGCGCTGTATGACCTCAAGAGTTATCACTACGACGAGTTTCAAACACTGCTGACGTCGGGTGAGATCGACGCGATATATCTGGCAACGCCGAATTTTCGTCATCGGGAATTCGCCGTGCCTGCGCTGGAAGCCGGCATCCATGTGCTGTTGGAAAAACCGATGGCGAGCAACGAGGAAGACTGCCTGGCAATTGCCGAAGCCGCCAAACGCTCGGGCGCAAAACTGATGGTCGCCTACCGTTTGCACTTTGAGCCGGGCACGGTGGAGATGATCAGTCGCGTCAGGGCTGGCGATATCGGCGACCCACGGCTGTTCACTGCAACGTTCGCGCAGACAACCGACCCTGCCAATCACCGCATGCAGAGTGGATTCGACGCTGGCCCGGTCGCCGACATGGGACCTTACCCGATCAACGCCGTGCGCAATCTGTTCGCTGCCGAGCCGCTGGAAGTGCACGCGGTGGGCATCAAGACGCCGGGCCGTGAGATCAACACCTTCGACACAGTCAACGTCACCCTGCGTTTTGCCGAAGAACGCCTGGCAACGTTTACCGTCAGCTACAGCTTGCCGTCCAGCCAACGTTTCCAGTTGATCGGCACGCAAGGTGAGTTCGAGGCGTCGCCGTGCTTCGGCTTTGGCAAAGGCGTGGCGATCACCTACCGCGCGATCATTGATGGCACCACCACCGAGCACAGCCACCCGGTCGTCGATCAGTTTGGTGGAGAGACGCAGTATTTCTCCGACTGCATCCTGCAAAACCGCGAACCGGAGCCCGATGGTGACGAAGGCTGGCGCGATGTCCGCGTGGTCGAGGCCGTCGAGCGTGCGTTGATCACGGGTAAGCCACAGAAGCTGGAACCACTGCCTGAACGTCCGGGCATCGGCATCGAGCAGGCACGCCGCCTGCCGCTGGCCAAGGTGCCGCCTTATATCAATACCGACGAGCCTAACGCGTAAGCATACGCGTCCGATGGAGCGCGCTTGCGCGGGGAGCAACCTGTTTGAAGGCCGCTTCGCGAGCAAGCTCGCTCCCACATTGCTGGCCGCGGTTTCCCGGACGATCCGCGCCTTGCGGGCAAAAAGATGCAGTTGTATGATGTCTGTCAACTTTCGATAACCCTTGGGTTATTGTCGCTTTGCTTCATGCACGTCCAGAGATTCCCTGTCAGGCGCCTCGCCTGATCGTTTCGACCCAAAAATAACAGGAGAAGCAGATGCCTACCGTTCTCGGTCAGAACTTTATCGGCGGCGCCCGCAGCGGCCTCGGCGAAGCACGCCACAAGAGCCTCGATGCCACCACTGGCGAAGCCCTGCCCTACACCTTTCACCAAGCCACTGACGGCGAAATCGACGCCGCAGCCCTGGCTGCAAAAGAAGCCTTTGCTGAATTCCGCCACCTGAGCCCGGCGCGCCGCGCGGAGTTCCTGGACGCCATCGCCGACGAACTCGACGCACTGGGTGATGACTTCGTTGCCCTCGTTTGCCAGGAAACCGCGCTGCCGGCCGGTCGTATCCAGGGTGAACGCGGCCGTACCAGCGGTCAGATGCGCCTGTTCGCAAAAATCCTGCGTCGTGGCGACTTCCTGGGCGCTCGTATCGACCTGGCACTGCCTGATCGCAAGCCGCTGCCGCGCGTTGACCTGCGTCAGCAGCGCATCGGCGTCGGCCCGATTGCCGTGTTCGGTGCCAGCAATTTCCCGCTGGCGTTCTCCACCGCCGGTGGCGACACCGCTTCAGCCCTGGCCGCCGGTTGCCCGGTCGTGGTCAAGGCGCACAGCGGCCACATGGCGACCGCGGATTTGGTCGGCCAGGCCATCGTTCGCGCTGCTGAGAAAACTGGCATGCCCAAAGGCGTGTTCAACATGATCTTCGGCAGCGGCGTGGGTGAAGGCCTCGTCAAGCATCCGGCCATCAAGGCCGTAGGCTTCACCGGTTCGCTGCACGGCGGCGACGCCCTGTGCAAACTGGCCGCTGCGCGTCCTGAGCCGATTCCGGTCTTCGCCGAAATGTCCAGCATCAACCCGGTTGTCCTGCTGCCAGGCGCACTGTCGGCCCGTGGCGCTGCCATCGCGGGTGAACTCGCGGCTTCGGTGGTCATGGGCGCCGGCCAGTTCTGCACCAACCCGGGCGTGGTGATCGGCATTCGCTCCCCTGCCCTGACCGCATTCACCGAACAGCTTCAAGAGCACATGGGTGGCCAGGCGCCGCAGACCATGCTCAACGAAGGCGGTCTGCGCAGCTACAGCAAAGGCGTTCAGAAGCTGATGGCGCACCCGAGCGTCACTCACCTGGCGGGCAAGCCGCAAGAAGGTCGTCAGGCGCAGGCTCAGCTGTTCAAGGCGGACGTCAGCATGCTGCTCAACGATGACGAACTGTTGCAGGAAGAAGTTTTCGGCCCGACCACGCTGCTGATCGAAGTGGCTGACGACGCTGAACTGAAAGCCGCTTTGCAGGCCCTGCGTGGTCAACTGACAGCCACCCTGATCGGTGAAACCGCCGACCTGCAGAAATACCAGTGGCTGGTTCCGGTGCTGGAAGAGAAAGTGGGCCGCATTCTGGTCAACGGCTACCCAACCGGGGTCGAAGTTTCTGACGCCATGGTTCACGGTGGCCCATACCCGGCGACCTCCGATGCACGGGGCACCTCTGTCGGCACGCTGGCGATCGATCGCTTCCTGCGTCCGGTCTGCTACCAGAACTACCCGGACAGCCTGCTGCCGGCCGCCCTGCAAAACGCCAACCCGCTCGGCCTCAAGCGCCTGGTGAACGGCGAGTGGAGCAGCGACGTCATCGCATGATGAAGTCGTGATCCGCTGAAACGAAAAAACGGCGCGGCCTGCAGAGGACGCGCCGTTTTTTCATTCTTGGAAACGCATCAAGCGATGGCGGTGCAGTGAATGAACGCTCGTCTCGCGAATGAATTCGCTCCCACAGTGGATAGGCGTTGCTGGGACAAGGATTGCCAGTCAGGGCGAGCGGCTTTAGCATCGTCGCCAGCCCTCTCACGCTGTCACGGATTTAGCCATGAACGACGAATTACAGATCATCGACCTGCTGGAAGGCACCGGCAAAGCGGCGGTCAAGGGCGCGTTGATCACCACTCAATACACCGGCACACTGGAAGACGGCACCGTGTTCGATTCGTCCTGGGACCGAGGCAAACCCTTCCAGTGCGTGATCGGAACCGGTCGCGTGATCAAGGGATGGGACATCGGCATCATGGGCATGAAAGTTGGCGGCAAACGCAAACTGTGGGTGCCGTCGCTCCTGGCCTACGGCGAACGCTCGATGGGCGCGCACATCAAACCGCATTCAGACCTCACGTTCGAGATCGAACTGCTGGAAGTGCTGACGCGGGATGATTGAGGAAGGTCGGCAAGCTGTTGGCGTTTATGACCATGGCGAATACGGTGGAACTGGTACATCGTCGGTGACCGACACACCGCTTTCGCTGCCCTCGTAACCTCGGACGTCTCCCACAGGTATCGCGGTGGCCGCATGCTTCGCGGCGGAGATCAAACCGCTGGAAGTTGCCAAGAGTATCGCGTTGAAACCAAGCTCTATGGCACGCGTCAAACAGCTGGAAGTTTCCCGCCCGATCGGGCAGGCCAAGGTGTCATGACTGCCCAAAGACCTGTGGGAGCTGCTGGAGGTTACGACAGTGGCGAATGCGGTGGGACAGGTACATCGTCGGTGACCGACACACCGCTTTCGCTGCCCTCGTAACCTCGGACGTCTCCCACAGGTATCGCGGTGGCCGCATGCTTCGCGGCGGAGATCAAACCGCTGGAAGTTGCCAAGAGTATTGTGTTGCATCCAAGCTCTGTGGCACGCATCAAACGGCTGGAAGTCTCCGCACAGGCTGGTCAGGCCAAGGTGTCATGACGGCCCAAAGACCTGTGGGAGCTGCTGGAGGTTACGACAGTGGCGAACGCGGTGGGACAGGTACATCGTCGGTGACCGACACCCCACATTCGTCCGAAATGCGGCCCATACCCTCGTCACCTCGGACGTCTCCCACAGGTATCGCGGTGGCCGCATGCTTCGCACGCACACCTCAAACCGCTGGAAGTTGCCATGAGTATCGCGTTGCACCCAAGCTTGGCGGCACGCATCAAACGGTTGGAAGTCTCCGCACAGGCTGGTCAGGCCAAGGTGTCATGACGGCCCAAAGACCTGTGGGAGCTGCTGGAGGTTACGACAGTGGCGAATGCGGTGGGACAGTGACATCGTCGGTGACCGACACAACGCTTTCGCTGCCCTCGTAACCTCGGACGTCTCCCACAGGTATCGCGGTGGCCGCATGCTTCGCGGCGGATATCAAACCGCTGGAAGTTGCCAAGAGTATTGTGTTGCATCCAAGCTCTATGGCACGCATCAAACAGCTGGAAGTCTCCCGCCCGATCGGTCAGGCCAAGGTGTCATGACTGCCCAAAGACCTGTGGGAGCTGCTGGAGGTTACGACAGTGGCGAATGCGGTGGGACAGTGACATCGTCGATGACCGACACCCCGCATTCGTCCGAATTGCGGCCCATACCCTCGTAACCTCGGACGTCTCCTACAGGAATCGCGTTGCATCCACGCGCTGTGGCACGCATCAAACAGCTGGAAGTCTCCCGCACAGACTGGTCAGGCCAAGGTGTCATGACGGCCCAAAGACCTGTGGGAGCTGCTGGAGGTTACGACAGTGGCGAATGCGGTGGGACAGTGACATCGTCTGTGACCGAGACACCGCTTTCGTCCGAATTGCGGCCCATACCCTCGTAACCTCGGACGTCTCCCACAGGTATCGCGGTGGCCGCATGCTTCGCGGCGGACATCGGACCGTTGGCAGCCCTGTGTCGCTGCACCTAAGATGCGACGCCTGCACCCGTCTTCGTCAATACGTTCGCCAGCTTCCTGGCCAGCTCTTCTTCCTTGTACGGTTTCTGCACGATCAGTTGCTGATCGACCTCGAGGATGTCGATATCCGCAAAGCCGGTGATGAACATGACGGGCAATCCCGGGTAATCGCGCCGGACGATTTCGGCCAGCTCGGCACCGGTCATGTTTGGCATGGCGAAGTCGGTGAGCACCAAATCGATGCCGGGATCGATCTTTTTCAACGCTTCATTGCCGTTCTCGGCTTCGACCACCGAGTAACCCAACGAGCTGAGCATCGCTGAGGTCACCGCGCGCACATCCGGGTCGTCGTCCACCAACAGAATGGTCCGGTGTAACGCGTCAGCGTCCGTGTAGCCGGGCGTGTGGGAGGCAGTGACCGCCGGCGTTGGAGACCGGGCGATGCTGGGCAGATACACCTTGATGGTCGTGCCGGCATTCTCGGCGGTTTCGATGCTTACGCCACCCCCGGATTGCTTGGCAAAACCGAAAACCTGCGCCAACCCCAGGCCTGACCCCTTCCCCACTTCCTTGGTGGTGAAGAAAGGCTCGAACGCCTTGGCCAGCACTTCTTCGCTCATGCCGCAACCGGTGTCGGTCACCGAGAGCACCACGTAAGCGCCGGGGTCCGGGTCTTCAGGCCGTTGCGGCAGGCGATAGACGATTTCGTTGCCGGTGCTCAGGTGCAGCTGTCCGCCTTGCGCCATGGCGTCGCGGGCGTTGATCGCCAGATTGAGGATGATCATTTCGGTCTGGGTCGGATCGACCAACGCGTTCCACAGATCCTCAGCCAGTTCCGTTTCGACCCAAACGCTGCCACCCAGCGCACGGCCCAGTAATTCGCGCATGCCGCCAATGGTGTCATTGAGGTTCAGCGCGACCGGCTCCAGACGCTGCCGGCGTGAGAACGACAGCAACTGGCTGGTCAGCTTGGCGCCACGCTCGCCGGCTTCGCGGATGTTCTGCAAGCGCTGCGGCGACTTGGTGAGCACGCCTTTTTCCAGGTCTCGACCCAGAAAGTTCGCGCTGGTAAGGATCACCGTCAGCAAGTTATTGAAGTCGTGGGCGACCCCTGCCGTGAGCTGCCCGACCACTTCCAGGCGTTGCATCTGCTGGAGCGCCGCTTCGACCCGTTCACGCTCGCGGATCTGGTCACGCAAACGCTTGTTGGTGGCCGCCAACTCATCGACCACCGCACGCTCGCTGGTGATGTCGCGAACGGCGGCATACATCAGTCCTTCGTCCGGCACGAGGGTCCAGGACAACCAGCGATACCCGCCTTCGGCGTGGCGCATGCGATTGACGAAACGCGTGCTGACATTGCCTTTGGCGACACTGGCTGTCTCGCGCAGGGTGGCGTCCAGATCGTCCAGATGAATCAATTCGCCCAGGCTGTGGTCGTTGAAATCGGCGCGCGTCCAGCCCAGCGTCGCTTCCCAGGCCGGGTTGAGCGCAATGGGTGTCAGATCGAAACTGAACACGCCCAGCAACTCCCGGGAGAGCTCCCAGGTACGGTCACGTTCACGGGTGCGCTGCACGACACGCTCGCCCAGAATTTCGTTGAGTTGATGCAATGCCTGCGTGGCCTGCTTGCGCTCGCTGATGTCCTGCATGACGCCGGTGAAGCGCACACATTTGCCATCTTCGAAGAGAGAACGGCCATTAGAGAACACCCAACGCTCCTCATCGCCCTCCACGAGCAACCGGTGTTCGATCTGAAAGCCGGTGTCGCCCGCAAGCGCCGCGGCGACCTTGCGCTGTAGCAGATCACGGTCATCTGGATGGCAGCGCGCAAACATGAACGCCATGCTGACCTGCGCATCGGCGGGCAACCCATAAAGGGTCTTGCAGCGCTCATCCCACAGCAGCGTGTCGGTCGCGGGATCGTAGGTCCAGACACCCATGTCGGCCGCTTCGATGGCCAGCTGCGCGCGCACCTCGGCATCTTGCAGCGTCTCTTCGGCGCGCTGGCGCTTTTCCCGCTCGCGCACTTCGGAGACTGCACGGACGACGGCCTTGGGCAGCATCTTCAGGTTTTGCTTGAGGACATAATCGATGGCGCCCATGCGCATCATCTCGACGGCATGCTGTTCGCCAAAAATCCCGGAAAGGAAGATGAACGGGATATGGGGCGCGAGGCGCAATGCGCAATTGAGCACCTCGGGACCAGAAGACCCGGGCAGCAGGTAGTCACTGAGAATCAGATCGAAATGCTGAGCAAGCAGCTCTCGTTCCACGTCCTGATGGTTGTAGACCAGGGTGGCGTCTATTTTGAGCCCACTGTTTTCCAGCGTGAGCAGCGTCAGTTCGGCATCATGCGGACTGTCTTCAACCAGAAGCAATTTGAGCAGCGATAGCGGCATGAATAGTCGTCGTTCATTTCATGAAGGCCCGCGCCGCCAGCACAAAGCAGGACAGCACAGACCGGATCAGCGCTCGAATCAAGAGCCCGGGCGGCGTGCCAGTCGCAGGGAGCCTGGCGGCGGCTCGTTGAGAACGGCCCAGAAAACCCCGAGATCGGAGATTGCCGAGACGAATTCCTTGAATTCGACCGGTTTGACGACGTAAGCGTTCACTCCCAACGAATACGCGCGTTGCAAATCGGGTTCTTCACGGGAGGACGTCAGCATCACCACAGGGATGCTGCGCAGTTCGTCGCTTTCGCGAATCGCCTTGAGGACTTCAAGGCCATCCAGCCTGGGCAGTTTCAGGTCGAGCAACAGCACCGCCGGGTTACCCGCGACACGGTCCTGGTACTGATTTCGCCGGAAGAGATAATCCAGCGCTTCGACGCCGTCTCGCAACACGATCACTTCGTTGGCCAACTGGCTACGTTCAAGAGCGACCAGTGTCAGCTCGAGATCGTTGGGATTGTCTTCAACCAGCAGAATGGGTTTTAACATTGGGCGTCTCCTCGGACACTCAAAGGGTTACGCTGAGACTGCGCTTTGGCAGCGCAAAGTAAAAAGTGGCTCCTTGCCCTAACTGGCTGTTTGCCCAAACCGAACCGTCGTGCCGCTCGATGATACGGCGCACGCTGGCAAGCCCGATGCCGGTGCCTTCGAATTCCTCCATGCGGTGCAGACGCTGGAATACGCCGAACAGTTTGCCCGCGTATTCCATGTCGAAGCCCACACCGTTGTCGCGGATGTACACCACCACCTGGCCGTCCTCCTCGTAGCTGCCGATCTCGATCACGGCAGCCGCCTGATTGCGGGTGTACTTGATGGCATTGGACAACAGGTTGCGCATGGCCAGATGCAAAAATGCGGCGTCGGCGATCACCACTGGCAACGGTTCGGGAATCGACCATTGCAAGTCGCGGCTTTCATAATCAGGCTGCATTTCCTTACGGATGGCATCGACCATGGCGTTCAGATCGACCTGCGAGTACCGCATGGCCGAGCGCCCCATCTGCGAGAAGCTCAGCAGATTATCCACCAGCGTGCCAGCGAACCGCGCCGACTCGCCGATGTTCTCCAGGAAACGCACCCCACGGGCGGACAGCTTGCTGCCCTCGATATCCCCCAACAGTTCGGCGTAACCGGCGATATGCCGCAACGGCGCACGCAGGTCATGGGACACGCTGTAGGAGAAGGCTTCGAGTTCCTTGTTCGATTTCTTCAGCTCCTCAGCCAGGGAGGCCATTTCCTCCGCCTTGCGCAGCACGATACCCAACACCGCTGCGCGTAATTCCACCACGCCCTCGGTGTCCAGTTCGTCCCACGGCCGGGAAAAACCGCGGACGGTTTCCCGCCACCGTGCAAAGCTATGACGCGGGCTGAGGGAACCGCTGTCGGTGATAACCTTCTCCGGTTCACCGGCCCAGTCCACGACCCGGGTCTGCTCGGGGCGGAACCAGATGATGTAATTGGAATGCAGCTCGGAAATCGCCATGGCCAGCACCCCGCTGACCGACTGGCTCAACCGGGGTAACTCGGGAATGTCACGGCCGACGTTATCGGATTGGAACACCTCGTGCGTATCCCGCTGGCTGAGCCATCGGGTCAGCGCCTCAATCTGTTCCCGGTCGGGGGTTTCGCCGTACACATCCAGCGTCGAGTCTGAGATCACCGCAGCACCGGTGGCCTCGACGAAGGCCAGCAGCACCTCAGGCATCGAGCGCAGGCCACCGGTCACGCTGTCCAGATCCGCCATCGCGGCAAGCATCTGTACGATTTGCCGACGCAAGCTGAGCATGCGTTCGGTTTTGGCCTGCGCCTCCTTGGTTTCGATCTGCAGGGACAGGACGCTGCCCAGCAGCTCACAGGCGGTACGGGTCTGGAAACTCACGGAGCGAGGCGTCGCGTGGTGACAGGAAATCAACCCCCATAACTGCCCGCGCACGACGATGGAGATCGACATCGAGGCGAGGGTCTGCATGTTGCGCATGTACTGCAAATGCACGGGCGATACGCTGCGCAGGGTTGCGAAGCTCAGGTCCAGCGGGGCGCCGGTGACCGGGTTGTTGGCCGGGATCAGGGGCGACGGCTGATAGTTCGCATCCTCGATGACACGAATGCGGTTCGCCAGATAAAGCGCCCTCGCCTGCGAGGGGATATCGGAGGCCGGGAAACTGAGACCCAGATAATTCGGATAGTCAGCGTCGGCGATCTCGGCGTTTACCCGGCCATTGCCCTCGGCGTCGAAGCGGTAGGACTTCACCCGGCCAAAACCGGTGATGCGTTTGACTTCCGACACCGAGCGCTGGCACAGCGCGTCGATGCTTTCGGACTCTTCCATCTGACTGATGAACGTGCGCATCAGCGGGTAGACGTTGCCGTAGGCCGTCGTCATGTCGCTGGAAGGCTCGAACTCGGCAATCAACACCTGATCGTGCCGATGAACCATCATCGCCGTTGGCAAACCTGCACGACTGCCTTCAAGAAAGCGCACATCGCCCACATGAAAGGGGTTCTGGTCTTCCTCTGGCAGCGCGGCCAGCCGGGCCAGCAGATCCTGGCAGTCGTCGAACACCCGCGTCAGTGGCGCACCGATGAGCGTCTCGGGTTCCAGCCCCAGCCAACGGCCGACGTTGGCGCTGACCTGACCGATTGTCATCGTCGCCTCATCGATCACCAGCAAAAAGCCTTGAGGCTGAATACTGCCTGGAATCTTGATCGGTTCACGGGCGCAATTGTCGATCGCGCTCTGGTGAAGTTCCTGGCTGAGGGTCAAAACTAGATCTCCTTCACCTTCCGCGAGTCTCGCAAACAATCGCCGAAGGTGTGTGCCCGATGGCTGGCACCGAATGAATTGGCGCGCAGATTAACAAATGTTACGCGTCCATATGTACATCTTGCGCTGGATGTCCGGTTGACGGGTCAGCCATCCAGCATCTTCCTCACCTTATTGAGGAATTCAACCATTTGAAACGGCTTGGTGATCATGTCCATGCCTTCCCCAAGAAAGTGCTGTCGGTTAAGGGCATTTTCAGCGTAACCGGTCATGAACAGCACCGGCACCTCCGGTCGCCAGACACGCACGCGTTGCGCCAGCTCCCGACCGTTCATCATCGGCATGCCGACGTCGGTCAGCAACAGATCGATTGACGGGTCATGCTCTGCCATCGACAGCGCTGTCGACACGTCACCGGCCTGCGTGCAGCGGTAGCCAGCGTCGGTCAGGATTTCATTGACGAACATGCGCACAGACGCTGTGTCCTCGACAATAAGGACATGCTCGCCCGCGCCAAGTTCGACACTGTCCGGCAGTTCTGGCGGCACTGCCGTCTGATCGACAGCAGCCGGTAACATCAAGGTGACTTCCGTACCGTGCCCCACGACACTGCGCACGTGCACGTCTCCGCCAGTCTGGCGCGCAAAACCGTAAATGGTGGAAAGCCCAAGGCCCGTGCCTTCCCCGATCGGTTTGGTGGTGAAGAACGGGTCGAACACTTTGTCGATCAGGTGGTGCTCGATGCCCGCTCCGTCGTCTCGAACCGTCAACGCAATGTACGGGCCGTCTTCCAGGCGTGAATTCCCCTGGGAATAGGCCTCGTACGTGCTGATCCAGATGTTACCGCCTTGCGGCAGCGCGTCACGCGCGTTGATGACCAGGTTCAGCACTGAGCTCTCCAGCTGGCCGGAATCAACCATCGCCACCGCGCTGCGAGAGGTCAGCTCAAGCGTCAGTCCGATGCGCTTGCCCACGGTTCGTCTGATCAGGTCCTCCAGAGAGCGGACATTCTGATTCACGTCGATGGGACGTGTATCCAGCGGTTGCTGACGTGCGAATGCCAACAATCGATGGGTCAGCGTCGCCGCACTCCTGGCCGAGGCCAGCGCTGCATCGGCGTAGGCCAGGACTTTTTCGGGCCGCCCGTCTTCGGTGCGTTTCTTGATCAGTTCAAGACCCGTGACGATACCGGTCAACAGGTTGTTGAAATCGTGCGCGATGCCGCCCGTAAGCTGGCCGAGCGCATCCATTTTCTGCGCCTGAAGCAACTGTTGCTCGGTTCTTGCACGCTCCGCGACCTCGTGCGCCAACTGGTTGTTGACCGAGTCCAGTTGTTGCAGATGGGATTGTTCGCGGCGCCGGTGTTCGGTGAGGTCCTCGATGAACACTAGGCTTAATTCGGTCGCACGGTACGGCGAGACCTGCCATTCCGTTTCCCGCAGGTCTCCTTCGACCAGCATGCTCAGTGAGCCCTTCCAGCGCTCTCCCGAGACGAGTGCCTCGCGCAGACCGGCGATGACGGAGTCTTGCTCATCTGCAAAACACTTGAGTACGGACTGTTCGGTAAAACTTTGTGCAATCAGACGCGCGAACGCGTGGTTGCATTCATGGACCTTGAGATGACCGTCCATGACGGCAATCGGCGCCGAGACATTGACGAAGATCTCGCGGAAACGGTTCTCGCTTTCGCGCAGGGCAAATTCGGTGTCGCGTACACGCAGCAGCGTTCGAAGGGTTGCCAGCAACACGTCGGCGTCCACGGGATGCACGAGGTAGGCATCGGCGCCCGCCTCAAGGCCCGTGACGATATCGCCGGTCTGGATCGACGCCGCCGACACGTGTACCACTGGCAGCAACGCCGTACGCGGCTCGGCGCGTAACTGGCGGACGATGTCGAAGCCACTCATGTCCGGCAGGTTGACGTCGAGAATCAAGGCGTCCGGGATCTGCTCGGCGATCAGGTTGAGCCCTTCGGTACCGGTTCCCGCTTCCAGCACTGTGAACCCATGGCGCTCCATTCGCCGACGCAGCGCGTAACGCGTCGCGGCGTTGTCGTCGACGATCAGCAACCGGGTTTCAGCTTTCATCAACGTGCTCCTGCGCCAACGCCAACGGGATGACCACAAAGAACGTCGAGCCGACGCCAGGCTGGCTTTCCAGGCCAACCCGACCACCCAGCAGCTCGGCGAATCGTTTACACAGCGACAACCCCAACCCGGTGCCCCGAAGGCGCTTTTGCAACGGGGAGTCGACTTGCGCGAAGTCTTCGAACAGGGCGCCGTGAAGCTCGGCAGGAATGCCAATGCCGGTGTCCGTGACGGCGAAACGCACTTCATGTTCACCTTCCAGCCGGGCGGAGATACGGACCTCGCCGCGCTGGGTGAATTTCAAGGAGTTGGAGATGAAGTTGCGCAGGATCTGCGCGAGTTTCTTGTCATCGGTGTAAAGCCGGGGCAGCCCCATCGGCTCTTCGAAAATCAGGTCCACCGCCGAGGTGTCGACAATCGGTCGGAACATGCCGCGCAAGGCCGAAAACAGGTCGAGCATGTCGAACCACGCGGCCGAAATACTGATGCGCCCCGCCTCGATCTTCGCCAGATCGAGCAGGTCATCGACCATGTCGCTGAGCTCGCGAGCGGCAGTCCGGACGAACGCAACCTGCTTGTGTTGCTCCGGACTGAGCGGGCCGTCCAGCTCATCCGTCAGCAGGCTGGCGATACTCAGAATCGAACCCAGCGGCGTTCGAAACTCATGGCTCATGTACGAGAGAAACCGGCTTTTCAGATCCGACGCCTGACGCAACTGATCTGCCTGCATGTCGAGTTCGGCATAGAGCGCCAGAACCCCCTGATTGGTTTCATCAAGCTCGGCACGCAGCGCTGCCGCCTCCTCTCGCAGTTGCAAAAGCTCCGCGCACGCCTCAGGGGCACCGTCGACAGCGTTGTCAGTCATCAAACGTCTCCAGAACAATCACCAGTACCGTCACGTCATCCCTGCCCCGGCTAAAATCGCGATGCAGCACGGCCGCGATAATCGCCGGGTGTCGGTACATCAGACCTGGATAGTCGCGAAGATTCCATCGAGATTGCAGACCGTCGCTGTACAGGATCAACAACTTCCCGGTGCAATCAACGTGGTCCACCACCGGAACCTTGCGGTACTGCAGGCCGACGATGCCGGGGTGTGACACCAGGCCTCGCGGTTTGTCCTCGGTGATCAACGTGGCGCCGATGTTCCCGATGCCGATAAAGCGCAATTGGTCCTGCTCGCCATTGAATTGCGCCACCGCGACCGCGCCGCCGCGCGTCCCGCGCATGTCGTGGTGAATTTCTTCGAGCAATACGCCCGGGTCGGCAAAGGGCTCACGATTGAACGCGGTGGCGCCGGCTTTTGCCGCGTCTTCGGCTTCCGGGCCATGGCCAAGGCCGTCAATCATCAGGATGCTCACGTGCGAACCCTTGATTGCCAGTTCCCAAGCGTCGCCACAGGCCGGATCGCCGTGCAGTGAATGTTGGGTCACGCCCACGCGCAGGTCCCTGACCGCAGAATGACGGGGATAAAATCGCGTCAGCAGCACGGTACCGCTGGTGTCAGTATGCACGTCGAATACCTGCGCCTGACGCAACATTGAGCCCAGCCCGATGCCCTGCGTGCCGCGCGTGGAAAACCCGTCGGCCATGCAATCCTGCAGATCGAAACCCTGACCGCGATCAATGGCAATGACCTCGATACCCAGCGGACTTCCCGGCAGCACACGCAGGTGCAGTTCACCATTGCTGGCATGCTTGAGGATATTGCTGGCGAGTTCAGTGACCACCAAAGCCACGCGACCGGCGTCCGTGTCATCGAACCCCGACTGCTCTGCGAGTCTCTGCGCGGCCCTTCGGGCAAACCCTACCTGACTGCTGTCTTCGATCGGCAGCACGTGCGTCAGGCTACTGTGCAATCTCAGGTCCATTTGCAGATCGTCACTCGCGTGCCCGCGCCGGGCGCCGTTTCCAGTTCGAAATCGTCGACCAGCCGCTTGGCCCCGGTCAGGCCCAGTCCCAATCCGCCGCCAGACGTCCAGCCGTCGGTCATCGCCAGCTTCAGGTCGGGAATCCCGGGGCCTTCGTCTCGAAACGTCAGGCGTAAACCAGTACGGGCGCCGTCCTCGATGATTTGCCAGTCCATGTCGCCGCCACGGCCGTAGGTCATGGTGTTCCGCGCCAGTTCGCTGACCGCCGTCACCAGCTTGGTCAGGTCGATCAGACGCATGCCACACTCTTGCGACAGTTTGCGCGCCAGCTGCCGTGCCAGC
Organism: Pseudomonas abietaniphila; assembly: GCF_039697315.1. Taxonomy (NCBI): domain Bacteria; kingdom Pseudomonadati; phylum Pseudomonadota; class Gammaproteobacteria; order Pseudomonadales; family Pseudomonadaceae; genus Pseudomonas; species Pseudomonas abietaniphila. The sequence continues at coordinate 5,912,679 of NZ_CP155619.1, read as the reverse complement.
ACCACATCCTGCTCTATATGAATGCCTTGGGTGCCGCTGCTGCGCACGTTCATCGGGAATAGGCCCGCTCACGCAACAGCGTCATGCCTCGCTCGACATTCAGCGCAGTGCTGACGCCTGGCAGCGTCATGCCCAACTCCACCAGCGTGATCGCGACGGCAGGCTGCATGCCGACCAGAACGGTCTCGGCATCCATGATGCGCGACAGGCCCGAAATCATGCCGATCATGCGACCGATGAACGAGTCGACCATGTCCAGTGCCGAGATATCGATCAGTACGCCCCGTGCCGACGTTCGGCTGATCCGCTCGGACAAGTCGTCCTGCAGCGTCAGCGCGAGCTGGTCATGCATGTCGACTTGAATGGTGACCAGCAGAAAGTCGCCCATTTGCAGGATTGGAATGCGCTCCATGGCCTTATACCGCAGCCTTGGAGACCGTCAGACCCAGACGGCGCAGTGCCAGCGCCAGCGCGTCGGCCAGGTTGGCTTTGGTCACGACACCCTGGAGGTCCAGCCCCAGATGAACAATGGTCTGCGCGATCTGCGGACGCACGCCGCTGATAATGCAGTCGGCGCCCATGAGGCGGATCGCGGTGACGGTCTTGAGAAGGTGCTGGGCGACCAGCGTATCGACGGTCGGCACGCCGGTGATGTCGATAATCGCGATTTCCGAGCCGGTGTCGACGATCCGTTGCAGCAGGGACTCCATCACCACTTGCGTGCGCTGGGAGTCAAGGGTGCCAATCATCGGCAGGGCAAGCACGCCGTCCCACAGTTTGACCACGGGCGTAGACAGCTCCAGCAGTTCTTCCTGCTGACGCTTGATCACCGATTCGCGGGATTTCTGAAAGGTGCGGATGGTGTGCATGCCCAAGGTGTCCAGCAACTGGGAGATTTCCCAGAGCTGTTCGGCGAGCAACGCAGGCTGCTCGCTGTACGTGTGTTGCAACAGCGCAAACACCGCGCCTTTGAGCGCGAAGATAAAATGAGCGGTCTGCTGCGAGTCCTGTCCGGCCAATGCCCGCTGATGAGAGAGCTTTTCCAGAAACTGCCGCGTCTCGTCCCATTCAGCGGTCGTGATGCTGTGCGAACCACCCTTTTCCAGCACGGCGGTGAGCAAATGCAGAAACTCCGATGCCTGCTGATGCAGGTCTTCGGTCTTCAGATTGCGCGTGGCGCCGCTGGCTTCAAGGTCCGCCAGCCAGCGCTCGGACAACTGGGCTTCGGCACGGCGGAGAGCGTCGACGGTGGTTTGCTGCAGTACTGCCATAGGGTTGGCTCCTGAATGTTGTATACGCCGTTTCGATACGGTGGTGATTCGGCGACGGCGGGCACAAGAAAACCGGTCAGACAGTCTCTCCGTTCCGAGAGGCATTCCCTAACCTGTTAAATGCAAAGCGCTTTTTAACGCCAAACGATGGAGACGAAATACCTCCGCCTACCTTTGGTGTCAAGATAACATCACCGCTCGACAAAGGTTCCGTCGAAAGTGTAGATAATTTACGCAGGGGCGCTTCGAACCGGTACTGGTAGGCTTCATGCACCGCGAGAGGCCGCGAAGAAGGCAGGGGTCGAACCAAACGGCGTGACACAGGTTCGCAAGTCGTAACGCAGTTCGGCCACCAGCTCTGCGACCCCACGCATGGTCGTCACATTGGCAATGGACACGTTTTCGACCAGCATCGCCACGGTGCCGGTCTGGGGCTCGAAGATTTTCACCATCAGCGCACCGCCCGGCATGAGCGTGCACTCACAGGCCAGGGGCAGGAACGCACTTTCCAGGGTCCTGCGCAATTCAGGGGTAAACAGCATTTCACCACCTCCATGTCAATTGAAGCCGGGCACCCGCTTGCCCGCCTGATACCAGACCGATAAACCAGTGTAGTCACGGCTTCGAATGCCTCGCGCCCAGCGTGACATCGATGTGCGCTGAATCACACTTCCCGTGTGGACGCTACGCACATCTGCTGCATCGACGGGCTGACTCAAAAGGCCATGTCGGTGGTTTGCGCATAAATGGAGAATGCGCCGAGCAGGAACCAGAACACGCTGAACAACCAAGGCGTACGCATGGAAAACAACAACGACTTGCGATAACCCTTCTCGCTGGATTCATGCTCACAGAACAAGGGGGAATCGTCATAGGCGAGCCCCATCGCAGGCTGGCTGTGCAACAACTGGCTTTGTTTGAAGTGCCAGTGGTCGATGATCTCGTACGCTGCACGAATGCCCGGCCAGGCGTGCATCGAGCTGATCAGACCCAACAACGTCAGAAAAGGCGGCACCACCAACGTGAACAACTTGCCCCACTCCGGGTTGAGGTTGGCCATCGACGAGGCGAATGCGATCACCAGAAACGACTGGGCAGACAGATAGGCGTTGGTGCGGTTGGAGAGAATGGCGGTTTCGTACTGGATTTCTTTGCGGTAGAAATCCAGGCGGTCCTTGGGGGAACCGAACAACAACGCTTCGGCCGCTTGTGTATCCGGAACGGACGGGCCACCGGTGCTGCTCGTAATGATGGAGGGACTAACGGGGTCAAGACTCAAAACCAGTGGCTCCTTGAAAATGCGGACTCAAAAAAGCCGAAGACAGGGCATTGACCCCGCTCCGGCAGCCCGACGGTATTGTGCTAGCGCAAGTCATCGGAAAGCGGTGTGGGTTCGTCTACGGGCGGCACGTCTGCCGAAGGCGGCTCGTCCCAGTCGACCGGGCGCTGCTGCTTGTCTTCCTCGCGTTGCTGTTCTTCGCGAAAGTCCTCGTCATCCATGGCATCCGGATCCAGATCGGCTTCAGCGGGAGACGTAGGAGTAACGGGCGGGACGCTGGTGGGGAATTCAGAATCGACTGGCATAGGCACCTCTGCTGTAAAGGCCCTGATGTGCAGGGCAATTACAGTTTCGAGAAGCGCATCGCCAAGGGGTGCCGAGATTTGGACCAGCGGTCGTGTGGATCGTCGAGCCAATGACGACTGCCGCTACTTGAGCTTCCCCGAAGCCCGCGTCATGCAGCGCACTCGGCGCTCTTCAACGCGCTGGGCAAACCAGGCCGTGGTCAGCTTGCGGGTGATCTTCGGACTTTCCAGCACGATACCCGGCAAAATGGCTCGCGGCAGCGGTTTGCCTGCTGCCTTGTCCGCCAGGGCGAACACCTGTTTATAGAGATCGGTGTCCTCGAACGCGAGGGTCTCGCCCTTCTCCAGCTGGCTGCGAATCGTCGGATTGCGCATGCCCAGTTGCGTGTGCAAGCTGCGAACGGCCAACTCGGTCTGGCCCAATGACGGCCCAAAACCGTAGCTGATCAGGTCGCCATCCAACGCCAGGCGCTTGCCCGACACACGCGCCAGCGCGCTTTGAAACGCTGCATTGCGGCTGGCGTACCAGCCGGCATTGAAATCGGCAAAACGGTAAATCGGTTTGTCATAGCTGACCGGATACCCCAACAGGTGGGCGATACCGAAGTACATCCCGCCGCGACGACTGAACACCTCATGTCGGATCGAGCCGTCAACCGGGTACGGATAACCCTGCGCCTGACGCTCGGCGAAGTCGATGCTGACTTGCATCGGTCCGGCCGTGTGCACCGGATTGAAGTTCCCGAACAGCGTCCGCCCAAGCGGCACCATGCCGATGAAATCGTCAAAAATCGCGCTGAGGTCTTTTTCGGTGCGCGCGGCGTTCAATCGCTCGTTATAGGTCTTGCCGGTGGGCGAGCGGATGTCCAGCGCGCTGCGCACCAGCAGGTTGGGAATGTGCGCCTTGCTTGCCCGGCGATCGATTTCGTCCTGAGCGATCTTGCCCATCCCCGGCACGGCCGGGTCGACCTGAAAATTCGATTCCTGCTCGGTCACCGCCACCGCTGAACAGAGGTTCTCGACGGTGGGATCGATTTTCTGCGTTTCAAACGCGGTGTAGATGTCCGTCGCCCATCCCTGACGGTCTGCCACGCCCGCCGGCAACAGCCGCACGATCTCACTGCGCACCAGGTCCGGAGGGGGCGGCGGTGACGTCTGGCCACGCTGGGTGCCGCAACCGGCGAGCAACGCCAGCAGGGTGACCGTGATAAACGCCGTGGCGTGGCGCGTGAATCCGTTCGCAGGCATGGCCGCTCCTTCGCAAGGTGAGTTGCCGGGTTGGACAACGTCGGGAATCGAGTGACTCATGTGTCAGCCACGCGCCGTCACCACCGGCGTACCGACACCAAATTTGTTCCGGTATTCGCTGGGCGCAAGCCCGGTGATTTTCTTGAACGTCGAGCGGAAGGCCGCCGGGTCCTGGTAACCCACGGTCCAGGCGATGTGATCCACCGTCCCGTTGGTGAATTCGAGCATTTCGCGGGCTTTGCCCACCCGCACGTGCTGACAGTACTCAGTCGGCTTCAAGCCGGTGGCGGCACGAAACCGCCGCAGAAAGGTGCGCTCTTCCAGCCCGGCGCGCTGTGCCATCTCTGCGAGTGAAACCTCTAGCGCCCCGGTGCTTTGCAGCCAGTGCTGAACGCTCAGGATGGCGGCGTCGCCATGACCGAGAATCGGCGCGAAGTTGCTGCCGCACTGTTGTGCGCTGTCGCTGTGTTCGATCACCAGAAAACGAGCGGTCGCCGTGGCGATGCTGGGCCCCAGAAAACGGTCAACCACACGCAATCCCAGTTCCGACCAGGCCATCAGCCCCGCCGTGGTAATAATGTCGCCATCGTCGATGATCGGTTTGTCGGCATGCACGTTGATCCTGGGAAAACGTTCGCTCAACGGCTTGGCCTGCGTCCAGTGCGTGGTGGCCGCACGCCCATCGAGCAACCCGGTCTGCGCCAGCACGAAAGCACCGAGGCAGACGGTGCCGATGGTGGCGCCTGCGGCGTGCTGCGCCTTGACCCAACGCGACAGCCCTTCCATTGCCTCAGTGTCGGGCAAACCCATCAGCGAGGGCGGAATCAGCACCGCAGCCAGCGGACCGCTCTGCCCGCTCCACGAACTGCTGAACACTCGCTGAGGCTCACACTGCGTATCGACCTGCCAATGGCTGACGCGCAAATGGGGCAGTTGTGCAGAGGCATGCTCATCGGCCATGCGGTTGGCAACTTCGAACAAGTCGGTCAGTCCATGAATCGCCGCCGTCTGTGAGCCGGGATAAATCAGCAGGCCGATGTCGGCGACTGCCCTTTCAACGTTCATTGTCAGTTTTCCCTCGTCAAATGTCGGTGTCGCCAATCCTCGCATCGCGGCGCAGGGTCGATACTGGTCCCACATCCATTCCATCCCAACCGAGGAAGCAGACATGTCCAAATCAGCGCTCATCGTAGTCGATATCCAGAACGACTACTTCCCTGGCGGCAAATGGCCTCTGGTCGGTGCCGATGCCGCCGCCGACAACGCGGCGAAGATCATTCAGGCAACACGGGACAGCAACGGCCTGGTGGTTCACATCCGTCACGAGTTCACCCGCGAAGATGCGCCGTTTTTCACCCCGAATTCCGAAGGCGCGAAGCTGCACCCCAGGGTGATCAACCAAGGGGAGGAGTCGGTAATCCTCAAGCACTTCCCCAATTCCTTCCGGGAAACCGGTCTGAAAGCGCTGCTGGACAAGGAAGGTGTCGAGGAATTGGTGGTGATCGGTTCCATGAGCCACATGTGCATCGACGCCACCACCCGTGCAGCGGCAGACATGGGCTACAAGGTCAGGGTCATCCACGATGCCTGTGCCAGCCGTGACCTTGAGTTCAATGGCACCACCGTGCCGGCCGCTCAGGTGCATGCGGCGTTCATGTCGGCGCTTGGGTTTGCGTACGCCGAGGTGATGTCGACTGAATCACTCTTGAACGGACAATAAGTCACACAGAGGCAGCGTGCTTACGACGGCGGTGATTCCAGTCAGGAGAGAAGCGCTGACTCACCGCACTCGTGAGCACGCGAATCCCCGCGGATCAGGCCTAGACCCCAGAAAGATTTTCAATAACGCGTCCGCTGACGTCTTGCGTCTTTGCGCGCACAGATCAATGGCTCTTGATTAGCGCACTCACAGGCGTACGATTGCCCTACGTTGTACGATGACGTATAACGGTCGCTTCGTATTGAGTTGCCTTCCAACGTTGATCACGAGCCTCTAATAACAATGAAAATACACACACGCTTCCGCCCTGCACCCGCCGTTTGCTCGGCTTCTTCGTCCGACTTCTCCCCTTCCAGCCCCGCCCGACATTCGCAATAGCATGCTCCGGCACAGCAAGGCCTGCGCCAGACCTGCGCCCGAAACTCGCCACGTCGTCTGACAACAACAGGCGCTTGGACACATTCCACACCCGCTCGACTCACCCGACCACGCGCCCTGTCACCTGGGGACGGAGAGAACATGGACCCAAGAATAACAATCATCCTTTGCCTGACCGCAGGCTACTTCGTTGTCATGTCCTACATCGGCTACAGCGTGCGTAAACACGCCAAGAGCAGTGACGGATTCACCGGCGGTGGACGCAGTTTCCCCCCCTTCCTGATCGGCGCGCTGTTGCTGTCGGAGTTCATCGGCAGCTCGGTGAGCATTGGCACCGCACAGAAAGGCTTCGAGGCCGGCATCTCCGCTGCCTGGAACCTGGTTGCCTTGTCACTGGGCTTCTTGCTGTTGGCATTGGTGCTGGCCAAGAAATACCGTGACACCGGCCTCAACACCATCTCCGGCATCCTCGCGCAGAACTACGGCCAAGGCACACGCTACGCAGCGTCCGTGCTGACCATCTGCGCCCTGAGCATCGTGTCGGTGGCGCTGTACGCCAGTGGCGGCGCCGTGCTGGCGGCGGTATTGAACATCGACAAGACCCTGGCGATTCTGCTGGTCGGGGTCATCACGGTGTTCTACGTCAGCGTCGGTGGCATGCGGTCGGTGGTCTACACCAACTTCGTGCACGCGGTCATCAAGTACATCGGCATTGTGCTCGCGCTGGCGTTCGCCCTGAACGCCACGGGCGGCATCGGCGCCATGCAAGCCAGACTGCCTGCGACCATGTTCGACTTCACGGGCGTGGGCTGGGGCCAGATCTTTGCCTGGATGATCGGCGGTATCGGTTCGATCTTCGCGACCCAATATGTGATCCAAGCGCTGGTCAGCACCAAGGACGAGAAAACCGCCAAACGCGCGTGCTTTTATGTCTCATCGCTGATGATCCCCTTCGGCCTGATGGCGGCGGGCATCGGGATGTGCAGCGCCTACCTTTACCCGGGCATCAAGTCCATCGACGCATTTCCCGTGCTCATCGCCCACATGCCGACTTTTTCGGCGAGCCTGGTGGTCATCGGTCTGGCCGGTGCGCTGTTCGGCGGCATTTCGGCCAACACCCTGGCCTCTGCCACGCTGGCGATGAAGGACTTCTACGACCCCTTCTTCAACAAGGAAAATAATGACCGCAAGTCGGTGATCTTCATTCGTCTGGCCATCATCGTCATCGGTTTCCTGCCGCTGATTCTGGCGCTGTACGCCGACAAGATCCTGTTGATCGCTTTTCTGGGTAAAGCCCTGCGCGCCACCCTCGCGGTGATCGTGCTGATGTGTTTCTACGCGCCGAAATTCGGCACCGGCCGTGGCGCACTGGCCGGCGTGATTCTGTCAGTGTTTTCGACCATCGGCTGGTTCTTGGCGGGCAACCCGTACGGCATCGACAGCTCGTACTTCGCGCTGTTCGCACCCATGGTCACCATGGCCATCGCCGAACTGCTCAAAACCGGGCGTTCAGAAGCACAACCTGTGTTAAACAAGAACGGCTGAAGCGATTTCGTCAGTGAAAGCTGTGTACAGAAAGGCGTGGCCTCGACTGATCGACGCCGCGCCGCAAGGAGGAAACATGAGCGACAAGAAAGCCGACGTACTGGTCTGGGGGCCGATGCATGCGGCGTTGACGCAGAACCTGGACCGCGATTTCACCGTCCACAATCGCTGGGAAATAAAGGACCTCGACGCCTGGGCCGCCGAGCACGGCGACAAGGTCCGCGGCGTGATCACCAGCGGCGTATACGGCACCGACAACGCCCTGCTGGACCGTTTGCCGAACCTGCAAGTCGTCAACAGCTTCGGTGTCGGCTACGACGCCGTCGACACGGCCTACCTGGCCCGCCGTGGCATCCAGCTGAGCAATACGCCCGACGTGCTGAATAACGCCGTTGCCGAAACGGCCATGGCCCTGATGCTGTGCGTTTCGCGGCGCATCAGCCAGGCCGAACGTTTCGTGCGCGCGGGCCAGTGGCCCACGGGTAAATTTCCGTTGGGCAACGACCTGTGCGGCAAAACCTGCGGCATCGTCGGCCTGGGCAAGATCGGCAAGACCATCGCCAAACGGGCAGCAGCGTTCGAGATGAACATTGCGTACTTCCGACGCGGCCAACCGTACGCTGATGTGTCTTACACCCACTATGCAGACTTGCAGGAACTGGCCCGGGCGTCGGACTACCTGATCGTCATCGTGCCGGGCGGTCCCGACACCCAGCATCTGATCAACCGTGACGTGCTCAAGGCCCTGGGGCCGAAGTCATACCTGATCAACGTGGCACGCGGTTCGGTGGTCGACGAAAAAGCCCTGGTGGCGTCGTTGCTGGAATCGGAGATTGCCGGCGCGGGCCTCGACGTGTTTGAAGACGAGCCGAATGTGCCTGCCGAACTGATGTCGCTGGACAGCGTGGTGCTGACGCCGCACATCGGCAGCGGCACCTACGAAACCCGGCAGGCGATGGCCGATCTGGTGTTCGCCAACGTCAGCGCGTACTTCGCCGACGGTTCACTCGTCACCCCCGTTCAGCTTTAATCTGCGCGTCATCGGCGTGCCGGACGACCTCCTCGTTCGGCGCGCTTACCCCGACCGTAGGTCAGTCTTCACATCCCTTTCTCAACTTTTCTGGATAATGCCGGTCGAACCGCCCCAAACACGATCACGCAACTCGGGAGAATCCTGTTTGAACATTGCCGGCGTCATTTTTGACTGCGACGGAACCCTGGTGGACAGCGAACGCCTCGCTGCCGGGCTTCTGCGCGACATACTGGAAGAACATCAGGTTTCGTTGAGCCTCGAACACGTACTGGAGCGCTTTCGCGGTGTGCAGTTCGCACTGTGCATGGAAGGGTTGTGCCGCGATTACCCGTGGCTGCCGAACATCGAAATCGTCAACACTTTCAGAGCGCGCACCCTGCCCTTGCTGCAGGAACGCCTTGAAGAAATGCCGGGCGCCGTGGAATTTGTCCGAGGGCTGTCACTGCCCAAATGCGTGGCGTCCAACGGGCCGCGCAGCAAAATCGAAACCTGCCTGAGCACCGTGGGCCTGCTGGACGTCTTCCACGGATTGATTGTCAGCGCCTACGAAGTGGACGCCTGGAAGCCCTCTCCGATCCTCATCGAACACGCCGCCGACTTGCTCGGCCTGAAGCCCGAAGAGTGCCTGCTGGTCGAAGACAGCGTGCCGGGTGTTCAGGCAGGTCTAGGTGCCGGTGCGCAGGTGGCCGGTTATGGCCATGACACTGATTTCTCTGAATTCCTGAACCACACCAACTTTCACCGGGTGAAGAATTTCGGCGAACTCAAGGATCTGGTCCAGCGCATCAGCTAAGCGCGAGACAGGATGGGTTATCCCTTGCACGGGTGTAACCCGCGACGCTTATCCATTCATTCAGGCCTTGTCCATTACGCAACATCTCGATACTGTACATAAAAACAGTATCGAGAATTCCCATGCAGCTGATCGACAAGCTGAGCATCCTCGCTGATGCGGCCAAGTACGACGCTTCCTGCGCCAGCAGTGCCGCACCCAAGCGCAGTTCCGAGGGCAAGTCCGGCATCGGCTCTACCAACGGCATGGGCATTTGCCACAGCTATACCCCCGACGGTCGCTGCGTCTCGCTGCTGAAGATCCTGCTCACCAACTTCTGCCTGTACGACTGCCAATACTGCATCAATCGCCGCTCCAGCGACGTCCCCCGTGCACGATTCACCCCGGAAGAAGTCGTGACGCTGACCCTGGACTTCTATCGTCGCAACTGCGTCAGCGGCCTGTTCCTGAGCTCCGGCATCATCCGCTCGGCGGACTACACCATGGAGCAACTGGTGAGGGTGGCGAAGCTGCTGCGCGAGGAACACGAATTCCGCGGCTACATTCACCTCAAGACCATTCCCGAAGCCGACCCTGCACTCATCGAAGAAGCCGGGCGTTATGCCGATCGCCTGAGCGTCAACATTGAACTGCCGACCCAACTCGGTCTGCAAACCCTGGCGCCGGAAAAGGAAATGGGCTCGATCAAGCAGGCGATGCAGACCATCTACACCGGGCAGCAGACCGTGCTGAACGAGCCGAAAGCGCCGCGTTTCACCCCCGCTGGGCAAAGCACCCAGATGATCGTCGGCGCCGATGAAACGGACGACAGCACGCTGCTGCACACCGCCGAATCCCTTTATGGCGACTTCCGTCTCAAGCGGGTGTATTACTCGGCGTTCAGCCCGATTCCCAACAGCCCGAAGAGCGTGCCGCTGGCTGCACCGCCGCTGTTACGCGAGCACCGGCTGTACCAGGCCGACTTCCTGCTGCGCAGTTATGGCTACAACGCCAAGGAACTGCTGGACGGCCCCGGGCATCTGGCGCTGGACATCGACCCGAAACTGGCTTGGGCGCTCGAACACCGGGATGTCTTTCCCCTCGACCTGAACCGCGCCGAGCCCGCCATGATCGCCCGAATCCCTGGCATCGGTATTCGCACGACCAAGCGACTGGTCGAACTGCGGCGTCAGCGTCGCATCCGGTACGAGGACCTGACGCGCTTGCGCTGCGTGTTGGCGAAAGCCAGGCCGTTCATCATCACCAGCGATTACCACCCGCGCCAGGCAGACACGTCCAGCATCGCGTTGCGTGAGCAATTGCGTAACCGCCCGCAACCTCAGCAAATGGCGCTGTGGGCATGATCATTCTTGATTGCGACGACCTGTTCGACACCTGGCGCCAGCAAGCCCGCTGGCTGTTGAGTCATCAGATCGACCCGGATCAAGTGAGCTGGAGCGTGAAGGAAGACGCCGACCTGTTCGCCAGCGACGACCACTACCCGCCACACAACGGACCGTTCCAGGCAAGAGTCCCGCTCGAGCTGCTGGAGTTGCTGCAAAACGCCGCGCAGTATTGCGGTGATCAGCGCTGGAGTCTGCTGTATGAAGTGTTGTGGCGAGTGAGTCATGGCGACCGGACGGCCATGCTGGCGGGCGACAAACTGGGCAGCGAAGTGCACCGTCGGCTCAAACAAGTCAGTCGCGAGGCCCATCACCTGCATGCCTTCCTGCGCTTTATCGCCTTGCCGCCCTGCAACGTTGGCAAAGACCTGGAGGTCAAGGCTGCGCTGCTGGAGACACAAAAGCTGCCCGAGTACGTGGCCTGGCATGAGCCTGCCCACGATATTCTGCACAGCGCCAGCCAGCACTTCGTCGGGCGAATGGGCAAACACCGCTGGATGATTGCGACGCCCAAGGATGGCGTGTTCTATGACGGCGAGCGCTTGATCCACAAGCGCCAGTGCCCCGCCGCATGGCAGTCACTGGCGCGCAACGCCGACGACCCTCACGGCGAATTGTGGCTGACCTATTACAGCCACATCTTTAACCCTGCACGGCTGAACCCCAAAGTCATGCAAGGCCACCTCCCGACGCGATTCTGGAAGAACCTCCCCGAAGGCCCCCTGATTCCTGCGCTGATCAGCGAAGCCCGTACCGGCAAACAGCGCGACGGCCAAGCCCGTCAAATCGCCGAACGGCGCGGGAAAGTGATTCGGTCGGGGCATTGATCGATCAGTCTCAAGAGGTTTTCCGTTCGGGCCTGTAGCGATCAGCACTCGGCCTGCGAGCAATTGGCGCAAAGCGCGCCGTGGCTTTTGATCTTCATACCGCAGCAGGCCAAACACCACAAAACGCGACTTGGGTGCAGGCCAAACGCAGACGGCGCGGAGTGGGTCGAGCGGCATGGATGCCGCGAGAGCGCCGTCAGGATAGGGATGTCCGTTCGGCGCGGGCCCACGGAGCGTCGTCGGAGTGCGGGTACCCGACGAAGTCGGGCCTAACCAGGAGCCAGGACACTTGGTGACTTGGTGTCTTTTCAAGTAACCCGCCGAAGGCGGAACAGTTTGTACGTTAGGACAAACCAAACTCTCAGCATCACTCCAGACAGTGGAAATGCACACTCTACATCAGCGGGACTTACTGACGATGCACCGCCGTCTGCATGCCAGCCGTACTGATCGGCGTGCCTAACGCGGTCCCAAAAAACCGCACCGCCTCGCTGCTCAGGTTACGGTGAATGTCTTCACGGTCGACGCCAATGGCATCAGTGCACAACACCGGCTGCGTGGCACGTTGTTCGTCATCGCATGGCGCCATGAAAACAAAGTGCCCGGCACCGGCCAGCAGTTTGAAATCCGACACCTCAGGCAGCTTGCGTGCCAGCGCCTCAGCGTTCTTGTCGATGGCCAGCAGTTCATCCCCGTCGCCGCTGTACAGCAGCACCGGCACATGAACGTCCGCCAGGGTATGGCGGCCAAACATCAAGCCCAGCGGCGCCATCAGCATCAGCGCACCAACGCGAGGGTCGGCTTGCGCGTGCAGATCGTCACGATCGGCCAGCAGTTCGCCCTGCGTCTTGCAGGCATCGCGGTCCTGAGGGCGTTGCGTGCAGTAATGACGCAAACGCTGCAGATCGGGCTGCGCGCCTGCCAGAATCAACGCCGTTTCCCCACCCGCCGAATAGCCGATCACGCCGACTCGTCGAGCACTGATGTACGGAGAAAGCATCGGATCGAGCAACGCCGCGCTGATGGCCTCTGAGATTTGCAGCGGTCGCCCGTACAGGTTGCTCAGGCTACCGAGGCGACTGTGATCGAGGTAGTTATCGCCGGGATGGAATACGGCGACCACGACAAAGCCCTTGCGAGCCAATGATGTCGCCAGGTCGTGCTGCGCCAGCGGTGTACCGGTGTTGCCATGGGACAGCATCAGCAGCGGAAAGCGCCCCATGGCGATTTTGGCGTCTTCGGTCGCCTCGATGGGATAACCCTGGACGCGGGTGACCTTTTCTTCGTCGGTCGAGGGATAAAAAGCGTAGGCGTGCATAGGCCGTGAATCCAGCGGATCAAGGAACGTCAGCTCGTGAAAGCCTACGCTCCAGGTCTCCAGCTCACTGGCCTGCACCGAAAGCAGGCTACCGAACAGGCTAATTACCATCACTGCACAAAGACGCATCATTGCAATGCCCCTCACCTTATCAATCCGCGCTTTCCAATTCAGACGCCTGTGGCCTGAGGTCCTTGTAAAACGCTGTCTGTAGCCATCTGACACATCAGTATCGATAACATTCAGAAAGGTTCTTAGATCAATAGTGCACAAGGCGGGCCAAGCTCAGAAAATTAAAGGGCGTTGGCCGAATCAAAGAAAGCAGTGGCCGAATCTGCGGCAATTTTACTGCGATACGCAAAAGCTTACGCGCAAAGAAATCGCAAAGGCTGTCGCCTGGCTGAACGCGGTGCTTTAACCCGCGCGAAAACGAAAAAAGCCCCTTCACCTGTCGGCGTGGGGCCTTGGGCGATGGGGCTTTTAGCTCGTTCGAAGAGCGCGTGCTGCGGGTTGCGAAGAGCGCTTACCGCTTATTAGCGCTCACATCGGCAATCAGGCGAACAGCGTTTCTTCGATGTGTTTCTGTGCAGCGGTCATGGCATTGGCGCGCGGCTCGTCACCGTAGGCCAGGCCGTGGGCGAACACGAACTGCAGGTCGGTCACGCCGATGAAACCGAACAGCACTTTGAGCAGGTCTTCGTGACCGACGCTGGTCGGCTGACCTTGATGCAAACCGCCTGCGGTGGAAACGATCACGACTTTCTTGCCTTTGCACAGACCTTCCGGACCGGTTTCGGTGTAACGGAACGTGCGACCGGCAACGGTGATACGGTCGATCCATGCCTTCAGTTGGCTAGGAATGGTGAAGTTGTACATTGGTGCGCCGATGACTACAACGTCGGACGACAGGAATTCTTCCAACGTGGCTTCGTTGGTTTCCACTTCCAGCTTCTGTGCCGCGTCACGGCCTTCGGCTGGCGTACCGGCTGCAGCCAGGGTAGCGCCGGAGAAGTGGCTCAGCGCATCGTTGGCCAGGTCGCGGTAAACCACTTGGGTGTCCGGTTGTGTGGCGGTGAACGACTGAACGACGCTGCGGCTCAGTTGGCGCGAAGCGGAGTGATCGCCAAGGATGCTGGAATCGATGTGCAAAAGTTTCATAACGTGCTTCCCAAGTGAGAATCGCCGCTTGGCGATCAAGTGGCGATAATCCTACCCCGGAAGCGAATGGCTGATTAGTCGGCAAAAATGCGATAGTTTGTCCCATCAGCAGGACAATCGAGAACAAGATGCAAGACCTCAACGATCTTTACTATTTCGCCAAAGTGGTGGAGTGCGGCGGCTTCGCGGCTGCCGGGCGCGCGCTGGGCATTCCCAAGTCACGGCTGTCACGGCGGATCGCTGAACTGGAGACACGGCTCAATGCCAGCCTTCTGCAGCGGACCACGCGCAAACTGGCGCTCACCGCCGTCGGCGAGCGCTACCTGCAGCACTGCCAGGCGATGCTGCTGGAAGCCGAGATGGCGGATGAGGCCGTCGCCACGCTTTCGGCCGAACCCCGAGGTCGCCTGCGCGTGTCGTGTCCGGTCGGCATGACGCACTGGAACCTGAGCGGCGTGGTCTCGGAATTTCTGGCCCATTACCCGCAGGTTCAGCTTGAGCTGTTGCTGGTGAATCGTCGGGTCGACCTTGTCAATGAAGGCATCGATGTTGCGCTGCGTGTGCGCGACGTCGGCGACGAAGACCCGAGCCTGATCGTTCGTCACCTGGCCCCGGCTAAGGCGGTGCTGGTCGCGTCTCCCGCATTGATGGCCGACAAACACATCCACACACCGGACGACCTGTATCAGTTACCGGTGCTCGGCGCGATAGAGGCTGATCGCAAGGTGCACTACCAATTGGTGCACCAGGACGGCCGACGCCAGGAAGTGATCCTTGAGCCACGCCTGGCCATCGACGACTTCCCGATCCGCAAGGCTGCCGCTTTAGCCGGACTGGGCATGACGATGCTGCCCATGATGAACTGCCATGATGCGCTCTCGGACGGGACCCTGGTGCGCTTGCTGCCGGACTGGTCGATGCCGAGCGGCAATCTTCAAGCCGCCTACACCCAGCGGCGTGGCACGCTGCCGGCGGTGCGTGCATGGATCGACCACGTCGCGGCGGAGTTCACCGCCCACTCGGTAGGCGGCGTGTAAAACGACCCGATCATTTTGCCTGTTGCGTCGTGCCCAACGGCGGCGCACCGGTGAAGTGCCTGTACAACACGACTGGCCTGAGCATCAGCGCTCGCCGGCGATCGTAGGCACTGGGTGCGCACTTGGCGTACTCGTCCAGTTCTCTCTGTACCCGCGCATTCACGTCCAGCGCAGGCGCGAGCACCGCTTTGTCGGCGCACGCTGGCAGTGAGTTGCGGATGCGCACGTTGATCAGCAACTCTTCAGTAGCCCCCTCCCCTGGCGGAACGCGGGCAAGGCTCTTGTCCCAGTATTTCTCCAGCCAAAACCGGAACACCCAGCGCTGTCCCTCCTTGGTCCGCAACGCCGCGCGTATCCAGGTGCGGAAGGTCTGCCAATCAAGGGAGGTCAGGGAAGGATTCTTGTATTTCTGGCAGTAGCCAACGTTGTGCGAGTTCTTGAAATGCTTGAATACCGCCCCGTCCAGATCCACATCGATCGCCAGCGGCGCACATTCGCCTGCCGCGCGTAACTGACCGTAGACACCGCCTTGCGTGGCGGGATAAAGCGAAGGGACGGTCAGACGCGTGAAAGCGGCCCGGTGATCATCCGGAACAAGGCCCGCTTCCAGCACGTACCGCATGAAGGCGAGCAGGTCACCCTGATCGAGGTGGGCGATACCCACGCCCCCGACCCCGTAGCTCATCAAATGCTTGCCCGTGTTGTGGCTGGTCTGCGCCTTCCAGTCGTTCTGCGCCGGATCTTGGGGCAAGCCGTCAGGATCATCGATCCCCCATTGTGCAACGCTAAGGGTCAGGGCCAGCAAGCCAAGACCCGACTGCGCGCTTCGTTCCTGGGGTTTGTCTCGATAATCGAGGATCACTGACTTCACGAAATCGGTCTTGAGTGTCTCCCCTTGAGTGTTGTCATCCGCTGACGGGGACCAACCGCCACGCTCCAGAATGGAGTCGATGAGGGTGTCAGGCAGAGTCGATTCGGCGGCGCTGGCCTGAGGAAAAAAGCGGTCTATGTGTCCACCGCTCCAGCGCAACCCCAGCGTCGCACTGGCTGCGCCGGGCACGCAGATCGCCGCGCCGCCGAGGAGAATCTCGCGTCGTGTAAGAGGCATTGCTTCTCTCCAGAATTCTCGCCGTGTGGCGCCCCCTACAACCGACTTCAGTTGGCACTCATGTATATAGCAAAAGCATTCAGGCAAAAAACAGGGCTTGATCGAAACGCTCGAACAAGCCCCTTCTTACCTCCTCGCTGGCAGGCATTCGCTCGCCGATTCTGATAAAACGTGGACCCGGAATCCCGCTTCCCTCAACAGGAGAACCCAATGGACACCGAAGACGTCGCTGCCTTTTGCCTCAGCCTCCCGGGCGCTCGAGAAGATTACAAATGGGGCGGCGTGCGCGTCTTTTCCATCGCAGAAACCAAGATGTTTGCGGTCATGGGACTGGCGGGCAATGACCTTGCGTTCAAAGTCGGCCCGGACCTGTTTCTGGGTTATGTCGACCGGCCCGGCATCCGACCGGCGCCCTATCTGGCGCGCGCCTACTGGATCACCCTTGCCCACCCCTACGCGATGGCCAGGGACGAGTTATGTGACCTCCTGACCCGCTCGCACCAGTTGGTGGTGAGCAAACTGCCCAAACATCGACAAGTTGCCCTGAAGCTCTAGCGCCTCAGGCGCAGCGAGCATCAGAAAAAATGCCGGGCGAAAAAATTCCCGCCCAACAGCACACGATCGATCCAGAACAGTTCATGCAACAGAACCACCAGCCAGAACACGCCCTGGTATGACACCTTGCGGGTCTTGTGCCGAAAAACCTGTTGCGCCACCAGCGCCCCCGGCCAGCCACCCAGCAACTCCGCTGCATGCAAGAGCTTCTCGGGCGTGCGCTGACCCTGGGTGCGTGCCCGCTTTTTGTCATGACCATACAGTGCGAACGCGATCACGCTCATCACCGGGTAGATCGCCGCTGCCAACCAGCTGCCACCGTGCAACCCGATCGACAGCACCCCATACGCTGGCAAGGCGCAGAGCAACACCAGTACCGACAGTTTGAACTTGAGCCAGCGCACGGAGGTTTTCTCGGCACGCTTTCCAGCATTCGGTTGGACGCGAGGATTCATCACGTCACGGCTGCGCATTGGACCAGTCGACCCAGCCGAACGCCCAGGTCGCCAGAATCAACAGCCCGAAGGCGATCCGGTACCAGGCGAACACCGCATAACTGTGCGTCGCAATGAATTTGAGCAAGGCTCGCACGGCGATCATCGCGAAGATGAACGACGTAATGAAGCCAACCGCGAACACCGCGAAGTCATCGGGCTGGAACAGATGACGGTACTTGTAACCCGAATAAAGCGACGCGGCGATCATCGTCGGCATCGCCAGAAAGAACGAGAACTCGGTGGCTGTCTTGCGAGACAACCCAAACAGCAGCCCGCCGATAATGGTCGAGCCCGAGCGCGAGGTGCCAGGGATCATCGCCAGGCACTGGGCAAAACCCACTTTAAGCGCATCGGCCCAGGTCATCTCGTCCACGGACTCGGCGTGAACTTCGTGCTGGCGGCGCTCGGCCCACAACATGATGAAACCGCCGATGACCAATGCGGCCGCTACGGTGATCGGGTTGAACAGGTATTGGTGGATGAGGTCGGAAAACATCACGCCGAGCACAACGGCCGGAAGCACGCCGATGATCAGGTTAAGGGTGAAACGACGCGCCTGCGGCTGCGTCGGAAGGCCGGTGACGACGTCGGCAATCTTGCGCCGGAACTCCCACATCACCGCCAGGATCGCCCCCAGCTGAATGATGATGTTGAACGCCATTGCCCTCTCGCCGCCAAAGCCGATCAAGTCGGCCACAATGATCTGGTGGCCGGTGCTGGAGATCGGCAAGAACTCCGTCAATCCTTCTACAACCCCAAGTATCAACGCCTGTGCGGCGGTCCAAAGATCCATCATTCCCCCAGAATGGAGCCTGCTCGTGGCGAAGCTCTCTTGATATGTTTTGAGCACTGTTCAGCGCACGTTAAACGGTCCGATGTAAAAACCGCATGAACAGTCAAGACTGCGGGCTCAAGCACGCGAGCGCCGCGATCCTATCAGACCTGCGCGGCGAACGCTCTAGCATGGATATTGGCGCGCAGCCCTTGACGCAAGGGCGGTTCGGTGATGTTTTTTCCTATGAGCCATGCACAAGCACGTCCCTTTGACTCGGCACGCCACAAGGGTTCACAAACGGCTTACAATCGTCGGCCTTTTTCCTCCGTTTCCCCTTTCCATAGGAGTCTTCATGTCCGGGCTTGAACTGTTCGCCGCTGCACTCGGTGTCATTGCCGTCTGGCTGACAGTCAAACAGAACCCGTGGTGCTGGCCGATCGGACTGGTCATGGTGTTGCTCTACACCTGGATCTTTTTCGACGTGAAGCTTTATTCGGACATGCTGCTGCAGGTTGTCTACGCCGTGTTGCAATTGTATGGCTGGTGGCAGTGGACACGGCGCGGCGAGGTTGTCGACGGCCGCCGCGTGACGTCCTTGAGCGGCGGCGCCCTGACATCAAGTCTGGCCGCAGGCGCCGCGGTGAGTCTGGTATTGGGCGCGGCCATGGCGCACTTCACCGACGCCGCGCAGCCTTGGCTGGATGCGGCACTGACCGGCTTCAGCCTCGTCGCCCAAGTGTGGATGGCGCAGAAACGCGTGCAATGCTGGCCGCTGTGGATCGTGCTCGATGTCATTTTTGTCGGGCTGTTCCTTTATAAAGCGCTCTACCTGACGGCGGCCCTGTACGCGTTATTCACGTTGCTGGCCGTGCAGGGATGGCGTGACTGGCGCGCCGATCCCGCGCTCGCACGCTGAAGTCCGGCATGCACGTTCTGGTATTGGCAGGGCCTGAGTCGAGCGGCAAAAGCTGGCTGGCCGAACACCTTCAGCAGCGCTTTGGCGGCGAGTTGGTCAGTGAGTACGTGCGCCAGTTCATCGAGCAGGACCAGCGTGACACCTGTTATGCGGACATTCCGGTCATCGCTCGCGGACAGTTGGCACGGGAAGACGAAGCACGATCACGGGCCCCGGAGCTGCTGATCCTCGACACCCATCTGCTGAGCAATATCCTGTGGAGTCGGACGTTGTTCGGAAACTGCCCGCCTTGGCTTGAACAGGAACTGCTGACCCGGCGCTACGATCTGCACCTGCTGCTCTCGCCCGACGGCGTCGAATGGGTGAGCGACGGTCAGCGCTGCCAGCCTCTGCTCAGCGAGCGTCAGGCATTCTTCAACGCCAGTCGAGAGTGGCTCCACCGACATGGGCAACGTTACGAAGTGATCGAAGGCAGTTGGAGCTACCGCATGGAACGAGCGGTTGAAGCGGTGGAAGAACTATTGGGGTGCAGTCCGCAGACCCGTGTTTGACCCTGGACCTGCGGGCGTTAGCTCGCTCATCGAATCTGATGTTTGTGCAGCAACCGGTAAAACGTTGGACGCGAAATCCCCAGCACCTTGGCCGCCACGCTGAGGTTGTCGCTGTGACGCGTGAGCACGTCACACAGGGCCTGGCGTTCGGCTCGGCATTTATACTCATCCAGCGTGCCCATGCTCGAACTGATTTCTTCCTCGCCCAGCAAGCCCAGGTCAAACGCCTCGATCTGCCTGCCCTCGGCCAGCACCAGCCCACGACGCACGCGATTCTCCAGTTCACGCACGTTCCCCGGCCAGTCGTGTTTGCCCATGGCAACCAACGCATCCTGGCTGAAGTTTCGGGGCCGCCGACCGGTTTCCTGACTGTAGAAATGCGCGAAATGATTGGCCAGCAACGCCAGATCACCATGCCGCTCGCGCAATGGAGCGGTACCGACCTGCAGCACGTTCAACCGGTAATACAGGTCCTCACGGAAGCGTTTCTTGCGAATCGCCGCTTCCAGGTCAACATGGGTCGCGGCAAGGATGCGCACATCCACCGCCACGCGCTCACCGTTTATTTCGAGGTGTCGATCCTGCAGAAAGCGCAGCAGATTGGCCTGGACATCAAGCGGCAGGTCGCCAATTTCATCGAGGAACAGAGTTCCGCCGTTGGCCGCTTCAATGCGTCCGGTCTTTCGTTGCTGGCCGCCACTGAAACCGTCTTCTTCGTAGCCGAACAACTCGGCCTGCAACTGATGCTCACCCACCGCACTGCAATTGATTGACACGAATGGCTGGTTTCGACGCTGGGACTGCTGGTGCAGCGTGCGCGCTACCAGCTCCTTGCCTGTGCCGGTTTCGCCCCGAATCAACACCGGCGATTCAGTGGGTGCCAGCTTGGTCAGCAAACGGCGCAGCTCACGGATCGGGCGACTCTCTCCGAGCAATTCATGCTCCGGCCCGTTACCGTAACTGGCACCCTGCGCGCGTAACCGCGCCATGCCGTAGGCACGGCCAAGGGTGACTTGAACCCGGGCGACATCGAACGGAAGCGTATGGAAGTCGAAGAACCACTCGCAGACAAAATCGCCGATCAACTCGCGACGCAAGTCCTCGGCGGTCAGCACGGCAATCCATTCCGTGTTGCTGCGGGTGATCAGCTCCTTGATCAGCTGCGGCTGCTCGAAGTGCTGAGGCATCAAACGGATGAGTCCAACGTCACACGCGCGTGACGCTGCCGATTCGAGCGTGCAGCTGTCCACCTCCCAACCTGCGATGCGCAGCCCCGGAATCAAACGCAGACACTCTTCACACGGTTCGACAATTAACAGGCGGCGGATCGATGCCAGTTCATGCATATGAAATTCCTTGGCGCCAGGATTCAAATAATATTCCGGAGAAAAAACATTTTTAGAAACAGTGTCTTGGCGACCCTGGTGGTTACATTAGCAAATTTTTGACACGCGCTTGGACCGTTTAACTATAAGCCTAAGATCGAAACGTGCTTAAACCTGCCTAAAAGGCATTAAAGAGGTAATCACGCCATTGGATCAGTACTGAAACACCCGAATCGCGGTAAAAAAGCGCGGCCGATTCAATAAAAGAAGTGCGGCAAAGCGAAATAAACAGAAAAAAATCGAAATACGGTGTGACTTACCCCCCGGCGCAGGTCATCAGTACAAGTATCCAACCGAACGGGAAGCCCGCCGTCGGGGAATGAATTGATACGGGCACTTGAGGATTTTCCATGAACGCCCCTTTGCGCTTTAACGATGCCTTGCTGATCGCCGGTCACGCCTTCGAACCCTTCCAGTGCGTGGCCTGGGCCCCACAAGACGGTAACGGCGAACTGAGCCTGACCGTTATCGATCGCACCAGCACCCGAATCGGTCGCAAACAGATTCCAAGCAGCGCTTACTCCGATCCCAAGCAACTGGCGCAGGTTCTGGAACAGGCCCGTGCGGAAATCAGCGGTGAAGGTTACAGCCTCGAGCCTTGGACCATGCCGGCCTGATTGCCCGCTAAGACCCCGAACACTCATTGCAGAACTTTTGTCCTGAGTGTTCGGAGGTCTGGGCGATTTTTGCTGAACAGGATGTGCACTACTCTGGCGGTCAACAAGTAGATCCCCATCGAACGGTGAGTTTGAGCGGGTCACTTATCACCTTCAAGAGCACATCCTCATGCGAATCATCACGTTCGAGCGCTACGGCGCACCTGAAGTGTTGCAGTATCAAGAAGTGGGCGCGCAAGTCCCTTCTGACAACGAAGTTCTGATCCGCGTAAAGGCCATCGGCCTTAATCGCGCCGAATCCATGTGGCGCCACGGCGAATACGTCGAGCCTGTCAAATTGCCTGCCCGCCTGGGGTATGAAAGTGCCGGGATCGTTAGCGCGGTAGGCGCCAACGTGACCCACGTCAAACCCGGCGACGCGGTCAGCACTGTCCCATCGTTCTCCCTCAACGACTACGGCATGTACGGCGAAGAAGTCCTCGCCCCGGCGCACGCAGTGGTCAAACACCTGTCGACGCTGTCATTCGAAGAGGCAGTGTCCATCTGGAACCCCTATATAACGCCCTATGGCGCATTGATCGCGACCGGCCTGCTCACGCCGAGCGACACGGTCCTGATCAACGCAGCCTCCAGCAGCGTTGGGGTGGGCACCATCCAGATGGTCAACATGATGGGCGCGACCTCGGTGGCATTGACCCGCACCCGGGAAAAGCGTCAGCAATTGCTCGATGCCGGCGCGCAGTACGTGATCGCCACCGAAGAACAGGACCTGGTCGCCGAGGTGATGAGCATCACTGACGGTAAAGGCGCCTCGATCATCTTCGACCCCGTCGGCGGCGCACACTTCCCCAAACTGATCTCTGCGCTGACGCCGGGCGGTACGGTATTCATCTATGGAGCCCTCAGCACCGACGTGACGCCGCTGCCCATTCTGGACGTGATCGCGAAAAAACCGATCATTCGGGGTTACAACCTGTTCGAGATCACGACACACCCTGAGAGCCAGAAAAAGGCGGTGGAGTTTATTTCCCGGGGACTGGAGTCCGGTGCCTTGAAGCCTCTCATCGAGAAGACATTCAAGTTCGATGAAATGGTCCAGGCCCATCACTACCTGGAAAAGAGCCAGCACTTGGGTCGCATCGTGGTCGTCGTCGATTAAATCGCTGCGACCGACCGCATCAGCCGTCTTTCTCCACGCTCACTCAAGCGCCCTGCTGCCGATCACCGGCAGCAGCAACGCCTGTGTGCGGCCGTTTGAAACAACTTCCGAGGTCTCTTTCATGAATGACGCTCAATCAGGGTCAGCGGCAGAACTGTCTGCAGCTGACATGCCTAACCACGACGTAAAGGCTTCGAGCACGCGTCAGTGGATGTCTGTGTTTTCCGTGGCGCTTGGCGCTTTCGCTTTCGTCACGACTGAATACTTGCCAGTCGGTGTTTTGCCGCAGATCGCCAAGGAACTTGGTGTCACCGACGGCACGGCCGGATTGATGGTGACGATCCCCGGCATCGTGGCAGCGATCTCCGCGCCCGCCATGATGATCGGCGCGGGCCGGATCAATCGTCGCTCCTTGCTGATTCTGTTGGCCGTGCTGCTGGTGGCCTCCAACCTGATCAGCGCCATGGCGCCGAACCTGGTGAGCATGCTGCTGGGGCGCGGGCTGCTCGGCGTCGCGCTGGGCGGTTTCTGGGCCATCGCGATCGCTGCGGCCGGACGTCTGGTGACCCCTGACAAGGCCGCCAAAGCCACCGCCATCATCTTCGCCGGCATTACCTTCGCGACCGTACTTGGTGTGCCGTTTGGCACGTTCATCAGCACGCTGTTTTCCTGGCGCGCTTCGTTCCTGGCGACCGCAGCGCTGGCGTTGATTGCGCTGGCGGCGCAAACGCTGACGCTGCCTTCACTGCACGCCAATGAAAGCCTGAGCGTGAGGACCTTGCTGCGTTACGTCAGCAAGCACACCACGCAGCGCAGCATTCTGCTGATGGGGCTGATCATCGGCGCGCACTTTGCCTCTTATACCTACATCGCGCCGTTTCTGGTTCAACAGGCGGGCTTCAGCGCCGGGACCATCACCCTGACGCTCCTCGGTTTCGGCCTGGTCGGCATGCTCGCCAACTTCCTGGTGTCGGCCAGCGTCACCCGCCATTTGCAACTGTCGTTGGGCGCTGCCGTCGCGCTGATGGTCCTCTCGCTGGTTACGCTGCCATTCGTGGTCAGCAGCGGTCTGGGCGTGATCATGTCGGTGCTGGTCTGGGGCGTGGCCTATGGCGCTATCCCGTTGGCACTGAGCAGCTGGATGCAGCTCACCTCACCGCAGTTACCGGAAGCGAGCTCGGCGATGCTGGTCACCACCTTTCAGATCGCGATTGCGTCGGGCTCACTGGTCGGTGGGCTCATCGTCGATGGCTATGGCCTTGCACCGGCGTTGTTCTTTGGCGCCCTTCTGGGTGTGCTCGGCGTGCTGGTCATGGCCACCTTCGGCCTGGGGCATGATCGTCTGATCGAAAAACTGCAAGGCTGAGGCGTCAAGCGAGTTCATCGATGTGCCGGTAGTCAGCCCCCAGCTGACGCGCCATTTCAATCGCCCTGCCCAGCCGGATCGGGCCTAGCTCGATGTCGATCAGCAGGCTCGGGCAATCAAAGGCGATAAGCGCCGGCATGTCTTTGACTCGGCCATCGGTCAGGATCACCAACCGGTGGTCCTCGGCCGGGTAGCGCTTGTGACGCTTGTCCAGCCAGTCACTCGCCTGTCCGATCGCGTCAAATAGCGGCGTGCCACCGCCCGCACCCAAGGCATTCAGCCAAGGCTGCAACGACGGCCCGGCCTTCAGCCCCTGATGCTGCCAACGTGCGCGCGCGCCGCTGGCGGTGAGCAGCGCCAGCCGGGCGCGTTGCCGGTAGGCGTCATCGAACAACTGGGCCAGGAAGCCTTTGGTCTGACTCAGCGCCTGATGGCGTCGGGTAGACGCCGACGCATCGACGATCACCAGCCATAAGCTTTGCGGGCGACGGGTTCTGGGTTGCCGCACCAGATCGTGACGGGTTTTAGGGCGTCCTCGTAGCAAGGTGGGCAGCCAGGCGATGGCGCCGTCAACACCGGCACGTGCAGCGCCACTTTTACCACCGCTGAGTCTGCCGGGTCGAGGGCTGGCATCCGCCCCCGTCAAATCACGAGGGCGGATGCCTAGGGCTTTTTTGGCCAGCTCGGCACTTCGCGACGCGTACCGGTCGCCACAGGCTGCGCGGGCATTTCACCCCAGTGGCCTTCACCCTGTTCAGGGGGTTTTGGCGGCGATTGCGACGGGTTGTCCTGCGCAGCGGAGGTCGGGGACTGAGGTGCCTGAGGTTCGCGCCGCCGATGACGCAAGGCAAACTCGGCCACCGCATCAATATCGTCCTCGGTGATGGACGACGCGCCACGCCACGCCGCATGGGCCCGCGCCGCACGCAGCCACACCAGGTCCGCACGCAGGCCATCGACGCCTGCCGCAAAACACCGTTCGGTGATTGTTGCCAGGCTTGTATCGTCCAGTTCAATGCTCGCCAGCAGGCCGCGAGCGGTTTCGCAACGGGCCTTGAGGGCCTGCTGTTCGTGCGCCCATTGCTCGATGAATGCGTCGGGCGCCGCGTCGAAATCCAGCCGACGACGAATGATCTGTCCACGCTGCTGCGGCAGGGTCTGCCCGCTCAACGCGACGTTCAGCCCGAACCGGTCCAGCAACTGCGGGCGCAGTTCGCCCTCTTCCGGGTTCATTGTGCCGATCAGGACAAAACGCGCCGGGTGGCGATGGGAGATGCCGTCGCGCTCCACCAAGTTGATCCCACTGGCCGCGACGTCGAGCAGCAGGTCGACCAGATGATCCGGCAGCAGGTTGACCTCGTCGACATACAACACGCCGCCATCGGCCTTGGCCAGCACGCCCGGCGAGAAGCTCGCCCGGCCTTCGCCCAGCGCCGCATCGAGGTCCAGTGTGCCGACCAGACGCTCTTCGGTTGCGCCTAGGGGAAGCGTGACAAACTGCCCGCTCGCCAACAGATCCGCCAAACCGCGCGCCAGCGTCGACTTGGCCATGCCACGCGGCCCTTCGATCAATACGCCGCCGATTTTCGGATCGATGGCGGTCAGGCACAGCGCCAGCTTCAACTCATCGGCGCCGACCACGGCGGCGAGCGGGAAATGTGGGGTGTCGGTCATGTTCGAGCTCTATTTCGTACATCAAAAATAAGTATGACGCTGCCCGCTTCTGCCCGGAGGGCTTAGGAGCGTGGCTTGTCCCGCGATCTGCCGGAGCCCGGCAGCAAACCTGCCGAGCGCGATGCATCCAAAACGACTAAGGCGCTTAATTTTACTGCCGCTTCGCGCCAGATCGCGGGACAAGCCACGCTCCTACGGCCTTCGGCCAGCATCAAAAGCAGCCGTGCCAGTCGGGTCCCCCAGACGATTACCCGTCCACTCAGCTCTCTTCTATATCCAGCAACAGGTTTTCCAGCGCCTCGCGGTAGGCGCCAGGCGCCTCCCACAGTCCGCGTTGCTGCGCTTCAAGCATGCGTTCGGTCATGTCACGCAAGGCGTCCGGGTTGTGTTGCTGAATGAACTCGCGGGTCGACGGATCCAGCAGATAAGCATCGGCCAGCAACGCGTACTGGTGATCGTCGATCAGCTCGGTGGTGGCGTCGAAGGCGAACAGGAAATCCACCGTCGCCGCCATTTCAAACGCGCCCTTGTAGCCGTGACGCTTGACCCCTTCGATCCATTTCGGATTGGCCGCACGAGACCGCACCACCCGGTTCAGTTCTTCCTTGAGGGTGCGAATCTTCGGCAGATCGGGCTGGCTGTGATCGCCATGGTAGCTGGCGACCTTGTCGCCGCTCAGGCTCTCCACAGCGGCCAGCATGCCGCCCTGGAACTGGTAATAGTCGTTGGAATCGAGCAGGTCGTGCTCGCGGTTGTCCTGATTCTGCACCACGGCCTGCACCTGACTCAGGCGTTTGGCGAAATCGGCACGTGCCGGCGTGCCTTCATCGGCGGCGCCATAAGCGTATCCGCCCCAGTTCAGGTACACCTCGGCCAAGTCTTCCCGGGTCTGCCACAGGCGGCCGTCGATGGCGTTTTGCACGCCGGCACCGTAGGCACCGGGTTTAGCACCAAAGATCCGCCAGCCCGCCTGCTTCGCCGCCTGCTCATCGCTCAAGCCATCACGCTTGAGTTGCGCGCGCTCCTGGCGAACGCGTGCGGCCAACGGGTTCATGTCATCCGGCTCATCCAGCGCCGCCACGGCTTGCACCGCGGCATCGAACAGACGAATCAGGTTGGCGAATGCATCGCGGAAAAAGCCGGACACGCGAAGCGTCACGTCCACCCGAGGGCGGTCCAGCAAACTCAGCGGCAGAATCTCGAAGTCGTCGACCCGCTGGCTGCCGGTTGCCCACACCGGACGCACGCCCATCAACGCCATGGCCTGAGCGATGTCGTCACCGCCCGTGCGCATCGTCGCCGTCCCCCACACGGACAAGCCCAACTGGCGGAGATAGTCGCCCTGGTCCTGCAGGTGTCGCTCGAGCAACAGATTGGCCGACTGGAAGCCGATCCGCCACGCGGTCATGGTCGGCAGGTTGCGCACGTCCACGGAGAAAAAGTTGCGCCCGGTTGGCAGCACGTCCAGCCGCCCGCGACTGGGTGCGCCGCTCGGTCCGGCGGGCACAAATCGTCCGCTCAACGCATCCAGCAAACCCCGCATCTCAGCCGGTCCACAGGCGTCCAGACGAGGGGCCACCACCTCTTTTACCGCATTAACAACTTCCGCTAACTCATTGTTTTCAAGCGTATTAGTTGATTCACTGCCAACGACAATCTGCTCGATCAATCGGGCGGCGTACAGCTCCAGCCGCTCGCGCGTATCGCCGACCGTACGCCACGGATCGGTGCTCACTTCATGCAGTACATGAGGTTGTGGTCCGGTCCATGGCTCGCCGAGCACACAGTCCAACGGGTCGAAATCCAGGGCCATGGCCTTGCTCAAGGCGCGCAAGAGACTCGCCTGCGCACCACGACCATCACCACGGGGCACGCGCAGGATCGCCAGCAAGGTATCGATGCGCAGCCGTCCGCTGGGCGACTCGCCGAACACGTGCAAACCATCGCGAATCTGCGACTCCTTCAAGTCGCACAAATAAGTATCCAGCCGTGGCAACCAGACTGCCGCGTCGGCATCGCTGTCGAGGTGTTCTTCCAGGGCCAGTTCGCGATCAATGTGGGTTTCGCGGACCAGACGGAGAATGTCTTTCTGCAGCTCGCGTGCCCGTCGCGGGTCGAGCAACTGGGCTTCGTAATATTCGTCGGCGAGCAGTTCCAGATTGCGCAGCGGCCCATAGGTTTCTGCACGGGTCAGCGGCGGCATCAGGTGATCGATGATCACGGCCTGGGTACGTCGCTTGGCCTGAGCGCCCTCGCCCGGGTCATTGACGATGAACGGGTAGATGTTCGGCATGGCGCCCAGAATCGCGTCCGGCCAGCAGTGTTCTGACAGTCCGACGCCCTTACCGGGCAACCACTCCAGATTGCCGTGCTTGCCCACGTGAATCACGGCGTGCGCGCCGTAGCTTTTGCGCAGCCAGAAGTAGAACGCCAGATAGCCATGAGGCGGCACGAGATCCGGATCGTGGTACACCGCGCTGTGATCGAGGTTGTAACCCCGTGCCGGTTGAATGCCCACGAAGGTCATGCCGAAGCGCAGCCCGGCGATCATCATCCGGCCGTTGCGGCACATCGGATCCTGCGCGGGCTGGCCCCAACGCTCGATCACCGCTGTGCGATTGGCCTCGGGCAACCCTTGAAACGCGGCCAGATACTCGTCCATGGCCATGCTCTGATGGCAAGGCCGCTGATCGAGACCGTCCGGGTCGTTGGTCACGCCGCCGAGCAAGGCGTGAATCAAGGCCGTGCCACTGTCTGGCAGCCCTTCGACGGGATAGCCTTCGCGCTGCATCGCGGTGAGGATATTCAGCGCCGCTGCAGGCGTATCCAGCCCCACGCCGTTACCGATGCGGCCATCCCGGGTCGGGTAATTCGCCAGAATCAGCGCCACGCGCTTGTCAGCATTGGGGGTGCGTGCCAGCAACACCCAGCGCCGTGCCAGCTCGGCGACGAAGTCCATGCGCCCCGGTTGCGCGCGATAACAGACGACGTCGGACTGACTGCGCTCGCTGTACCAGGCCAGGCCCTTGAAGCTGATCGGACGGCTGATGATGCGTCCGTCCAGTTCCGGCAGCGCGATGTGCATCGCCAGATCACGGGAGCCAAGCCCCTGCTCACTGGCCTGCCAGGCCGGCTCGTTGTCCTGCGCGCAGATCGCCTGAATGACTGGAATATTGCGCCGGAACGGGCGCAAATGCGGCGCCTCCGGGCTCGACTGGGCAAAACCGGTGGTGTTGAGGATGACCTCGCACGCCGTCTCGTCCAGCCAGTCCTGCACGGCGGCCAGGCACGCCGGCTCTTTCAGGCTGGCGACGGCGATGGGTAACGGGTTCAAGCCTTGCGCCAACAACCGTTCGCAGAAGACATCAATGAAACCGGTGTTGGCCGCTTGCAGGTGCGAGCGATAGAACAGGACAGCCGCCACCGGATGACCCATACGCCAGTCGGCCTGCCACTCAGCAATACCGGCATGGGCCTTGGCCGGGTGATAAATCGCCGTGCGCGGCAGCGTCTGCGGTTCGGCCCAGGAATAATCGCGAGCCAGCCAACGACTGGCGATGCACCGGAACAGCTCCAGCGCATTCTGTTTGCCACCCTGGCGCAAGTAATGCCAGAGCCGGTCACGGTCTTCGGCAGGCTCGGTGCTCAGGTCACTGAGTTCCGGATCGGGACGATCGTCGCCCGGCACCAGAATCAGCTTCACACCCTTGGCTGCCAACTCCACCAGTCGTTCAACGCCGTAACGCCAGTAACCAATGCCGCCGTGCAAGGAAATGAGAATGACCTTGGCATGACGCAGCACTTCATCGACGTAAAGGTCCACCGACGCGTGGTTCTGCACCTGCATGGGGTTGGCCAGACGCAGGCTGGGGTAATCGTCCGTCAATTGCTGCGCGGTTTCCGCGAGCAATGCCAGCTGGGAATCGCCGCTGCACAGAATCACCAGCTCGGCGGGGGTCTGTCCAAGGTCAGCGATGCTGTCGTCGGGGACAAAGCCACCGGGCTGGGTGCGCAGCAGGTGCATGGCTTAGCCTTTGATCTCGGCCGCCGTGACGGCAGCGCGCAATTGGGACTCAAGCACGCCAGCGTCGAGTTCCTGGCCGATCAGCACCAGATGGGTCAGGCGCTCTTCGTCCGCTTTCCAGGCACGGTCGAAGTGCTTGTCGAAACGGGTGCCTACGCCCTGCACCAGCAAACGCATCGGTTTGCCGGGAATCGCGGCGAAACCTTTGACGCGCAGGATGCCGTGCTGGACAACCGCCTGGGTCAGGGCGTCGAGCAACAGTGCTTCGTCGGCTTGCGGCAGCGAGATGGAAATCGAGTCGAACGCGTCGTGGTCATGATCATCGTGGTCGTCGCCGTCGTGATGATCGTGGTGCGTTTTGCGGCCGTCGATGTGCAGCTCGGACTCGGCGCCCAGCCCCAGCAGGACGCTGATCGGCAACTGGCCCTTGCTGGCTTCGATGACTTTGACCGCAGGTGGCAACTCTTCGGCCACTTCAGCGCGCACAGCGGCCAATGCAGCAGCATCGAGCATGTCGGCCTTGTTGAGGATGACCAGGTCGGCGCTCGCCAGCTGGTCGGCGAACAGCTCGTGCAACGGGGACTCGTGGTCCAGGTTCGGATCGAGTTTGCGCTGTGCGTCGACCTGATCCGGGAATGCCGCGAACGTGCCGGCAACGACAGCCGGGCTGTCAACCACCGTGATGACGGCGTCAACGGTGCAGGCGTTGCGGATCTCAGGCCACTGGAAGGCTTGAACCAGCGGTTTCGGCAGAGCGAGGCCCGAGGTTTCGATGAGGATATGGTCCAGATCACCACGGCGGGCGACCAGCTCCTGCATCACCGGGAAAAACTCTTCCTGGACGGTGCAGCACAGGCAGCCGTTGGCCAGTTCATAGACGCGACCGTTGGCCTCTTCTTCGGTGCAGCCGATGGTGCATTGCTTGAGGATTTCGCCGTCAATGCCCAGCTCGCCGAATTCGTTGACGATCACCGCGATACGGCGCCCCTCGGCGTTATCGAGCATGTGGCGCAACAGGGTGGTTTTGCCCGAACCGAGAAAGCCGGTGACGATGGTGACGGGAAGTTTGGCCAGTGTTTTCATCGGATGCCCTATGGCGTTGCGGCGGGCAAACAGGACGAGAACCGCGCAGCCGTCGATGCCGACAGGCTCGCCATTCGATTCGCCACCGGATCACCCCGCCCGGTTGTAATGAGAATTCGCAGGGCCTTGCTGAAAAGCAAGCCCGTCTTTGAGGCAGGTCTCCTGGCTCACGGCGGCGAAGTGGCTGACGCAGTCGTCACGCCTATCGCATTCATCACGCCTTCCCGCTCGCGCAGTGGCTGTGCAATGAACATGACCGTTTACAGTTGCGGGGGCAGCTGCGGCATGTACCGCATTCCCTTCTTAGCGCCGGTGTCGAGAAACCCGAGCCGGCGAACCTCAAGTGCGCAAGGCTACGCAGTGGTCAGGCGAAGGTCAACGAGCAACGGTATACGTGGGGCATTTTGCACGTCGCAGTTTGTAGTGACCGGACCATCGCGCTGGAAAAGCAACAGCATCGGAGGACGCGAATCCGGTAGGAGTGGAGTGAGGGAGATTGATGTATGACGATGATCGTTCCCACAGGTCATGCATTTGCCGCAAATCCTGCTAACGGCAAATCCCGACAGCCATCAGCGAAACCCACCCGCCCGCTGACTCCAACCCGCGCTGGAGATGGCATGCGCGGTGTGAATCAGTGAAGGGCCGAAGGCTTTGCGCGCGTCCTGAAAACTCCAGCGGCTGGCCGGCACCGAGATGTTGATCGCGCCCAACGGCGTGCCACCCGCATCGACAATCGGCGCTGCCAGGCTAATGTCTCCCAGAAAATACTCGCCCTCAATGCTGCTGTAGCCCTCCTCCCGCGCCTCGGCGATCGTGTCGAGCAAGGCGTCGAGATCGGTGATCGTGGCATGGGTGTGCATCGGGCGCGGCATGGCGCGGAGCAGATCGGCGCAGGCCTGGGGGTCGAGTCGGGACAGGTACGCGCGGCCCGACGCAGTGCAGTACATCGGCAGGCTCAGCCCCAACGGCATCGGAATCATTACCTGATTGTGGCTGGGAAAACGCGCGACGAAGACCATCTCGTGCCCGTCCGGCTCGGACAGGTTGCAGCTTTCGTGGCATTCCCGGTTGAGTTGATGCAGGTACGGGGATGCCCGGTCGATCAGGCTGTCGGTCTGCAGGTAGCCAAAGCCCAGCGACAAGGCGCGTGGCGTCAACTGGTAGCGTTTGCTCTGCGGATCCTTGCGCAGGTAGCCCAAGGCTTCAAGGGTGAAAGCGAAGCGCTGTGCCGCGCTTTTGGTGATGCCGGTCGCGGCGGCGATCTCGGGCAGGTTCATGCTCGGATTGCCGGCACGAAACGCCATAATCACCTCAAGACCGCGGGCCAGCGTGCTGGCGAACAACGGCGAGTCTTCAGGCGCGACTTTGTCGGCAGGCAGTTTTTCGTCAGGCATGGAATCTAGGCTCATGGGCGCTCGCGGAGAATGGCGTTGTTATTGACTGACTGGCGCTCGCGGCGGGTACAGACAAAAAAGCGACTGTACCCGACACGACACCTTCGTCAACCGCCCAAATGCACCCAGACCGACTTGGTCTGTGAATACTGAGTCAAGGCTTCCAGGCAACGGTCGCGGCCGTTACCCGACTGCTTGAAACCGCCCCAGGGTTGCGTCATGTCGCCATGATCGAAACAGTTGACCCAGACGATCCCGGCTTCCACATCGCGGGCGAAGGTCAGCGCCTTGTCGATGTTCTGGGTCCAGACGGATGCCGCGAGGCCGTAGATCGAGTCGTTGGCAATGTCCAGCGCGTGCTCCAGGCCCTGGACCCGAATGGCGGCGGCCACAGGGCCGAACACTTCTTCACGGGCCAGGGTCATGTCAGGCGAGACATCGGCATAGAGCGTCGGACTGACAAAGGCGCCGTGCTCCAGACCCTGCGGCACACCGCCACCGAACACCAGTCGGCCGCCTTCGGTGTTGGCCTTGTCGATGTAGCCCAACACGCGCTTCTGCTGCTGGAATGAGACCATCGAGCCCATTCGAGTACGCGGGTCGAACGGGTCCCCAGGCACGAAGCGCCCTTGCGCCACCGACGTGAAGCGCTCGATGAAGGCGTCGTAAATGCTGTCCTGCACCAGCAAGCGAGAACCTGCGTTGCACACCTCGCCCTGATTGGCGTAAATGCCATTCACCGCGTAACTCACCGCGCGATCAAGGTCGGCGACGTCGGCCAGAATGATCTGGGGGCTTTTGCCACCGCATTCGGTGGTCACGCGTTTCATGTTCGACTGACCGGCGTAGACAAACATTTTCTTGCCGACGTCGACCGACCCGGTGAAGCCGATCTTGTCGACGTTCATGTGCAGCGCAAGGGCCTCACCCGCTTCAGCGCCCAGCCCTTGCACCACGTTGAACACGCCGGGCGGTCCGCCCGCCTGCATGAACAGATCGGCCAGCAGCACAGCGCTCGAAGGCGACTGCTCGGCGGGCTTGAGCACCACCGAATTGCCCATCGACAGCGCCGGCGCGAGTTTCCAGGCGGCCATCAACAGCGGATAGTTCCAGGGCACGATCAACCCGACCACGCCCAGCGGCTGGCGCAAGATGTAATGCAGCGCCTCCGGCGTGGTGCTGGTCACCGCGCCTTCGAGCTTATCAATCGTTTCGGCGAAGAACTGAAACGACAGGGCCGAATACGGCACGTCCACTTCCAGCATGTCGGTGATCGGCTTGCCCATGTCCAGCACGTCGAGCATGGCGAAGGCTTCGGCCTGCGCTTCGATCAACTGCGCAAAACGGTAAAGCACGGCCATCCGGTCCCTCGGCGCCAGGCGGGACCAACTGCCGGACTTGAACGCGCGACGGGCGGACTTGACCGCCGCGTCGACGTCCTCCGCCCGGCTGCGCGGCGCCGTGCCGTGAACCTTGCCCGTCGCCGGATTGACGACCTCGAAGGTGGCGCCGCTCAGCGCATCACAGTATTCGCCGTCGATGAAGTTGCTGATGCGGTAGTCGAACTGGCTCAAGCGCTGTTGCCAGTCGGCGGCGCTGCGTTGCGACAGTGTCTGGTAGATCGTGGTCATGAACACACCCTGCAAGAACGGAAAATGAAAAGATCTGCGGTTCAAACCGGCGTGGCGGAAAATGCCCGGGCCACGCCCGGCGCCACGCTCAGGTAAATGCCATCGCCCGGACGCAACGCCTCGTTGTGTTGGGCATTGCCATCGCGCGGCAGGTCGAGGGTCAGGGCATCGACACCCGGCACGCTGACCTGAATACGCAACGAGCGCCCGTGAAACAGGGTTTGCACCACCGTGGCCTGGGTCATCGAGGCATCGGTCTGAGTCGGTCGTGCTTCAACGCGCAAGTCTTCAGGTCGTAACGAGACCGTGACCCGATCCCCGGAACGCAACGGCTGATCACTGCGCGCCATCATCTGCATTGCCCCGACCCTCACCCTGAACAAAGGGCTGTCGGTGCCTGTCACCTCGCCGGGCAGCAGGTTGCTCGCGCCAATGAAACCGGCGACGAAAGGGGTGGCCGGTTGATCGTAGAGCGCGGCGGGACCGGCCACCTGCTCGATACGGCCGTTGCGCATGACCGCGATGCGGTCGGAAATCGACAGCGCTTCGGTCTGGTCATGGGTGACCATCACGAAGGTCGTCCCCAGTTGGGATTGCAGGCGCTTGAGCTCGACTTGCATGTGTTGCCGCAGGTGCGCGTCGAGCGCGGACAACGGTTCGTCCAGCAGCAACACCCGAGGCCTGCAAACCAGAGCGCGGGCCATCGCAATGCGTTGTTGTTGCCCGCCGGACAAATCCTGAACCCGCGCCTTGGCCTTGTCCGCCAGCCCCACGAGTTCAAGCATGTCGCGAATACGCGTGCGCGCCTCACCCGTGCCGACGCCCGCCAGACTCAAGCCGAAGCCGACGTTGTCGCTCACATTGAGGTGCGGAAACAGCGCATAGTCCTGAAACACCGTGTTCACCGGGCGCCCGTACGGCGGCGCGTCGGTGAGGTCCTGTCCATCGATGAAAATCGTCCCCGACGTCGGCCCTTCGAACCCGGCGATCAGGCGCAGGGTGGTGGTCTTGCCACAACCCGACGGCCCCAAGAGGCTGATGAACTCGCCGCTGGCAATATCCAGATCGATGTTGTCGACGCTGAGAATGCTCTCGGTATAGCGCTTGCTGACGCCTCTGAGGCTGACCACGCTGGTGTCTGTCACGAGCGAATTCCTCGTTCAAAAAGTGGACTGGATTCCGTTGCGCGATCCGCTTCTGCCCAACGGACGCGAGCAAGCGTGCTTCTATATGCCTTCGGCCAGAATCACGCGCGCTATCAACCGCCCGCCTTGACCCGCTCGAACAGCTTGGCCAACTCGTCGTTGCTCGGAATCGGCTTGGTCAACACGGTGTCACGCAGCATGGTTTCCGGGTCATTGGGCAGCGAAAGCTCTTCGAGCTTGGCGGCCGGAACCTGTTTGAAAGCGGCCTCGCTCGCGCTGCCGTAGCCGTACTCATTGATCAGGCTCGCCCCGGAATCGGGGTTCATGCGTGCATTGATGAAGTCGTATGCCAGGTCCACATGCTTGGCGTCCTTGAGCATCACCATGCCGCAGACCCAGGTCAGCATGCCTTCCTTGGGCTTCATGAACGCCACCGGCACGTTCTGTTTCTTCAATGCCGTGGCCGAAGCATTCCAGGCCATGGCCGCGACCAGTTCCCCGCTCGCCAGGCTCTGCTCAACCGAGGTCATGTCGGTGGTGTAAGACGACATCAGCGGTCGTTGCTGGCGCAGCATCGCACCGACTTTCTCCAGCTGTTTGTCATCCATCTTCTTGAACGGGTCGACCCCTGCCAGCAATGCGGCCACCAGCGGCGTATCGTGCACCGCATCGATGGTCGCCATCTTGCCGGCGTAGGGCGACGCGGAGTCGAAGAACATTTTCCACGTCGCTTCGGGGTTCTTCACCAGGTCGGTGCGGTACAGAATCGAGGTGTTACCCCAGTCCCACGGTACCATCCAGACCTTGCCGTCGGCGTCGACGATCCCCGGCAGCTTCTGCAGGACCGGGAAGATCTGGTCCCAGTTTTTCAAGCGCTTGGGGTCAAGCGGCTGAATCAGCCCGGCTTGTTTCCAGCGGTCCAGTTTGTCGTAGCACGGGTGCGCGAGGTCCGGATGGAAGCCCGCGCGCGCCTTGGACAGTGCGTCGTCGTCATCGCCGAACACCGAAATATCGACCTGCCCTGCATGGGCTTTTTCGAAGTCGCCGTGAAACTGCGGCAACTCGTACCCCGACCAGGTGAAATAGGTGAGCTTGCCGCTGTCGGCGGCCTGTGCGCCCTGCTGCAACAACGTGACGCCAAGAGCAAACGCACTCAGCCCCATTACCCAGGAGCGTGAATCAGTCATGCGGATTTTCATGAGACCTCCGAGCTATTTCATTATGGAATTGGCAGAGGAACGGGTGCCGCGACGCCGCAGGTGCTCGGCCAGCGCAGCCAGAATCACGGAGACCACGAGGATCACCGTGCCGAGCGCCATCACGCTCGGCAGTTGCTTGGGAAAACGCAGTTGGCTCCAGATGTAGATCGGCAAGGTGGGTTCGGTGCCGACCAGAAAAAACGCGACGATGAACTCGTCGAACGAGGTGATGAACGCCAGCATGAAGGCCGACAACAGGCCCGGCAGCGCCAGCGGCAGGGCGACCCGGCGGAACGTCGTCCACTCGTCCGCGCCCAGGTCCATGGCCGCGTCCTCCAGGCTGCGCGGAAAAGCAGCGAACCGGCTGCGCATCACCACCACCGTGGTCGGCAGGCAGAAACACACGTGGCCGACCACGATGGCGCCCAACGAAGGTCCCGGCCCGATCAGGTTGACTCCCACCAGCAACGCAATGCCCAACACCACGCCCGGCAACAAAATGGGCAGCCGCGCCAGCAAAGAGATGCCGCGCGCCAGCGGCGAACTGCGACGCAGGTCCGCGTAGGCGATCAGGCACCCGGCAGCGGTGGCAATCGCGGCCGCCAAGCTTGCGACCATCAGGCTGTTCAATGCCGCATTGCGCAGCCGTGGATCGTCCATCAGGCTCTGGTACCACTGCAGGGTGAAGCCTTTGAGCGGAAAGGCCGGTGCGATGGAATCATTGAACGAGAAGACCGGAATCAGCAGCGTCGGCAGGTACAGGAACACCAGGTAAGCGGCCACATAGACCACCAGCCAGTGACGCGTCAGGTAGCGGTTCATGTGCGCGTACTCCAGCGGGTGATGATCCAGCGCGCCGCCACCACGACGATTGCAATCGCGATCATGCTGATCACGGCCAGCGCGGCGCCGGCGGGCCAGTCGTTGGCCTTGCCGAACTGCGCCTGAATCAGGGTGCCAATCATCGAGCTGTTGGGGCCGCCGACCAGCGCCGGAGTGACGTAGTCGCCCACCGTGGGCACGAACACCACCAGTGCCGCCGAGAGAATGCCCGGCACAGACAACGGCAACACCACCCGGAAGAACCCTTGATGGGGCTTGGCGCCCAGGTCAGCCGCTGCTTCGAACAGGTTCTTCGGCAGGCCTTGCAGGCAGATGTACAACGGCAGGACGGCGAACGCCGCGTAAGCGTGGGCGAGCGTGACCACCACGGTCGAAGGCGTATTGAGCAGGCCATTGAGGGGCGCATCGATCATCCCCAACTGCATCAATGCCGAATTGAGCACGCCGTTATAGGCAAGGACGATTTTCCAGGCGAACACCCGCAACAGGTAACTGGTCCAGAACGGCAGGGTCACCAGAAACAACAGCAGGTGGCGCCAGCGACCGGCGCGAAACGCGAGGAAGTACGCCACTGGAAATGCCAGCACCACAGTCGCGACGGTGACGATGGCCGAAAGCACGATCGAGCGCAGCAAGACCAGCCGCGTCAGCGGATCGGTCAGTGCCGACCACAGGTTGTCGAGACTGAAGGCTGAGCCAATGATCTGCCCGTCGTTCACCCGCACGCTCATGTACAGCAACAACCCCAGCGCGAACAGAATCAAGGTGCAGGTGATCAACCCGCCCGGAAGGTTGAGCCAGGCGTCGAACACCTTGGCGCGAGAGCGGCGTGGGGGTTGAGTCGCGGGCACTGTCATCTCTGCACCGACCTCTGCGTGTGTTCGGCTCATCGCTTCCCTCCCCTGACCCGACGTTCGAACAGGTCCTGAAAACGCATGACGTTCGCCGCCACCCGGGCCACGTTGCGATGCAAGGGCGCGGCGGGCATGGCCTTGAACGGCGTGACCGGATAGGCGCTCTCTTCGGGTGGCAAGCCGTTGACCAAGTCAGCAACCAGTCCGCCCATACGAGTCGCCATGGCCACGCCACGTCCGTAGTAGCCCAAGGCGACAGTCAAACCCGGCTCGGGCTGGCTGAGCATAGGGATACTGGCGGCGGGCACCGCGACACGACCGCACCAGCAGTGCGTGATAGGTACATTTTCCAGCATCGGGTAAATGTCCAGCATTTCTGCCCGTACACGTGCCACATCGCCGCCGTTCAACGCGTCGCGAAAGGCACCTCGGGTGCCGAGCACGAAGCGGCCGTCGTCGGTTCTTCGAAAATAGCGCAGCACACGGAAGGTGTCGGAAACCGGCAACCCGCCCGGCAGCACCTGGTCGAGCAACGCAGCGGACAACGGCGCCGTGGCCGCTTGCAGGCTCCACAACGTGACGTAGGTGTGCGGCAACGCCGGCAGCAATGGCGAAGAGTAGGCGTTGGTCGCAATGACCACCTGTTCTGCACGGATCTCACCGCTAGCGGTAGTGACGGTCCATCCGCCTTCGCCACGTCGCAGCTGCAACGCCGCGCAGTGTTCGAAAATCTTCACCCCGCGCGATCTGGCTGCCGCGGCCAGCCCCTGGACATACTGATAAGGCTGCAGCTGCCCCGCCCGTCGATCCAGCAGCGCGCCTTTATAAATAGACGTGCCCAACAGCCGAGTGGTCTGCGCTTGATCGAGTACCTGCACGTCGCCGCCACGCGACTGCCACTGAACGGCGCGATTCAACAGGTTGTCCAGCGCCGCGTCGTGATGGGCCGCCTGGATCCAGCCGTCCTGACGCGCGCCGCATTCAATGCCCAAACGCTTGATCAGATCGAACACATGTTGGGCTGCACCGCCCACCAGATCGGTGAGCGCGGCGCCCTTCGACTGCCCGAACCGCTGCTCCAGTTCATCGGGATTCAGCTTGAGTCCGGGAATCACCTGCCCGCCGTTACGGCCCGAAGCCCCCTCACCGATGTTCAGTGCGTCAAGCACCACCACGTCGCCGTCAATCGCCGACAGTTCAAGCGCAGTGGACAGCCCGGTGTACCCCGCACCAATCACCACACAACGCGCACGGGACGGGAGCCTGGCGACGAAGGCCGGCATGGGTGACTGAACCTGCCAAAGGCAACTGAAGAGATCGACTGATGCTTTCAAGATTCACCTGTATCGATAATCGATATAAGTCTATTTATATTCGATATCGTCAGGCGCGCAAGTGCCCTCTTCCCGGCACGTCGTTTCCGGGGCAAATGCGTCGTTAAAGGCCTTTAAAGCTATCGATATTCGATAGATCGTCCCCCAAGAGAGGCAATGGGTTCAGCCTGTAACCGGCCCGATGCCCTCACGCGCCACGCCATCCCGATTGACTGAGGCACCACACCGTGGTCTCCTACACGCCTTGTTACGGGTGCCCTTCACAGGGTGAAACGGGAAACCGGTGCGCGCAGACCTCAAGGTGTGTGCAAGTCCGGCGCTGCCCCCGCAACGGTAAGCGAGTGAAGAGTCAGATCCACTGTGTCGGTAGCGATATGGGAAGGCGATTCTTGAAGGCATGTGGCAGTTGCACGTGTCCCTCGCAAGCCCGGAGACCGGCCCGACAACGACACATAACGAACCCGCGGTGGGCGGGCGCTGTTGAGTTCATGGCCGACGCTCGTCCGCCGTGTCCCTTGCGCCTTCCCGTCCGCTGACATCTCAGAGGGAAGCGCCATGTCGATCAGTACCACCAGCCAGACATCCAGCCACATCACTACTCAGACCCAACGCCTGACCGCCGCCATCAGCGCGATGATCCTTGGCGCGTGCCTGGTTTACTTCGCCGGTTTCTCGCACCTGGACGCCGTGCACAACGCTGCGCACGACACCCGTCACAGCGCCGCCTTCCCTTGCCATTGAGACCTCTCGCCATGTTCAAGCGAATCGCTCAAACGGCGGGTTTCACGGGTCTGCTCGCTGCCCTGCTGCTGACCCTGCTGCAAAGCTTCTGGGTCGCCCCCTTGATCCACGAAGCTGAAACCTATGAGAAAGCCCCTGCCGCCGAACAGCACGCGCATGCTGAAGGCGCC
This sequence comes from Pseudomonas abietaniphila, assembly GCF_039697315.1. Taxonomy (NCBI): domain Bacteria; kingdom Pseudomonadati; phylum Pseudomonadota; class Gammaproteobacteria; order Pseudomonadales; family Pseudomonadaceae; genus Pseudomonas; species Pseudomonas abietaniphila. Next base: position 5,872,361 of record NZ_CP155619.1, on the reverse strand, counting down.
ATGGCCGCTCATGTCCACGACGACGAGGCCTGGGAGCCGGAAGATGGCTGGCAGCGCGTAGTGTCCACGGCGGGCGGGAACCTGGTGGTTGCCGTGGGTTTCGCATTGATGCTGGTAGCGCTTTACACCTTGCGCACGCCGGCCACCGCTCGCCAGGGCGCGCTCTGGGGACTGGCCGGTTTTGCCGTGTTCGTCCTCGCGCCAACCCTGGGCTTGCCCCCTGAGTTGCCGGGCACAGCGGCCGCAGACCTGACTCAGCGGCAAATCTGGTGGGCGAGCACCGCCGCCTCCACGGCAGTAGGTCTGGCGCTGATCGTGTTCGCTCGTCACTGGCTATTGAAAGTGCTGGGGGCCGTGATCCTGGTGATTCCACACGTCGTTGGCGCACCTCAGCCGGAAGTCCACTCGGCACTGGCGCCGCAAGCGCTGGAGGCACAGTTCAAGATCGCCTCGTTGCTGACCAACGCGGTGTTCTGGATTGCGATGGGCCTGATCAGCGCCTGGCTGTTTCGCCGCAGCGCCGCGCAATCAGCTCACGCGAGCCTGAACCACGCCGTATGAGTGAACCCGACAACCGGCCGATACGCGTGATCGGCCTGGGCTGCCAGCGTGGCTGCCCCGCGTCGGTGCTGCTGGGGCTGATTGAAGTCTGCCTGATGGAACACAAGCTGACGTTGAACGACGTCACCGCCCTCGCCTCCATCGACCGCAAATCGGACGAGGTGGGACTGCTGGAACTGGCGGAACAACTCCAGTTGCCGCTCGGGTTTTTCAGCGCAGAGGAGCTGGCGGTTTTCGAGCCGCACCTGAGCCACCGCTCACAGATCGCTTTCGACCACACCGGCTGTTATGGCGTGGCAGAAAGCGCGGCGCTGGCGATGGCTTCGCGGTTAAACGGCCCACCCGTGAAGTTGGTGATCGAACGACGCAACAGTTCCCAAGCGACCTTCGCATTGGCTTCCACGTTGTAATGCCATTTCCCTGTGGGAGCGAATTCATTCGCGAATCGGAATTTCAGGCGCCGAATGTGCAGATGCCTGGACGATTTTTCGCGAATGAATTCGCTCCCACAGAAATCGTGCCTGCCCCGAGTGCAGAAGTACAAGAGTGAGTAATCTGGAGACCCCATGACCGTTTTCTTCATCGGCGCAGGCCCCGGCGATCCGGACCTGATCACCGTCAAAGGCCAGCGTCTGATCCGCACCTGTCCGGTCATCATCTACGCCGGTTCGCTGGTCCCGGAGGCCGTGCTGGAAGGCCATCAGGCGGTTCAGGTGACGAACAGTGCGGAGTTGCATCTGGAGCAGATCATCACCCTGATGAAATCTGCTCATGCAAACGGCCAGGATGTGGCGCGCGTGCACTCCGGCGACCCGAGCTTGTACGGCGCGATTGGCGAGCAGATTCGTTGCCTGCGTGAGTTGGGCATCCCCTTCGAAATCATCCCCGGCGTCACCGCCACCGCCGCTTGCGCCGCGCTGCTGGGCACCGAACTGACGCTGCCCGATATTTCTCAAAGCGTGATTCTGACCCGTTACGGCGACAAGACGGCGATGCCGGAAGGCGAAGCGCTGGGCGACCTCGCGCGGCACAAGGCGACCATGGCGATTCATCTGGGGGTCAGTAATCTCGGAAAGATCGTCGCCGAGCTAACGCCGCACTACGGGTCGGATTGCCCGATCGCCGTGGTTCATCGCGCCAGCTGGCCTGATCAGGATTGGGTGACCGGCACGCTGGCTGATATCGAACAAAAGGTGCAGGAGAAGGGTTTCAGGCGTACGGCGCTGATTCTGGTGGGGCGTGTGCTGGGAAATGAGGTGTTCAGCGAGTCATCGCTGTATCGCGCCGGGCATGCGCATGTGTTCAGGCCTTAAAACGCGCGCATGACTGACACGATGCGCCTACACAGAATATGTACCCAACAAAAAGCCCCGAACCAGTCGAGGCTTTTTGTGCAGCAGAATCACTCAGTAGTAAGCGTTTTCTTTCTGAGTGTGGTCAGTCACGTCACGCACACCGGACAGCTCAGGAATGCGTTCCAGCAACGTGCGCTCGATGCCTTCCTTGAGCGTCACGTCAGCCTGACCGCAACCCTGGCAACCACCACCGAACTGCAACACGGCGATGTTGGCCTCGTCTTCTTCGACGACGTCGATCAGGGTGACCTGACCGCCGTGGCTCGCCAGACCCGGGTTGATCTCGGTCTGCAGGTAGTAATTGATGCGCTCGTTGATCGGGCTGTCGGCATTGACCATCGGCACTTTAGCGTTTGGCGCCTTGATGGTCAGTTGGCCACCCATGCGGTCGGTGGCATAGTCGACCACCGCGTCATCCAGAAACGCTTCGCTGAACGAATCGATCCAGGCCGTGAAGCTCTTCAGGCCAATGGCCTTGTCTTCCGGCTTTTCTTCGCCTGGCTTGCAGTAAGCAATGCAGGTTTCAGCGTATTGGGTGCCAGGCTGGGTAATAAACACGCGGATGCCGATGCCGGGGGTGTTCTGCTTTTCCAGCAGATCGGCCAGGTAATCGTGGGCGGCATCGGTAATAGTAATAGCGGTCATGAAAATTCCTCGCAGACGTGGGGCGGAGTTTACGCCATTCCACGGCAACTGACAAAGTCCTAGTATTTCGCTCAGGTAATTTTGTCGAGACCGGTGGCGAGACGCCAGCTGTCAGGGAACGGCCACTTCCTTGACCGCCCTTCTGCTGTCCAGCCAGCCTTTCATCCGACGGTACAATCCCTTCTCGATCCACTCGTAGCTCAGCCAGGCGCCAAGGGCGATCACCGGGATGCACACGGCGAATGCCACGTATGGATTGACACCATACCGCTGAGCGGCCAGCCAGCCACCGTACAACACCAGCACATGCAGCAGGTACACCGAATAGGAACAATCACCCATGGTTTTCAGCAGGCGACTGCCGCGCATGTACGGTTCCAGCGAAATGCACGCTACGACGATCACCGCGCTGGGCAGGCCCCAATTGACGATGCGCAGGTCTGGCGGAAGCTGCTTGATCGTCAGCAACGCACCGCCGATGGCCAGCAACGGCAGCCACAGCCGTTCAGAGATCCAGCCGCGGCGGTAGATTACCCCGATCCCGATGCCCAGCAGGAATTCATAAACGATATCGTTGGCATAGAAACGGCTGATCAACCCTGAACGCCCGAGCACATCGGTCACCGCGAACAACGCGGCGGCAACGATCAACGGGCGCAGGCGCTGCTGGAACAGGAATACCATCGAGAACAGGACATAGAACAGCATTTCGTAATTCAGCGTCCAGCCCACATTCAACGTCGGGTACAGCCCATACCCACCGGGGTTCTCGGACGGGATGAACATCAGCGAAAGGATGAAGCTCTGCCAGTCCACGACCTGGTGCGGCAGCAAGGGGTGCGCGACGACCACCAATAACCCCATCACCACGGTGTAGAGCCAATAAGCGGGGACAATACGGATGATGCGATTGAGCATGAAGCGACTGGCGGGTATGTCCTTGTCTACCGTCGACAGGTAGATCACCAGACCGCTGATGACGAAGAAGATGTCGACACCCACGGCACCCTTTTCAGTAAAAAACCGGCCGATCGGGCCGCTGGGATGAAAATCGAAAAAAATCTGCATGAAGTGGTGACACACAACGGCCCACGCGGCGAGTGCCCGCAGGGCTTGAACCGAAATCAACATCTCTAACCTCTTGCTTCGTCGGGTTTGACCCACGATCAGGACCTCCAAAAAAGGCCGCGCTTGCAGGACGACTCACAGGGTCCGACTTCGATGTTTGCAAAAAGGTTCGGCGGGACTGACGGGCTGCATAATGGCTGCAGGCCATGTTTTATAAGGGTTTTCGGGTTTCACGCCGCGCTGGCGGGAACGAAGCGGATGTTGCGCCAAGCCCGAAAAAATAGTGGGAGTGAGCTTGCTCACGAAGGCGTCTGCGCCGTCACTGTCGATGTGACGATCAGAACGTGTTCGTGAGCAAGTTCACTCTCGCAAAAGATCAGAGCATGTCGGGTCCTACATATCAGAGGTTTTCGTACCGGTTCATATCGAGCACACCCGCCTCGGCCGGCTCGGTTTCCTGGATGTAGTGATCCAGGTCGTGGAAATACGTCCAGAACAACGGGTTGCTGCGACGCACGCCCCAGCGCTCGACGATCTTGTCAAAGGCCGCCTTGTGCTCGTGGGCCTGCTCCATTGCATCGACAAACGCACTGACCTCATTGGCCGGAATGTTGAAGATGAAGTTCGGGTAGCTGCTGAGCACGCCCGGATAGATCGTCAAACTGTCCAGCCCTGGCTGATAGCGATAGGCCTCGCCCAACAGAAACGCCACGTTACTGTGCGCGCGATTGCGCAGCATGCTGTAGACGATGCGCTTGCCGCTGCCGTCCTGAATCCGCAGCATCGTCGCTTCCGGCAGCCTATCGATGACCCGCAAGCCTGCGGCCGGTCGCGACACCAGTCGGCTGAGCGACTGCTCGACATCGCTGAATACCGGCCCGATGCCAGGCCGGGAGCAATAGGCACCGGTGCAGCGGTTGATCGGATCCGGTGCAGCGTTGAGCGTCCCCGCCCTCTCCACCAGCTTGCGTTCGAAGTCGTGCTTGGGGTCCTTTTCATCGAGCTTCATGCCCGTGGGCGTATCGTCGTCGATGGCTTGGTAATCCATCCACATCTTCACCTTGCCGCTGTTCTGGTACCAACTGCCAAGGATGTCGTCGCGCTTGTTCGCCGGCATCAGGCGCAGGAAGTTGACCTCGGCGCCGTTGCGAATCAGGTCGAAATACAGCCGCGTCTGCACCTGATGGGAGACGTTGCCATACACGTCGAAATTGACCACCAACTGGTAATACGTGCGCTCCAGCAGCGGGTAGTCGAACAGCCAGACCGTAGTTGGGAGATCGCCAATCAAGCCCTTGTTGACGGTGGCGCTGTCAAAGTGGCGGAAGATCGTCAGCAGCGCGTTATCGTTGCCCGCCCACAGCGTCGCCCACCCCGGCGGCGGCATGTCCGCGTAGGCATCGCTGCGCAGTTCCTCATACTCATTACGCTTGTCCCGGTAGTCGTGCCACAGGCTCAGCACGCTGCCGACGTCGTCGTTCTGCCCAGGCATCGCCAACAGCGGCGTGGCCTTGCCGCGATAGACCGCGTCGGTGATGTAGCGGTCGTGGGCGGGCTCCTGAAACAGCGCCCAGAAGTGGTCGCGAATAACATCCGTCGCAATCTGACCGCGACAGACTGGCCCACGAATGAAGGTTCTGACGAAGTATTCCGCGTTATCCAGCATGAACTGGTAACGGGCAACTGCCGGGATTTCCTTGAAAGTGTCGAACGGATTCGCGCGGCGCTGCGGGCTGTAGCCCGGCAGTTCGGTGGCGTGCCAGTTACCGCCGTAGAACAGCTGTTTTACCCGAGCCAGCTTCTGCGGGCCCATCGGATAGGTGATGTGGGTCTTGTGAACGATGACGCCCTGCACCGGCATCAGTCGGTAATAGAAGGTTGTGCCAGGATCGTCATCGGGACGGCGGGTTGCGATCAGATCCACCGGCTGGCCGCTCGGCGTGCGTGAGCGCACCCATTGAAAGAAATGCTCGGGCTCGCCGCCGGTGAAATAAATGTGCGCGAGAAACAGGTGCTCGTACAGCCAACGCGCAACCAGCGCCTCGGTCGAGCCGGGCCGATTGAACAGGGTTTCCCACTCGGTGATCTGCGCCGCCTCAGCGGGACTTGCCTGCAGTGGCGTCTGCTCCACGGGCGCTCCGGCCGCGAGCCAGCTTTGCAAGGTGCTGTATTGCGCGTCTGTCAGGCCGGTCACCGCCAGCGGCATGCCCTGACCGGGATGGGACTTGGCATAGCCCTCGAACTCTTGGGGGAGCGGGCACATGTTCTCGCGATTAAGCCCCAGCATGATGTCGTCCGGAATCCTGGCGTTGGGCACAAGCGGCGCGCTGTGACCCAACTCCAGCATCTTCGCCATCAGTGCAGCCTGGTTACTCTGGCCATCGAGGACTGAGTAAAAGCCCTTCTTGCGCCAGGCTTCTGGCCCCTGGGCATCATAGAAAATTCGCGTCGGCGCCACCGCCAGACTGCGATCGCCCTGGTAAACCGGCACTTTGGACGCCCCGCGTAACGCCCCCTCACCGCTGCCCAGGTTCAACTGGCAGGCTGCATCGTTGCACGCGTGGCAAGCGACGCACTTCTCGGTGAAGATCGGTTGAATGTCCCGGCTGTAGGAAATAGCCGGGTGCGAAACGGATGATGGCGGAAGAGGCGACTGCGCGAGCGCTGCACCGCAAAACATCAAAGCCACAACCGTGGCGAACAAGCGATGCAACATGGAACGGTGTCCTGAATGTGAAAAATGCCCAATGATTCTACCTGTGGCGAGCGGCCATCAACATGAGCAGAATTCATGTAAATTGCGCGACGGTTTAAAACCGTACAGGTTTGCTATCATTTCGCACTTTTCGGCAGCACCTTATTTCGTATTTCTTCATCCGGGTACTCTTCATGTCAGATCGCAGCGCGCGTCTTCAAGCACTTCAGCAGGCTCTCAAAGAGCGAATTCTGATTCTCGATGGCGGCATGGGCACCATGATCCAGAGCTATCGCCTGGAGGAGGAAGACTACCGTGGCAAGCGCTTTGCCGACTGGCCAAGCGACGTCAAGGGCAACAACGACCTGCTGATCCTGACCCGCCCGGACGTCATCGGTGCGATCGAAAAGGAATACCTGGACGCCGGCGCCGACATCCTCGAAACCAACACCTTCAACGCCACTCAGGTCTCCCAGGCCGACTACGGCATGGAAGCGCTGGTGTATGAACTGAACGTAGAGGGCGCGCGCCTGGCGCGTCAGGTCGCGGACGCCAAGACCCTGGAAACACCGGACAAGCCGCGCTTCGTCGCGGGCGTGCTCGGCCCGACCAGCCGCACCTGCTCGCTGTCCCCGGACGTCAACAACCCTGGCTACCGCAACGTCACCTTCGATGAACTGGTGGAGAACTACACCGAAGCCACCAAGGGCCTGATCGAAGGCGGTGCGGACATGATCCTCATCGAAACCATCTTCGACACCCTGAACGCCAAGGCGGCGATCTTCGCCGTGCAAGGCGTGTTCGACGAGATCGGCTTCGAGCTGCCGATCATGATCTCCGGGACCATCACCGATGCGTCTGGCCGGACCCTGTCGGGCCAGACCACCGAAGCGTTCTGGAACTCGGTGCGTCACGCCAACCCGATCTCGGTCGGCCTGAACTGCGCGTTGGGCGCCAGTGAACTGCGTCCGTACCTTGAAGAACTGTCCAACAAGGCAGACACCCACGTGTCGGCGCACCCGAACGCCGGTCTGCCGAACGAGTTCGGCGAGTACGACGAAGCGCCCGCCGAGATGGCCAAGGTTGTCGAGGAGTTCGCCCAGAGCGGCTTCCTCAACATCGTCGGCGGTTGCTGCGGCACCACGCCGGCACACATCAAAGCCATCGCCAACATCGTTGCCCGCTACGCGCCGCGTGCGATTCCGGACATTCCCAAGGCCTGTCGCCTGTCGGGTCTGGAGCCGTTCACCATTGATCGCAGCTCGCTGTTCGTCAACGTCGGCGAGCGCACCAACATCACCGGCTCTGCCCGCTTCGCCCGCCTGATCCGTGAAGACAACTACACCGAGGCCCTGGAAGTCGCCCTGCAACAGGTCGAAGCCGGCGCGCAGGTGATCGACATCAACATGGACGAAGGCATGCTGGACTCGAAGAAGGCCATGGTGACCTTCCTCAACCTGATTGCCGGCGAACCGGACATCTCCCGCGTGCCGATCATGATCGACTCCTCGAAATGGGAAGTGATCGAAGCAGGCCTCAAGTGCATTCAGGGCAAGGGCATCGTCAACTCGATCAGCATGAAGGAGGGTGTCGAGCAGTTCATCCACCACGCCAAACTGTGCAAGCGCTATGGCGCCGCGGTGGTGGTGATGGCGTTCGACGAGGCTGGTCAAGCCGACACCGAAGCGCGCAAGAAAGAAATCTGCAAACGCTCCTATGACATTCTGGTCAACGAAGTCGGCTTCCCGCCGGAAGACATCATCTTCGACCCGAACATCTTCGCCGTCGCCACCGGCATCGAGGAGCACAACAACTACGCGGTCGACTTCATCAATGCCTGCGCCTACATCCGTGACGAGCTGCCGTATGCGCTGACGTCCGGCGGTGTCTCCAACGTGTCGTTCTCGTTCCGGGGCAACAACCCGGTGCGCGAGGCGATTCACTCGGTGTTCCTGCTGCACGCCATCCGCAACGGCCTGACCATGGGCATCGTCAACGCCGGCCAACTGGAAATCTACGACGAGATTCCTGCCGAGCTGCGCGACGCGGTGGAAGACGTGGTGCTGAACCGCACCCCCAACGGCACCGACGCGTTGCTGGCGATTGCCGACAAGTTCAAGGGCGATGGTTCGGTCAAGGAAGCTGAAACCGAGGAATGGCGCGGTTGGGAGGTCAACGAGCGCCTCAAGCACGCGCTGGTCAAAGGCATCACCACCCACATTGTCGAGGACACCGAGCTCTCGCGTCAGTCCTTCGCACGCCCCATCGAGGTCATCGAAGGCCCGCTGATGGCCGGCATGAACGTGGTCGGCGACTTGTTCGGTTCGGGCAAGATGTTCCTGCCGCAGGTGGTGAAATCCGCGCGCGTGATGAAGCAGGCGGTTGCGCACTTGATCCCGTTCATCGAAGCGGAAAAAGGCGACAAACCGGAGGCCAAGGGCAAGATCCTGATGGCAACGGTCAAGGGCGATGTGCACGACATCGGCAAGAACATCGTGGGCGTCGTGCTGGGTTGTAACGGTTACGACATCGTCGACCTCGGCGTCATGGTGCCTGCGGAAAAAATCCTGCAGGTCGCCAAGGACGAGAAGTGCGACATCATCGGCCTGTCCGGTCTGATCACGCCGTCGCTGGATGAGATGGTTCATGTCGCCCGCGAAATGCAGCGTCAGAACTTCAGCCTGCCGTTGATGATCGGCGGCGCGACCACGTCCAAGGCGCACACGGCCGTGAAGATCGAGCCCAAATACAGCAACGACGCAGTGATTTACGTGACCGACGCCTCGCGCGCCGTGGGCGTGGCGACCCAGCTGCTGTCCAAGGAACTGAAAGCCGGTTTCATCGAAAAAACCCGTGCCGAATACGTGGAAGTGCGTGAGCGCACCTCGGCCCGCAGCGCCCGCACCGAACGGCTGAGCTACAGCGCGGCGATTGCCAAGAAGCCACAGTTCGACTGGGCCAGCTATCAGCCGGTCAAACCGACGTTCACCGGCGTCAAAGTGCTGGAAGACATCGACCTCAACGTGCTGGTCGACTACATCGACTGGACCCCGTTCTTTATCTCGTGGGACCTGGCCGGCAAATACCCGCGCATTCTCACGGACGAAGTCGTCGGTGAAGCAGCGACTTCGCTGTTCAACGACGCCCAGGAACTGCTGCGCAAACTGATCGACGAGAAACTGATCCGCAGCCGCGCGGTGTTCGGCTTCTGGCCCGCCAATCAGGTGGACCATGACGATCTGGAGCTGTATGGCGATGACGGCCAGCCATTGGCAAAACTGCATCACCTGCGTCAGCAGATCATCAAGACCGACGGCAAGCCCAACTTCTCGCTCGCCGACTTCGTGGCACCGAAAGGCAGCGGCGTGACCGATTATGTCGGCGGCTTCATTACCACCGCCGGCATCGGCGCCGAGGAAGTGTCCAAGGCCTATCAGGACAAGGGCGACGACTACAACGCGATCATGGTCAAAGCGCTGGCCGATCGTCTGGCCGAGGCCTGCGCCGAATGGCTGCACCAGCAAGTGCGTAAAGACTACTGGGGCTACGCCACCGACGAGCAACTGGACAACGAAGACCTGATCAAAGAGAAATACGTCGGCATCCGCCCTGCCCCCGGTTACCCGGCCTGCCCGGACCACACCGAGAAAGGCGTGCTGTTCGACCTGCTGGACCCGACCCAGGACGGTGAAGGCAAACCCGGCATCAGCGGCGTGTTCCTGACCGAGCACTACGCGATGTTCCCGGCAGCGGCCGTCAGCGGCTGGTACTTCGCCCACCCACAGGCGCAATACTTCGCCGTTGGCAAAGTCGACAAGGACCAAGTGGAGAGCTACAACGCCCGTAAGGGACAGGAGATGCGCGTCACCGAGCGATGGCTGGCGCCTAACCTTGGGTATGACGAGTGACGGGAGCCGCTAAGCGCGACGGCCTCAGCCTGTATCAGCATCAAGCGTAAAAACAGCCCGGCACAAAGCCGGGCTGTTTTGTTTCGGGCGAATGGTGCGCCGATCAGATCTCATCAAAGGCGGCATCCCTGCACGCTGCACCCGCCTCATGCTCCAGCGACCTGCCGGTTCTGGCATCAGACAAAACGGCCTTCCTGCATCAACTGCACCGCTTCGGGCAGATCCAGATGCGAATGCAGACTGGCAAAAGAGGCCTGCTGCAAAAGAACCGCCGATTTCCAGGCGACACTGCCCATGGATGACCGGGACACCATCTTCATCATGTTGAGGGTGGATTCATCCAGCGCGAGCAAAAGCGTGTGGGCCGTAAAACGGAAATCGTCTGCAGTTTGCATAGGGAAAATCCTTTTTGCTGGAGCAATCGGTTATCGACTCCATCTATCTATGAGCAATAGCTGATCAAATAATTCAAACAAAGCAGATCGAAGGTGCGTTTTCGGTTAGAACGCACGCCGAATAACGGGAGCAGACAACGGGACGCACCTCGCCGTTGCGAATTTGGCTTCCGGAAGGATGACGGCTGTACCGCTCCAAGCAGGCCTGGCATGGGCGCATTAGATGCCCCTCAGTTGACGATCAGCGCGCACGCAAGGAGTGACAGCCCGAGTCCGGTCAAAGCCGGTATGTTATAAACCAGCCCAAACCCCAGCGATGGAACGCCGAGCACGAAGGTTGGATCGCGAAGAAATGCGAAAACTCTCAATTTCGCTGCTCCCATACGATGAGCAGCCAGCATAGCACCGAGATACCGGCACCAGACACTGTTCACACTTCGCACCCTGCCCCGCTCGCCGAGTAAGCGGTCAGGCGATGTTGAGGAGGCTCACGGGCGGTTTCTCATCCGCCTTTAGATAAAGGTAATCACGCCAATTTCGAAAAGCACGCTGCTGGCGATCAAACGCCTCCTGCCACTGGGGACAGCCAACCTTGTCGACGCCGATCGCCATCATCTGCTCAGTGGCTTCATCAAGCTCTTTGATTAAATCGAGCGCATTGGGTACGTCAAAAACATTAGGTCGCATAAATTCCATTTCCTTAGGCTAACCCATTGAGTAGCCAACCTCTTGATAGTGCTTATGTTCCGACGAGCGGCGGTTTTCGTCGACGGGCTATAGCCTGACTCCTAGAGCGGGTGCGGGCGGGAAGTTATGTTTGCCGAGCGTGCGAGAAGGCATTCTGCGGCGACACGAATGAGGGCATCACCCGTAATTAGCGCGGAGCGCAAACTATCAATGGCGGCACATGCTTTTTTCCAGGCATAAAAAAACCGCCCATAGGCGGCTTGTGTAAACGGTGGATCAGACGGCCATGTCTGATTCAACCAAACCATTCTCGTAAGAATGGTCATAATGCCACTGGAAGATACTGCCGACGAGCTTTGCAAAAATGACAAGGACATCGACGGCTTCGCGCTCTTCCAATCGGTTCGCGTCTGGATCGAGCACACACAGAGACCCGAACAAGCTGTTGTCCCGCAGAAAGATGGGAATGGAAATCGAGCTTTCAAAGCCGTAGCGCTGAGCAGCAATGTTGCCTTTGTGCGCTGGACTCTCGCTAATGCAGCCCACGACAAGATTTGACGGGTCAGCCAGCAAATTGCTGCACATGGAGAATTCAAGCGGAAATCTCTCGCCATCCTTGATGCCCAGGCAAATCTCGTCGTTCACGCTGCACGCGACCCAGTCTTTGTCGCAGAACTTCACGATCGCCGCGAAGCGCAGCCCCGTCAGCCGCACGATCAGTTTTAAAATATTGGTGGTTGCCTCAATTTCGGCAATAGCGTTCAGCTCATCTATCGACAGCTGGAAGTTTGAAGATTGGTTCAACTTTAGGACCTCGATCCCTCAACGCTGTCTCGATTTCTTAACAGCCGCCAAGCGGGTATAGCAGAAGGAAACGAGGCTAGCAATGAGCCATCAGACATAGGAGACGACCGGTTTATACCTTGTCTTCGGCGTCAATTGGCGCCGAAATGATCGCTAGCCTGGCTCGCTGGATGATAGACACGCCCTTACTGAAAGGGCCGAAGCAGCATTCCAATCGAGTTGGGCAAGTCTGCGAACTCAAGGTAGCCTTGCGCACAATAGGTTTTGGCGAAGGGACAAAAGTGTCGGATTCCAATGAACAGCTCTATCAAGGCGATTGGGTCAGGCTGGCGCGCATCGATCCATCCGCGACCGCACGTGTTGACTGGATCAACGCCAAGGAGGCAGCGCCAGGCGATATCGCGATTGTCGAAGCGGTATACGAGTCCTCCGTACAGCTGCTCTGCGAGCCAAAGCCCGGCCATCTTGAGTGGAGAACCCTTTTCACGCTGGAAGGGCTGTCATACACCGTGGTTTCGGCTCCAAATGCGACGGCTTGAAGCTGAGGCAAAAAGCCCAGCACACCGCTGGGCTTCCAATTAAACGCAGGTTCCGCCCTTGTGATGGGACCCTGTCCCGCCAGTCGGATGCGTGCCCTTAGGACAGGCCGAAGCGGACACCGACACTATCGACAGCAAAGCGACTAACCCAGCGATTGCGATTCTCTTCATAACGCCTCCATGCACTGCGGAATGCAGTTCAAGGCTATCGGCTTAAGAGACACCCGCTTGAGTTAAAGGCAAATATGGTGTCGGCAACCGATTTGAGAGGACCGGTTCTGACAATGCTGAAGGGAGGCAGGCATAGAAAGATGAAGTCCCGAAATTTCCCCGAAGCATGAAAAAGCCCGACCTGAAAAGGTTGGGCTAAGTCATTGAATAACCTGGTTCCGATCGACCCACCAGCGTATGAGCACTTCGTCAAACTTCAGAGAAATATGGCGCCACTCCTGGCGAATTGCTTAGCGCAATGATTCATCGTGAAGCGCGCTTTCTCACGACCCCCGTTGAGAACGTTCCACCTAATGAGGACTTCATCAAAATGGTAAGAGATCGGGAATAGACGCTGCTCGCCCCGCTGTGCTCAACTGCCCTACCATCCGAGATAAGCTTACAAACAAGGAAAATTCATGCGTAAATTAAGATGCTACGAGGTTGCGGGGCTCAGCGTCAGCTAGATCCTGAGCGATTTCAACGAGCGGGCAGCTGAGTTCGGCGTGACAGAGGAATACCTCGTTTCAGTCAGTGTCACCGAACCGAAGTCCCCTCTCAAGATTCTGGATGGAGACAAAATTCGGGATACCCGTGTTCAGGTCACGATCGTTTACTGGAGTGATAGATGAGCCACATAAAGGCAAAGGTTGAAGCGCTTTCCACACTCGTTGACGCTCTCGACGATGCGAACACCGTATTTGAGCGATCAGCCCTTTTCTCAGCAGTTCAGCACCTTGTGAACGACCTGAGCATCGATGAAAATCTCAACGGATATGCCAAAGAAAAAGCGTTAACCGTTCGCTGGCATGTCGGAGCTGCGCTCGGATTCGATCAAACAAATGGACACGACTCGCGACAGCATCGCGTATGGGCGCTTGGAGAAGTCCAGACCCTTGAGTCCTGCTACGAGTAGCTCTGAAACCTAGGTATCTCAGCTAGGCAACGAACAAGGAATGTGGAATGTCTGCCCTCACCTTCAAACTCCTCGGTCACACCAAACGGGACGACGGCCTGATTAGGCGTTACCACTTGGAGGGTGACGTACACGAGCAGCGACAGGGTCGTAGCTATATCCGCGGAGCCAAAACATCTCGCCTTCGCTCGCTGCATGAAAACCCTGCTGCTGGATCGACGCATGTTCTATAGGGCAACACGAGCGGTGCATGACCAAATGATGCTCGCGATGCTTGATCCGCAACCTGACCACACCGAAACATAAGCCCCTTTACCAACGCAAATCACTCCACTCATGCAGATTGACCTTTCATCAGCTTTGGCTTTTCTCGACCGCATCTGGAACGCCGGTGCCGATGGCATCATTGGCACGGTCGCCGTCGCCATAGCTACTCTGGCATGGCGGAAGCTCAAGAGCGTGTCGCTAAGCTCTTCCACGTGGGTTATAGCGCGGTTTCGTCGACGTGCAGGCTCAAAACAATCACTAGCGAGAGGCGTCCGACTTCGCGAACTGAGATTTCTGCGTACCTACCGGTTTGACGAAGCCTGGATAGCCCGAGAGGTGAGCCGTGGACACACCTCACAGATCATATTCTTGCTCTGGTTCGGGTTCTGGATTCTTGCGGCAGGACTCAAGAACGTCGTGACCGTATCTGATCATCCCTTGTCAGCCTCACCAGTTGCCATGCTATTGGGCGCGTGCCCGATGTACGTATTCGAGGTGCTTTGGATTTATCACTCCTCGGCGGCTTCGAAAGTCATAAAACATCGGCAGAAAGTGAAAATTTGGCGCTACCACCGATGATCACCCGGCCTGAGTCCACGAGAGCAATCTATTTGACAAGGAAATTTCATGCCGCCTAACGGTCGCTGGATGCAATAAACGAGCTGACAGAAGCGCTGAAAGACCTGTCGGACGACATTGCTGGGCGGTTCGACCTTGAATCCCCAAGCACAAACCCCGGCATCAAGATCTACGTAGAGCATGTGCGCGCTGTGATCGCGCTGCAACGCGTCATCAGGGTTCTGAATCTTTGCGCAAGGAAGTGGCGGGACGAAGAGCGGCGCCCATGGCTGGACGTGGTGCCGATGATTTCACTGCTGGACGAAAAGACGAACTCCCGAAAGCCCTACCCTTTGTCGCGGGATGAGCAATCGATTCTGTTCGCTGAGTTACCGGCGCACCTTCAGACGATGGCAATTTTCAAGGTGAACACCGGCTGCCGGGAGCAAGAGGTGTGCAAATTACAGTGGGATTGGGAAATTCCGGTACCCGAGTTGAAGACCAGTGTGTTTCTGATCCCAGCCGGGTTTGGCGGCCGAAGCGCGAAGGCCGGCGTGAAAAACCGGGATGAGCGCTTGGTGATTTTGAATGACGTTGCAAAATCAGTCATCGAGCAGCAGCGCGGCAAGCATCCGCTGTACGTGTTTCCGTTTGGCAAGCCAGATAGTGAAGGGAATGAAACGACCGTTCACCGCATGAATGACTCGGCCTGGAAGAAGGCACGAGTCAGGGCGGCGGCGAAATGGGGGGAGAAGTTCCTGCGCAAGGCTCACGATGGGTATTTGCGCATCCGTGTTCACGACCTGAAGCACACCTTTGGCAGAAGGCTGCGTGCAGCAGGCGTGACAGAAGAGGATCGCAAGGCATTGCTGGGCCACAAGAACGGAAGCATCACCAGTCACTACTCAGCAGCAGAGCTGGATCAACTGATTGCAGCGGCAAATAAGGTATCAGTAACCGACTCGCGCGCACCAGCGCTGACGATTCTGAAGAGGAGGAATGCATGATGAAAAACGGCAGGGTCACTCGAAAAGTCACTGACCTAGAAACAACAAAGCCACCAAAAGGCGGCTAAGTCATTGAAATATATGGTCGGGACGGAGTGATTCGAACACTCGACCCCTAGCACCCCATGCTAGTGCGCTACCGGACTGCGCTACGCCCCGACTAGGCGTGAATCTGTTGTCGCTTCTTGCGAAAGCGTCGAGGAATATACCCTAAGCTTTTGAATGATGGAAGTATTTTGATTGAACGGCGTCAGGTGCGCAGCACGACCAAAACATCTTCCAGTTCAGTGATCATTTGTTTGATCAGTTGCTTGTACTGCAAGGAATCATCCTTGACCTCATCGCTGGACATCCGCAAGCGGGCGCCGCCGATGGTGAACCCCTGGTCATACAGCAACGCACGGATCTGTCGGATCATCAGCACGTCCTGTCGCTGATAATACCGACGATTCCCGCGGCGCTTGACCGGGTTGAGTTGAGGAAACTCCTGCTCCCAATAACGCAGAACGTGCGGTTTGACCGCGCAGAGCTCGCTGACTTCACCGATGGTGAAGTAGCGTTTGCCGGGAATAGGCGGTAGCTCGTCGTTATGACTTGGTTCCAGCATAAGCCTCAACTCGGGCCTTCAGTTTCTGCCCTGGGCGAAAGGTGACCACACGGCGAGCCGTAATCGGAATTTCTTCCCCTGTCTTGGGATTTCGACCCGGTCGCTGGCGTTTATCTCGCAGGTCAAAATTGCCGAATCCGGACAATTTGACCTGCTCGTTATCTTCCAGAGCGTGCCTGATTTCCTCAAAGAACAGCTCAACCAGTTCCTTGGCTTCTCGTTTATTCAGGCCTAGCTCTTCGTACAGACGTTCGGCCATCTCAGCTTTCGTCAGAGCCCCCATACGCTACTTCCTTAACGTGGCGTTTAACCTTTCCTCAAGCGAGGTGAGAATTTGCTGCGTCGAAGCGTTTACCTCATCGTCAGTAAGAGTGCGCGATGGATGTTGCCAGGTCAAGCCAACTGCAAGGCTTTTTCTATGCGGATCAATGCCTTTACCCTGATAAACATCAAATAACCTGAGGTCTGTCAGCCATTCCCCTGCATTTTCACGAATAACGTCCATCACCGCCGTCGCCGCAACCTCACGATCTGCGAGCAATGCCAGGTCACGACGGACCTCAGGGAAGCGCGACAATTCGTGGAATTTCGGTAGACGCCCCTGCGCAACATCAGCCAGGACCAGTTCGAACACGAAGACCGGACGATCAAGGCCCAGCGTCTTGCTCAGCTCCGGGTGCAAGGCGCCGATGTACCCGACTTCGCGACCGTCTCGCTCAATGCGCGCGGTCTGGCCCGGATGAAGCGCCGGGTGTTTGCCCGGGACGAAGCGGAAGTCATCCAGTGCACCTGCGAAGCCAAGCACGGCTTCAACGTCGGCCTTGACGTCGAAGAAGTCCACGGCATCGCGCCCCTGCGCCCAACCTTCAGGAAAACGGCTGCCGCAGATCACACCTGCCAGCATAGGCTCTTGTTTCAAACCTTCCAGTTGACCAACGAAGCGCAGACCACTTTCGAACAGGCGTACGCGGTCCTGTTGGCGATTGAGGTTGTGCTGAAGCACCTTGACCAGACCTGGCCACAGCGACGAACGCATGGCCGCCATGTCGGCGGAAATCGGATTGGCCAACAGCAGCGGTTCGACGCCAGGATTGAACAGTTCGAACCATTTCTGATCGATGAAGCTGTACGTAATTGCTTCCTGGTATCCCCGCGCGACCAACAGACGACGCAGCGCTGGCAGATCACCCTGCGCTTCGGCGCGGGCCTGGGGTGCCAGACGTGCCTGCGGATAGCGAACCGGCAGGCGGTTGTAACCGTACAGACGCGCCAGTTCTTCAATCAAGTCGACTTCGAGCGAGATGTCGAAACGGTGACTTGGCACTTCAACGCGCCATTGGCCGGCCGTATCAGCGGCAACGTCAAGGCCCAACCCGGAGAGCAGGCGCTCGACTTCAGTCGCTTCCATCTTCATGCCGAGCATCTGCTCGATACGATCGGCGCGCAGAATCACGGGTGCGATCGACGGCAGGTATTGCTCGCTGACGGTTTCGATGATCGGACCGGCTTCGCCGCCCGTGATCTCCAGAAGCAGGCCCGTGGCTCGTTCCATCGCTTCACGCGCCAGCTGCCAGTCAACACCGCGCTCATAGCGGTGCGAAGCGTCGGTGTGCAGACCATACGAGCGCGCTTTACCGGCGACTGCGATCTGATCGAAGAAAGCACTTTCCAGGAAGATGTCACGCGTGGTCGCAGTGTTTACGCCACTGTGTTCGCCACCCATCACGCCAGCGATAGCCAACGCACGCTGGTGGTCGGCGATGACCAGGGTGTCGGCGCGCAGGCTGACTTCCTGGCCGTCCAGCAGAACAAGCTTCTCGCCCTCTTCCGCCATTCGAACACGGATCCCGCCGTTGATCTCGGCGAGGTCGAATGCGTGCAGTGGCTGGCCCAGCTCGAGCATGACGTAGTTGGTGATGTCGACGGCGGCGTCGATGCTGCGCACGTCGGAGCGGCGCAGGCGCTCGACCATCCAGAGCGGGGTCGGACGCGACAGGTCAACATTACGAATGACACGACCCAGGTAACGCGGGCAGGCAGCCGGGGCCAGGACGTCGACCGGGCGCACTTCATCGTGGACCGCTGGAACAACGGCAACCTGCGGGCGTGTGACGGTCGCGTCATACAACGCGCCCACTTCACGGGCCAGACCGGCGACGGACAGGCAGTCGCCACGGTTAGGCGTCAGGTCGACTTCGATACTGGCGTCGTCCAGCTCCAGGTAGGCACGGAAATCCTTGCCCACCGGTGCATCGGCCGGCAATTCCATCAGGCCGTCGTTGCCCTCGCCCACTTGCAGTTCAGCCTGTGAGCAGAGCATGCCATTGGACTCGACGCCACGCAGCTTCGCCTTCTTGATCTTGAAGTCGCCCGGCAATTCGGCGCCGATCATGGCGAAAGGAATCTTCAGGCCCGGGCGCACGTTGGGCGCACCGCAGACAACCTGAAACGTTTCCGAACCATTGCTGACCTGACAAACGCGCAGTTTGTCAGCGTCTGGATGCTGTTCGGTGCTCACGACCTCACCGACTACAACACCACTGAAAACTCCGGCGGCCGGGGTCACGCTGTCGACCTCCAGCCCTGCCATGGACAGACGCGCTACCAGCTCGTCACGGGAGACTTGCGGGCTTACCCAGCCACGCAACCACTGTTCACTGAATTTCATCCTGCTCTCCTGATAGATTCGTTACGGATCTGCGACCTGACCGCCGCACGAACACCACCCATCCGGTGGCGTCGCGCAGGGTTCCTAGCGAAATTGCGCGAGGAACCGCAAGTCGTTGTCGAAGAACAGGCGCAAGTCATTGACGCCGTAACGCAGCATGGCGAGACGCTCTGCGCCCATGCCGAAAGCAAAGCCCTGGAATTCTTCCGGATCGATGCCGGACATACGCAGCACGTTCGGATGAACCATGCCGCAGCCCATGACTTCCAGCCAGCCGGTCTGCTTGCAGACGCGGCAGCCTTTACCGCTGCACATCACGCATTCCATATCGACTTCGGCGGACGGCTCGGTGAACGGGAAATACGAGGGGCGGAAACGCACTGCCAGTTCTTTTTCAAAGAACACGCGCAGAAACTCCTCGATGGTTCCTTTCAGGTCGGCGAAGTTGATATCGCGGTCGACCAGCAGGCCTTCGACCTGATGGAACATCGGAGAGTGAGTGATATCGGAGTCGCTACGGTACACACGGCCTGGGCAGACGATGCGGATCGGCGGCTTGTTCGATTCCATGGTGCGGACCTGTACCGGCGAGGTATGGGTGCGCAGCAACATGTTCGCATTGAAATAGAAGGTGTCGTGCATCGACCGGGCCGGGTGGTGGCCTGGGATGTTGAGCGCTTCGAAGTTGTGGTAATCGTCTTCCACCTCAGGGCCTTCGGCGATGCCGTAGCCTATGTGGGTGAAGAATTGTTCGATACGTTCCAGAGTCCGGGTGACGGGGTGCAGACCACCAGTGGTCTGTCCGCGGCCAGGCAGGGTTACGTCAATCGATTCGGCGGCGAGTTTGGCGGCAAGATCCGCTTCCTCGAAGGACGCCTTACGCGCATTGAGAACCTCTGTGACACGCTCCTTGGCAACGTTGATCAGCGCACCGACTTGCGGACGCTCTTCAGCCGGCAAATTCCCCAGGGTCTTCATCACCTGAGTCAATTCACCCTTCTTGCCGAGGTAGTGAACCCGGATTTGCTCCAGGGCATTGATATCTTCGGCGCTTTGCACAGCCTCAAGTGCTTGAGAGACCAGCGCGTCCAGGTTTTCCATGTACAGACTCCAGATACGAAATAGGGGAAGAGCTTACAAGGCTCTTCCCCTATCTATGACGTTTAACACCGAACCCCGTAACGAGGTCCGGTGATTGCCGGGGACTTAGGCCAGAGTGGCTTTAGCTTTCTCGACAATCGCAGCAAACGCCGCTTTTTCGTTCACTGCCAGATCAGCCAGAACCTTACGGTCGATTTCGATCGACGCTTTTTTCAGGCCAGCGATGAAACGGCTGTAGGACAGACCGTTGACACGCGCACCAGCGTTGATACGAGCGATCCACAGAGCGCGGAACTGACGTTTTTTCTGACGACGGTCACGGTAGGCGTATTGGCCTGCCTTGATTACCGCTTGCTTGGCAACACGGAATACGCGTGAACGCGCGCCGTAGTAGCCTTTAGCAAGTTTCAGAATTTTTTTGTGACGCTTACGGGCAATGACGCCACGCTTTACACGAGCCATGAGTTACTTCCTCTATTCTTGATCAAAATTAACGAAGGCGCAGCATGCGCTCGACTTTTGCCACGTCAGACGGATGCAGCAGGCTGCTTCCGCGCAGTTGACGCTTACGCTTGGTCGACATTTTGGTCAGGATGTGGCTCTTGAAAGCGTGCTTGTGCTTGATGCCATTCGCGGTTTTCAGAAACCGCTTAGCTGCACCACTTTTAGTCTTCATCTTTGGCATGTTCGGATACTCCGCATTCAGTTGATAAACATAACCGCAAGGCCTGCCGTGCCCTGGTGGTTATTTCTTCTTTTTCGGGGCGATGACCATGATCAGCTGGCGTCCTTCCATCTTAGGATGCTGTTCGACGGCGCCGTATTCGAGCAGGTCTTGTTCGACCCGCTTCAACAGCTCCATACCCAGCTCCTGGTGGGCCATCTCACGACCGCGGAATCTCAACGATACCTTGGCCCTGTCCCCGTCACTCAGGAAACGTACCAGGTTGCGTAGTTTTACCTGGTAATCCCCTTCCTCCGTCCCTGGACGAAACTTGATTTCTTTAACCTGAATCTGCTTCTGGTTCTTCTTCGCCGCAGCAATCTGCTTCTTCTTCTCGAAGATCGATTTGCCGTAGTCCATCACACGACAGACAGGCGGTACTGCGTCGGCAGAAATTTCTACCAGATCGAGCTTGGCTTCTTCAGCTATACGAAGCGCTTCATCAATCGAGACGATGCCAACCTGCTCGCCGTCAGCGCCAATTAACCGAACCTCGCGTGCCGAGATATTCTCGTTGATCGGGGCCTTCGGTGCAGCTCGTTTATCTTGTCTCATTTCACGCTTAATAATAATTACTCCGAATCTTGGCGACCACGCCGGGAAACCGCTTGTGCAAGAAACTCCGAGAATTGAGCGACCGGCATTGAGCCGAGGTCTGCGCCTTCACGGGTACGCACAGCGACAGTTTGCGTTTCAACCTCCCGATCTCCGATAACGAGGAGATAAGGAACCTTGAGCAAAGTATGCTCGCGGATTTTAAAGCCGATCTTTTCATTTCTCAAGTCGGACTTGGCACGAAACCCGCTTTCAGCCAGAGTTTTTTCCACCTCAAGGGCAAAATCTGCCTGTTTATCAGTGATATTCATGATCACTGCCTGAGTTGGCGCCAGCCAGGCGGGGAATGCACCTTCGTAGTGCTCGATCAGAATTCCGATGAAACGCTCGAAGGAACCGAGAATCGCACGGTGCAACATGACCGGATGCTTACGACCGTTGTCTTCCGAAACGAATTCGGCACCCAAACGGATTGGCAGGTTGAAATCGAGCTGCAATGTACCGCATTGCCACACGCGACCCAAGCAGTCCTTGAGGGAAAATTCAATTTTCGGACCATAGAACGCGCCCTCGCCCGGCTGCAGATCGTACGGCAGGCCGGCGCTGTCCAGCGCAGCGGCCAACGCAGCTTCCGCGCGATCCCACAAGTCATCCGAACCGACACGCTTTTCCGGGCGAGTCGACAGCTTCATCTCGATGTCCTTGAAGCCGAAGTCGGCATAGACATCCATGGTCAGCTTGATGAATGCAGCGGATTCGGCCTGCATCTGCTCTTCGGTGCAGAAAATGTGGGCATCATCCTGAGTGAACGCACGCACACGCATGATGCCGTGCAGCGCACCCGACGGCTCGTTACGGTGGCAGGCACCGAACTCGGCCAGACGCATCGGCAGCTCGCGGTAGCTCTTCAGGCCTTGATTGAACACCTGCACATGGCAAGGGCAGTTCATCGGCTTGATCGCGTAGTCGCGGCTTTCCGACTCGGTGGTGAACATGTTTTCAGCGTAGTTGGCCCAGTGCCCGGATTTCTCCCACAGCGAGCGGTCAACCACTTGCGGCGTCTTGATTTCCAGATAGCCATTTTCACGCTGAGTCTTGCGCATGTATTGCTCAAGCACCTGATACAGCGTCCAGCCGTTGGGATGCCAGAACACCATGCCTGGCGCTTCTTCTTGCGTGTGGAACAGGCCCAAACGCTTGCCGATCTTGCGATGGTCGCGTTTTTCAGCTTCTTCGATGCGCTGGATATAAGCAGCCAGTTGCTTCTTGTCAGCCCAGGCGGTGCCGTACACGCGCTGCAGCTGCTCGTTCTTGGCGTCGCCGCGCCAGTAGGCACCGGACAGCTTGGTCAGCTTGAACGATTTGAGGAAGCGGGTATTCGGCACGTGCGGACCACGGCACATGTCGACATATTCTTCGTGGTAGTAGAGGCCCATCGCCGTTTCATTCGGCATGTCCTCGACCAGGCGCAATTTGTAGTCTTCGCCACGTGCCTTGAACACTTCGATCACTTCCGCGCGCGGAGTGACCTTCTTGATGACGTCGTAATCCTTTTCGATCAGCTGCTGCATGCGCTGCTCGATCGCCGCCATGTCGTCTGGCGTGAACGGGCGCTCGTAGGCGATATCGTAATAGAAGCCGTCATCGATGACAGGACCGATCACCATTTTCGCGGTCGGGTACAGCTGCTTGACCGCATGGCCAACCAGGTGGGCGCAGGAGTGACGAATGATCTCCAGGCCTTCCTGGTCTTTCGGGGTGATGATTTGCAGACTCGCGTCGGCAGCAATGATGTCACTGGCATCGACCAATTGACCGTTGACCTTGCCGGCCACGGTGGCCTTGGCAAGGCCTGCGCCAATGGAGGCCGCGACCTCGGCAACGGATACCGGGTGATCGAAAGAACGTTGACTGCCGTCGGGAAGAGTAATAGTTGGCATGGCGCCTCCTCTCCTAGTGGTGACCCCTACCAAAGGTCACGTGGGTTGGGATAGAGCCAGTACGCGATTCGGTGGTGTACCTGCCTCACAGTGGCAGGAGCCCGAGGGCCAACCGTTGGACCGAACCAGAGTGACTGGATTTGACGAAATCGACAGGAATCGCTTCAAGCAATCCCTGCCCCGCGAGACGCGAGCGAATCTACAGGACGCGCATCCTAGCACAGCCCGTCTGTCGCGGGTCATATAACCCGGTTGCTGCGGCTATAAAGTTTTCTTCAGTCACTGTGGGAAAGCTCCGAACACTGAACTGGTGCGAATCCCTGCCGTCAGATTAACCGAGGCCCGTTAAAGACCTGTGCTTTCGCAGGTTCCACAGACAAAAAGGAAACCACCATGAAGCTTCTACGTGTTGCCGCCCTCCTTGCACCGTTGGCGTTGACTCTTCCGATCAGCGCTCATGCCGCCATGGACGCAAAAACCAAGACGACTTACATGAATGAGTGCTCCGCCGCCGCCACCCAGAATAATCCGGGGATGGACGCCAAGGCCGTACAAGCGCATTGCGAATGCGGCGCTCAACAGATCAACAAGAATTTCTCGGACAAGGAGATCGCTTCGTTGAATGACAAAACGACGCCTCCGAGTACCGAAATGACCTCTCGCCTGCAAAAAGCCGTGAGCGAAAACTGCCTCAAAGGCAAAAAATAAAAAATTTACATTCCGCGATGAGAAGGTCGCAGCCTTCCCGACAAGACATCTACCAAGAATGACCGAAGCCCGCGAAATACGGGGGCTTCGGTCACTCGGACTGCTCTGAACGGCGGCTCATCTCCTGGTTGAAACAGTTAAGTGGCCGCGCTTTTTGCTCACTATATTTGCGGCACTGACGCAAAGTTCTTACTGAAAAAGTCCAGCATTCACACAATTCGACTATGATAGCCACCGTGTGCCCAGTTGGCCTGAGCAACACAGCACTACTGAAAATTATGTTTCTGGAGATACACCATGTCTAATCGCCAAACCGGCACCGTAAAATGGTTCAACGATGAAAAAGGCTTCGGCTTTATCACTCCACAAGGTGGCGGTGACGACCTGTTCGTACACTTCAAAGCTATCGAATCCGACGGTTTCAAAAGCCTGAAAGAAGGCCAGACTGTCTCTTTCGTGGCTGAGAAAGGCCAAAAGGGCATGCAAGCCGCTCAGGTTCGCCCGGAGTAATCCGAGCGTGCTAAAAAAACCCCGTCACTGACGGGGTTTTTTTTGCCTCAAAAACGGTGCTTAGCCACAGTTGACGCGATTGACCGTTGTGGCCTGATCGGTATTCAGATTCAGGCGATCAGATCGGTACTCCAGCGTGACCATGTCGTTGGGCCCAAGCACTCTGGCCGTCTGTGCGCCCGCCTTGACGCGCGCCTGCTCCAGCAAGGCCGCCGATGCCGGTTTGCCCACCGCGAATTGCGCGGCGCCAGCATCACAACGGGAATGACCGGATTCGGTAGCAACCGCGCTCTCGGCAGGTTTCGACGTCTCGGAGGTACTGCTGCACCCCGCCAACACGGCTGCCAACATAACCAGACCCGATGATGCATGTTTCCAGGGCATATATGCTCCTTACGTTTAACGTGAACCAGAACCTGTGCGACAGCGCTCGATCCGCAGGGTTTCGTTGACACCCTTAAAGACGCGGCTGGCCGTGTCGCCGACGAAGGCCGGAGTCTGCCGGAGACCTGCCGTGGTCAGGGCAAACAAATCGTCACAAAACGTTTAGGAACTGACTCAATCCGAGCAGGGTAACGCTAGTACACATCCACATAATCAACGCGCGGTTCAGCCCAGTTATCCCGCAGCGCGTTGTAGATCTGCGTCACCCAGACCGCATCGCTCGCGGCGACAGGACCAACACAGCCGGAGCCGGCAGCCCAGGTTTCAAGGCGAAACAACAGGCCCTCGATATCAACCCCACCCACTGCCGCGCTGGACAGCCATGCCTTGCCATCACGGCTGACCCTTAACTGATTATGGGTATTGTCATTTGCGCTTGCGATCATCTGCCTCACAGCGTCGAGGGTAAAAGATCGTGAATCGGTAAGATCGATAGACACCGGTAAGGCCCTGACATGAAAGTCGCCAATTCTGGCATGCATCGGTGTTCATGCCTAAGTCGCAGTGCGCAAAACCAGACAAGATGGTTTACTGCACGCCCTGCTCGCACCCTCAAGCGCGGGTATCGATGGCAGGAATTGACCGTTTTCGAGAGGGATGAAACACCATGACAATCGTATCGATCGATGCGGACATCAAGGCCAAATGGCCCCAGGGACATTGTGCACACAGCCCGGGAAGCCCGGAGGAGCTGGCCATCATCGCAGTCGATCTGCTGGTCAAGGAACTGGGCACCTCGGGCGCCCAGAACTTCATGAATCAGGTGTTTCTGCGCTATTCCACGGCGGTGCTGGACAACGCCTGACCGCGGTTACTTGAGACGTCCAAGACGCTGGGTCAGGAGGTCGAAGAAACCTTGGGCATCGCCATTTTCGACCCAGAACACGTTCTTGTTCTGTCCCAGCGTGTCATACCAGTCGGCGACCGTCTGACCAAAGCCAGGGCCTTCGCGGCTGTCGATCACCAGGTTGACCTGCCTGCCGCTGAACAGCTCCGGCTTCAGCAGCCACGCGATGACGCTGGCGTCATGCACCGGACCACCCGGCAGCCCGTAATGCACCATGTCAGCCTTGACGTATTCATTGAGAATGCTGCCGACCAGCTTGCCCGCCTGATTGTTCAAGGCTTCGATCTGCTTGAGGCGCTGATCGCTGGTGAGCATCTTGTGCGTCACATCCAGCGGCACATAGGTCAGTTTGACCCCGCTGGCGAGGACCACCTTGGCGGCATCCGGATCGGCGTAGAGGTTGAATTCCGCCACGGGCGTGATGTTACCGCCGTTGAAATGCGCACCGCCCATGACCACCACTTCCTTGATGCCCTGGGTGATGTCGGGCGCTTGAACCAGCGCGAGGGCCAGATTGGTCTGCGGTCCCAGCATGGCAATGGTGATGCTGTGAGGCGCGGCGTTGCGCAACGTCTCCACCAGGTACTGCACCGCATTACCCTGCGCCAGACCTTTTTTCGGTTCGTGCACCTCTACGCCCGGCAAGCCTTCCTTGCCGTGAATGTTCTCGGCATAAATCGGCGTGCGCACCAACGGCCGACCCGCGCCCGCGTAAACCGGAACCTCCTCGCGCCCTGCCCACTCTCGGGCCAGGCGTGCGTTGCGCGACGTCTTGTCAATGCGCACGTTCCCCGCCACCGTGGTGATCGCCATGACATTCAGTTCTTCAGGGGACGCCAATGCCAACAGCAGCGCAACGACGTCGTCCGCCCCGGGATCGGTGTCGATGATCAGATCGCGTTTTTCGGCTGCTTGAACAGCCGTGGCGGAAAGAATGGCCAACAGAGCAACACTCCTGATCAGGTGAACGAAAATGTGACGACATGTGTGCATAGGAAACTCCCTGTTTCTTGAGGATGGCACGGAAAGCGGTGGCGTCAGAAGACGACGCCGGACACCAGTGCAATGTTCGTATACGGCTGGCATTCGCCGGTGCGCACAATGGCGCGAGCGTTGCGGCTCAACTGTTTCAACGCTTCATGACTGACAAGACGCTGCTCGCCCAGATGCCCTGCGGCGTTAAGCGTGTCGAGCACGGCCAGCGCCGGCGGTTGCTTTTCACGCATTTCATCTGCGAGCACGTGGCTTTCCACCTGCATTTCGGCGAGCACGGTGTTCAACACACTGACGAAGTCAGGCACCCCGTGGGTGACGGCCAGATCAATGAGCTCGACCCCCGCAGGCACCGGCATCCCGGCATCGACGATCATCAGGACATCGCCGTGCCCCAGCGACGCGACCACCCGTGACAGCGCGATATTGAGCAGTGGTGTTTTTTTCATGGTTAATAACCCTGGACTTCGTTGAACGTCGGAATGGAAGGCTGAGCGCCGGAACGGGTGACGGACAACGCTGCGGCGATCTGTCCGAAACGTATGGCGTCCGGCTCGGATTTGCCTTCAGCGAGCGCCGCCGCGAATCCGCCGACAAACGTGTCACCGGCGGCAGTGGTATCGACCGGTTTGACCTTCGGCGCGGGGAAATGCGCAGAGCCTGCCTGACTGGCGGATAACGCCCCCTGCTCACCCAGCGTGACAATGACCTTGCTCACGCCCGACGCAAGCAGGGCAGTGGCAGCGGCATCGGCCGTCGCCACGCTGTCGACCGGCAACCCCGTCAATGCCGTGGCCTCGCTTTCGTTCGGGATCAGATAATCAATCCAGGCGTACCATTCGGCTGGCAATGGACCGCTGGCGGGAGCCGGATTGAGGATGACCGTCTTATTCAGCTCGCGCCCACGCTTGAGGACATGGCCGACGGTGGCCATCGGGACTTCGAGCTGACAGATGATCACCTCGGCCTGGCTTAGCAATGCGTCGAAACTGTCGACCACACCGGCGCTGACGTGCCCATTACCGCCGGCAACGATGACGATCGCGTTCTGGCTGCTGTCGTCCACCACAATCAGGGCAACCCCGGTCGACTCACCGGCAATGGCAGTCACGGCCTGACAATCAATGCCCTCCGCCAGCAACGCGGCGCGCAGCTGCTCACCGTAGGCGTCATCACCGACACAGCCGATCATGGCCACACTGGCGCCGAGACGCGCAGCGGCGACCGCCTGGTTTGCGCCCTTCCCGCCCGGCACCGTGACGAACGACTGGCCGGCGAGTGTTTCACCGGCGCGCGGCAAACGCGGTGCACGCGTCACCAGGTCCATGTTGAGGCTGCCCACTATCACTACTTTTGCTTGCATGACGTCTTTACTCTTCAATCCGGACACGGGGCCCGGCTCAGCGAAACTCGTTGAATGCGTTGGTTGGCGGCGCAGTGGATTCACGCAGCACGATGCTTGGGGCAACAATCAGCTGCTGCACCGCGCTGTCGCCGCGAGTCGAAATCCGCTTGAGCAACACCTCGGCGGCGCGCTCACCCAGCTGCAGAATCGACTGGCCCACGGTGGTCAGCGCCGGGAAAACGTACTGACTCATCTGAATGTCATCGAAGCCGATCACCGAAAGATCGGCGGGGACACGTACGTTGCGTTCGGCCGCCGCACGCAGCACCCCGATCCCTACCATATCGTTGGCAGCAAAGATCGCCGTCGGCCTATCGTTTTCCAGCAATGTGCCGGCAGCCCTGTAGCCGCTGGGCCCGGTGAAATCGCTCTCCACGACCCAGCTGTCCGGAACGTCGATACCCGCTTCCTGCATCGCGCGGTGATACCCGGCCAGACGCATGCGGGCAACGCTGGTTTCAGCGGGTCCGCTAATACAGGCGATGTGGCGATGCCCCAACCCCAGCAAGTGCGAGGTGGCCAGATAAGCGCCCAGCTCATGGTCGATGCGCACCAGATCGGCGGTGATGTTTTCCAGATCACGGTCGACGATGACCATCGGCGTCCTGACCGACGCCAGGCTGTCGACCAGACTGTCGCCGCCGCCCACCGACGAAACGATCAGACCGTCCACTCGCTTCTCCAGCAGCACGCGTAAATAATTGCGTTGCTTGTCCAGGTTGTCGTCGGAGTTGCAGAGAATCACGCAGAACCCGTTACGCTCGCAATAGTCTTCAATGCCTCGAGCAAGCTCGGCAAAGTAAGGGTTAATGCCGTTGGGAATCAGCAACCCGATGGTCGCGGTGGATTTGGCTTTCAGGGAGCGCGCCACGGCACTGGGCACGTAGTCCAGTTGCACAATGGCAGCTTCCACTTTCTTGCGCACCTCGTCGCTCACCGGTCGTGTTCTGTTGAGAACATGCGACACGGTGGTGTACGAAATGCCTGCAATTGCAGCCACATCTTTGATGGTGGCCATATCAGCCGCGCCGCCGTGCGCGATTGCTGCGGTAGGTGTCGAGGATCACCGCGACCACGATCACAGCACCGGTGATGATGCGCTTGGTCGGCTCCGTTGCGCCGATCTGCGCAAGGCCCGCCGCCAGCACGGAGATGATCAGCACACCGAAGAACGTACTGATGACAGAGCCACGTCCGCCCATCAGGCTGGTGCCACCGATGACCACGGCAGCGATCACTTGCAGCTCCAGCCCTGACCCCGCGTTCGGGTCGGCCGCTTCCAGGCGCGAAATCTGAAACAGTGCAGCAACGCCCGCCAGCAGCCCCATCAGCGAGAACACCAGAATCTTGTAGGGCTTCGGATTGATCCCGGCCAGACGCACCGCTTCCTCATTGGTGCCGATGCCGATCAGGTAACGACCGAACACCGTACGAGTGAGGACTGCCTGAGCCGCGAAGATCACCAGCAGCGCGATGACGAACGAAGGCGAGATGCCAAATGCAAACGGATTGGAGAGCCAGGCAAACGAGTCACCAATGTAGGCGGTGCGAGAATCGGTCAGCTGATACGCCACGCCTCGGGCCATTTCCAGCACGCCCAGCGAAACGATGAACGACGGAATGCGCCACGCCACGGTGATCGAGCCGGTCAGCGTACCCGCCGCCGTCGCGCAGACCATGCCCAGCAACGCCGACGGGAACACGCCCCATCCCCAACCGAGCATCGCCACGCTGACGGCCGACGCCGCCAAGGCCAGCACCGACCCCACCGACAGGTCAATCCCGCCGATGATCAGAATGAACGTCATGCCGACCGCCAGCACCATCAGGTCAGGGATCTGGTTGGCCAGCGTGCTGAAGGTTTCATAGGACAGGAAGTGATCGCTGAGCAGCGAGAACAGCACGATCATGGCGAGCAACGCGCCCGCCAGGCCCAGGTAGGTGCCCAGGCCAAAATAGTTGCCGCTGCGCTTGCCGGGAGAAGGCAGCGCGGCCGAAGGAGTCGAGGTTTTCATCAGTCGTTCCTGGGCGCTGCTTCAGACAGCAGCGCATCACGTTTTTGATAGCCGGCGAAGGCGGCAGCGAGCAGTTCGTCCTGTGTCCAGGTATCGCGTTCGAAGGTGTCGATGAGGCGACCGGCAGACAACACGCCAATGCGGTCGCAGATCAGCATCAATTCGCGCAAATCACTGGAAACCACCACCAGCGCCCTGCCCTGACGGGTCAGTTCACCCAGCAGCGCGTAGATATCGAATTTGGCCCCGACATCGATGCCGCGCGTTGGCTCGTCGAACAGCATCACCTGACAGTCACGCTCCAGCCACCGGCCGATCACGACTTTCTGCTGGTTGCCGCCAGACAATTCCGACACCAGTTGAGTCGGGCTCGAACTGCGAATGCGCATGGCGTCCACCTGACGTCTGGCCAGGGACATTTCAGCGGCGCCATTGACGACGCCGGCACTGGAAATCGCTTCCATGTTGCCCAGCGCAATGTTGGCGCTGATCGACTGCGACAGCAGCAATCCTTCGCCCTTTCGGTCCTCGGTGATCAAGGCAATGCCGTGGCTAACAGCATCCACCGGCGAGTTCACGCGCACGGGTTTCAGCGGGCTGCCGACTGCAATGGAGCCACTGTCTGCCGCATCCGCGCCGTAGATAAGGCGCAGCAGCTCGGTACGGCCCGCACCGATCAGTCCCGAAATGCCGAAAATCTCGCCCGCGCGGACGTCAAAGGAAACATCGCGGACTTTGTCGGAACGGCTCAAGCCTTTGACCGACAGCGCCACGTGACCGATCTGGCGCTGTCCCAGATCGATCTGCTCGCCCAGTTCGCGACCCACCATCAGGGTCACCAACTGCTCGCTGTTGTAGTTGGCCATTGCGTCGACGCATACGAGTTTTCCGTCACGCAACACTGCGATTCGCTGCGCAACGCGGGCCAGCTCTTCCAGGCGATGGGAGATGTAAACGATGGAAACGCCGCGATCCTGCAAGCGGGTGATCTGCTCGAACAGCATCTCTACTTCACGGGCCGTCAGCATCGCTGTCGGCTCGTCGAGAATCAAAACGTGGCAATCGCCGATCAGGTTGCGGGCGATTTCGACCATCTGTTGATGACCAATGCCTAGTTCACCGACCAACGTGTCGGGATCGATCGCTTCCAGCCCGACTTGAGCCATGGCCTTGATTGCGTCTTCACGCAGTTTCTTGCGATTGATGAAACCGGCACGGCTGGGCAGGTTGTCAAGGAACAGGTTCTCCGCCACCGACAATGTGGGCAGCAAATTCAACTCCTGCATGACCATGCGCACGCCCAGTTTTTCAGCCTGGGTGCGACTCGCCGGTTCGTAGGCCTGCCCCTGAAACTGCATCTGGCCGGTGGTGGGTGTCACCAACCCGCCGATGATTTTGGACAAGGTGCTTTTGCCTGCGCCGTTCTCCCCCGTCAACGCCAACACTTCCCCACGCATCAGCGTCAGGTCGATGTCACCGAGAACAGGTTGGGCGTAGGTTTTGCCGATGCCACTGACAGATAGAACAGCGGCCTGAGCAGACGCTGACATAACGCTCTCCACGCGCCTGCCCTTGCGGGCAGGCGGTATTTACAGGTGTTTTAGGACAGCCGGTTTACTGAGGCTTGGTGACGAGTTCGACCGGGGTCTCGATGACACCGTCCTTGATGTCGAGCTTTTCGCCCTTGACCATTTTCAAGGCAGTGTCGATGCCGAACACAGCCTGGCGCGCGGCAAACTGGTCAGCTGTCGCGAGGACCCGACCATCCTTGAGCATCGGCTTGATCGCGTTGATGTTGTCGTAGCCGACGACCTGCACCTTGCCCGCCTTGCCCGCTGCACGGACAGCCGACACAGCGCCCAGCGCCATGCTGTCGTTACCGGCCAGCAAGGCTTTCAGGTTCGGGTATTCGTTGAGCATGGCCGATGCAACGGCGTTGCCCTTGTCGATTTCCCAGTTACCCGACTGCGTGGAGACGATTTTCATCTGCGCAGCCTCCATCGCGTCCTTGAAACCCGCCGTGCGCTGCTGTGCGTTCGTTGTGGTTGGCACGCCTTCGATGATGCCGACCTGATCGCCCGCCGTCAGTTGCTTGGCCAGGTAGTCACCCACCAGCTTGGCGCCTTTGCGGTTGTTCGGGCCTACGAACGGCACTTCCATGCCCTTGCTTTTCAGCACGTCGGCATCGAGCTGGTTGTCGATGTTGACGACTTTGATACCCGCGTCCTGAGCCTTCTTGAGCACGGACGCCAGCGCTTTGGAGTCCGCAGGTGCAATCACCAGCGCATCGACTTTCTTGACGATCATCTGATTGACGATATCAATCTGCGCGGCCGTGTCGGATTCGTTCTTGATGCCGTTGGAGATCAGATCGAAATCAGCAGAATGGTCTTTTTGGTAGGCTTTCGCGCCGTCTTCCATGGTCAGGAAGAATTCGTTGGCGAGGGATTTCATCACCAGCGCGACGGTGGGTTTCTTCGCGTCGTCAGCGTAGGCAGAAGAGAGAGGCAGGGTTACAGCACTTGCGGTGAGCACGGCAACAGCAAGAAGACGTGCAGCGAATGGCAGCTTCATGGAATCACTCCGACATTATGATTATTTTATCGGCACCGGATGCGCGTCGTGTCGCAGACTTCGACGAATCGCAAACGTTTGCGTGAGTGAAACTATGAGAATCGCTGCACGATTTGTCAACAGCGTAAACGCTGCGGTTCGTCACGTGCGACGTGGCTCACCTTTCCCTCGCCGCACAGGACAGATCTTCCAGCAGCGCGCAGACGTCTAAGTCGGGCAGATTGACCGTTGCTGCCATTCGGCTATCCGAATGGTCGTGCGCGTGAATATTCGGCAACCCGGACGCCCGACGACCTCAAGCGCTCCAGCCCTTCAATGAAACAGGGAGTATTCCTACGTCGCTCGGACCGTTTCCCGATTGGTATGGATTCTGCACCCTCGGAGGGCACTCCGTTTTTCTCGATCTGGAAAAGCGGGCTCCAACGGTGTCAGGACGGCACTGTCACTACACAGCGGGAACAATAACAATGAATGCTGCAGTCAATACCTTCAAACCAGGCGTCTTGGCCTTCTGCCTCCTCCTCGTTCCGGGCATTACATGGGCGGACACCGCCGAACAGCCACCGCAACAGAAGTCGAAACTGGCCAACGTGGTCATCCTCGCCACAGGCGGTACCATCGCTGGTGCAGGCGCCAGCACCGCCAACAGCGCGACCTACCAAGCCGCGAAGGTCGGCGTCGACAAGCTGATCGCTGGCGTACCCGAGCTGGCGACGCTGGCCAATGTACGGGGCGAGCAGGTTCTACAGATTGCCTCCGAAAGCATCACCAACGAGAACCTGCTGCAACTGGGCAAACGCGTGGCCGAACTGGCCGATAGCCCGGACGTCGATGGCATCGTCATCACCCATGGCACCGATACGCTGGAGGAAACCGCTTACTTCCTCAACCTCGTGGAAAAAACCGAGAAGCCTATCGTCGTGGTCGGGTCCATGCGTCCAGGCACTGCCATGTCGGCGGATGGCATGCTCAACCTGTACAGCGCCGTTGCCGTGGCCAGCAACCCGGAGTCCAAAGGCAAAGGCGTGTTAGTGACCATGAACGACGAGATCCAGTCCGGTCGTGACGTCAGCAAGATGATCAACATCAAAACCGAAGCATTCAAAAGCCCATGGGGCGCGCTGGGCATGGTGGTCGAGGGCAAATCCTACTGGTTCCGCCTGCCCGCGAAACGTCATACGCAGAACTCGGAATTCGATATCCGCCAGATCAGCAGCCTGCCTCAGGTGGACATCGCGTACTCCTACGGCAACGTCACCGACACGGCCTACAAGGCACTGGCTCAATCAGGCGCCAAGGCAATCATTCATGCCGGCACAGGCAACGGGTCCGTGTCGTCGAAAGTGGTGCCTTCGCTTCAGGCGCTGCGCAAGGACGGTGTACAGATCATTCGCTCCTCCCATGTCAACGCCGGCGGTTTCGTACTGCGCAACGCAGAGCAGCCGGATGACAAATACGACTGGGTGGTCGCTCATGATTTGAATCCGCAGAAAGCCCGGATTCTGGCGATGGTGGGATTGACAAAAACCAACGACAGCAAAGAGCTGCAACGGATGTTCTGGGAATACTGATTTAAACCCGTGCCCCCAAAAAGAGGCGCCTGATCGATTCGATCAGGCGCCTCAGTGATTCAGTCTTCTTCTTTAACCGTTGCCACCTCGTCCGCACGCACCTTCACGGCCTTTCCGGAGATGTCCTCGAACTCGTAAAAACCGTCCTTGCTTTTGGTCTTCGGCGCATCCTTGGTGACGTATTGAGTGCCGTTCTGCAGCGTCACCACAGTTGACGTCGAACACCCGGCAAGCAGCGCGCAGCACACCCATGCGACAGGCAATCCCAACCCTTTGATATTCATGAAAACTCCTTAATTTTTCGGCCATTACGAACTGAATTGCTTACATAGGATCTGATCGACTCGATCGGCTTTGGTTCGCGAATCAAAAAGGGTAGGAAAAAACAGGGAGATGACGTGCCGGCGCCGATTGGGCCTACTCCAATCTTGCGAAACGTCCCACAGTGAAATACTGTATGTACATACAGCAATAACAAGGGATACCTTCCGTGTCTAAACAAGCCGCTTCAGTCGCTGAACTTCCGGGTGCCTACGAACGCCTGGGCATTCGCATCCAAAAGATCATCAATTCGCCCACCGCGCAGAAATCCCGCGCCGCGTTGATCTTTCGCCTGCCTGACGAGCAGGAAGATGACTGGAATCAGTTGCTCGAAGAAATCGCCGAAAACGACAACGTCACCCTCGCCTACCGAGATGACGGCGGTGTACAGATCTTCTGGACCGTGCCCAAGGAAGATTGATCAGCACCCCGTTGTAACCCGAACCGATCAAAACAGCCCTTCCGGCGAGCCACTCCGCTCGCCATCGCTTTAACCAGCCCGTAGTTGGAAAACAATGCTCAGATTTTTTGTTTCGTTGCTGTTGACCCTTTCTTTCCTGCAGACCGCTTCGGCCGACGTGAATATCGGCACCTGGAACCTGGAGCACCTGAGTGTGCGGCCAAACAAGGATTTTCAAGGCATTGCCAAAGTCGCGCAAAAAGTCGACTTTCTCGCCGTTCAGGAGTTGATGAACGAGGACGCACTGCAAGTCCTGGCCAAGGAGCTGACCAAGCAGACCGGCAAGCGCTGGAGTTCGATGGCGTCACACGCGGTTGGCCGATCGTCCTACAAGGAGATGTACGGTTTTGTGTGGCGTGACGACGTGGTTGCCTACGAAGATGGCGCCGTCACCTACCTTGACCGCAACGACACGTTCGAACGCGAACCGTATTCTGCACGCTTCAAATCGCTCAAGGACGGCACAACATTTGTGGTCGCCACGGTGCATATTCTGTACGGAAAGAGCCAGTCCGACCGTGCCTCGGAAATCACTGCACTGTCAAGCTACTGGGCGTGGCTGAAAGACACTTACCCCGGCAACAACCAGATCATGCTGATGGGCGACTTCAATACCCCACCGACTTCGCCTGCCTGGGACAATCTGGATGCCAGCGCCAGGCCCCTGGTGCTCACTGGCGCGAGCACACTGTCGACCACCGATGGAAAATTCTCCAACCTTTACGACAACATCTTCGTCAGCAAGCATTCGGCGATCAAGGTCAACAGCGTTCAGGTGTTCAACTACCCCAAATACCTGGCGATGACCCACGCGCAGGGGCGCGACAGCGTGTCCGATCATGCGCCGATTTTCCTCAGCGCCGACTTCACTGGAGGCAGCCCGTCCACCGCCTCTGCGAAACCTGAAACAACACGGCCTAACCCGATGAAACCCACGGCCGCCCGCGAAGACAGCGGGAAGAACCTGACGCTGGCGATTCGTGGCAACAAGAAAACCATGGTTTACCACCGTCCGGACTGCCCGTCCTACAACGCGGTGTCAGAGAAGAATCGGGTTGAATTCGACAACGCTGCCGCCGCTGAAGCACAGCATTATCACCTGGCGGGCAACTGCCACTGATCACGTCACGTCTGAATCCGAGTCAACCATTCGCCCAGAGGCGCCTTCACCAGGCGCCTCTGGGCCGAGAGAAACATTCCAGTTACTTACGCGCCAGCTCGTGCTGAATACAGCCGTCGTAATACGTCTGTTTCACCGCCGCCGGTTTAAGACGAGACGGGCTTTTGTAGGTTTGCTCCGTGATACCCAACGCCATCTTGCGCATCCAGGGTTTGGAAAACGTCCGCACCTGCAGCTTCTTTCGCGCGCTGTACAGCGTCGTACCGGAGAGTTTGGACTGCTGTGCCGTACCGGCCATGCCGGCGCCCCATTTGCAAATTTCCAGATCATGCTTGCTGATGTCCCGTGCCTGGGTTGGCAGTGCCGCCACCATCAACATAAACGCCGCCACGCCTAAACCCACTCTACGCATACACCCTCGTCCCGGAATTGCCTGAAAAAGAAGGATTTTTCCAGAAAACAGCGCGTCCGCGGGCCATCAAATTGCCCTTTCGCTACACACCGTGTCGGTCGAAGGGGCTCCTCGCCTATCTCCCAGGAATGTGTGTCGGCCATACCCCCAAAAGCGTGGCGACTCAAAGCGCTTCACATGAACGAATAGGCGCTTCCATCCAAACAGATATGGCACATTGCCGCTGATCGGCGCACGGTTCAAAAGCTCGCCAAACAATGCAATTCTCCAGGGGTCGGTAGCGTTGCGCAGGCTACTCGTCCCAGGCAGAGAAAACGCACCACGATCACGGCCCTCCAGCAGTAACGGCAAGCCTGTATCGGTCTCGAAATGAAGTGACAGCACCGTCGATGCATTCGGCGATCATGCTTTCAGGTACACGGGCAAGTACTCACATTCAGCGTGACGTGCACAACGTCCAACGGGCCAAAAACCATGAATGATTCCAAGGGATTTGAAATTCATTACCGGTTTCGGGGCGAACCCAGGCATTTCTTTCATCAGGCGAGGCACCTTTGCGAAAGCGAAGCGCTGCACTTCGCCACGTTGCACGCGGGCGTCGGAACACTCAATGGCAGTGTCGTGGCAGGCCCCTTTCGGCTGGCCATGCTTAACGCAGAGGGTCTCGGCGTGACGCAGGTGCAGTGGAAACGTAGGTGAGACGATAAAAGTCCAAACCATCCTCATATCCAGTGGTCGGTATTTACAAGCAGCGCTCATGAAACCAGCAAAGCGAGGAAAATATGACCATTGATAACGCGCTTAAAAAAGAGGTCCTGACCCGGTTGTTGCACGCGCATCCGGCGGGGCTGGGCAAAGAGGTTCTGGATAATTACAGGGGGGAACACGCAGTCGCGGACACCCTGGAGGCACTGCAAAAAGCAGGTCTTATCCATGACGGATGTGTCGAGATTCCTGAGAAGGGCGAACGCAGCCTCAAGTACCCAGTCAAGCTGAGCTCTGCGGGCGTCGACGCCGCGAAGCAGTTAGAGGGCTAAAACAGGCGCTCACAAAAAACCGGCTTCGGCCGGTTTTTTATGCGTGGTGTTCTCCCCTAGTGCTGCCGATCTGATCATCCTTGAGCCGGTCAGGCAGCAGCACTACAGGGGAACGAGAAGGAGCCTACAAGGTATGTCTGCACTTCGTCACTCGTACAATTGTGACTTTATTCGTCCGGATGTGACTGCCCTCACACCGCTGGGTAATCGCCGGTGCCATCCGGCCAAGGCGTCAACAGCTCGAAACCCGTCTGCGTGACCGCCACCATGTGCTCCCACTGTGCCGACAGCGATTGATCTCGAGTCAGCACGGTCCAGCCGTCATCCAGAACATGGGTCCCGGGTTTACCTGCGTTGATCATCGGCTCGATGGTGAAGACCATTCCCGGTTTGAGTTTCAACCCCTTCCCGGCCGCTCCGTAATGCAACACCTGCGGCTCTTCGTGATATTTACGCCCGATGCCATGCCCGCAGTATTCGCGAACCACGCTGAAGCCTTCCCGGTAAGCCACGGTCTGGATGGCATTGCCAATGTCGCCCAGCGTCGCGCCAGGCTTCACCGCGTGTATACCTGCCAAGGTAGCCTCATAGGTGGTTTCGACCAGACGCCGGGCCAACGGGCTGACCTCTCCGACGTAATACATCCGACTGGTGTCGCCGTACCAGCCATCCTTGATGACAGCGACATCGATGTTGACGATATCGCCTTCCTTGAGGATATCGTCCGCCGACGGAATCCCGTGGCACACCACCGCGTTCGGTGAGATACACGTGGTCTTGGTGAAACCGTGGTACCCGACATTGGCCGGGATCACTTTCAACTCGTTGACGATGTAATCGTTGCAAATGTCATCGAGCGCCTCGGTGCTGATGCCAGGTCTCACATGCTGGGCGATCATTGCCAAGACATCCGCAGCCAGCCGTCCGGCCACCCGCAGTCCCACCAGATCGGCTTCGCTTTTGATGCTGATGCTCATCGCGACACCGCCCTGATCTGGGGTTGGTGAACAATCGCCTCTTCAGGCTGTGCGCTCAGTAGCGTGTCGCCCGTGGCTTCAGCACGAATCAACAACTGACAGATATCGCTGTAATTCAGCCCGGGATTGAGTTCGGCAAGCATGCCCACCCTCATCCAGTGTTCGGCCTGAGCGTTGATCGAACGGCTCAATGCCGCGCTGGCTGAGCGTATGTTGTCGTGCATCTGTTCGGAAATCTTGACCAGTCCCATGTTTGACCTCGCGATGAATATACGAAGCATATACGTTTCGTATATTCATCGGCAACACGGTCTTTGACACTGTCCCCGGCGGAGGGGTTATGCAGACGAAGCGGCAGCAGCGTCCGTCGCGCATTCCGATAACGAGGTTGCGAGCTGAGAAATCGCCTCTTGATCGTCCTCACTCAGTGCCCGGTAATGGGTAATGATTGCCCGCTCGGCATCGTTGAGCGTATCGGTCGCGATCGGCGTTCGTTTGCCGGAGAGCACGTAAAGGACATCAACGCCTTTCTTTCCAAGCGCTGCGAGGTAATCGGAACGAGGAATGCGTTCGCCGCTTTCGTACTTCCCCTGGGCATTGGCTTCTACGCCCCCAATCGCGCCGAATTCCTGTTGCGAGAGTCCGAGGCTTTTGCGTTCTTCTTTCAGGCGTGAACCAAGATCTTTCATAAACATGGGCCTCTGGTTTGACTATGTTTAAAGCAAGACCCCATTGGTCTGGGGGAGTTGCGATCGACCCGACAATTGTTCAAGCTGCGCGCTTTTGGGCCTCATGAAATCCCCATGATGGCCGATAGATTCGGATGGAGAGCTTGTCATTTTTCATGGCAACCCGATTTTTGCAGTTCGGAGACCAGACGTGATTACATTTTTGCTCGGTTGGTGCGTTCTATCCGTAATAGGCACTCTGATTGCCCTGAGCCTGATCAAAACAGGCAAGGCGCGTCAGCCGGAGGCCGATCAGACCCAAGCGCCGGCGCTTCAGATTGCCGTGGCAGCCGCATCGGCTCAGAAGCACTGAGCCCGCCACTCAACTGCACTGCGCTACTAACCGGATCCTGTCCAATACCTTAGTCCTGTCGAGCGATGTGCGGGGGAATCATTCCGCCGCAGATGGCCCGTGCCCACCTGAAAAAAATTCGTTGTTCGAAACGAACGCCAGGTCCACCTGGCTGGCGCTGAGCTGACGCACTCCCGCTGCAAGGGCAAGGAAGTCTTCGCGCTGCATCTCATTACCCCAGACGCTGCTGAAGGTAGGCTCTGCGGCCTGGACGTTGAATGCAATGCTGGTTTCGGCTTGATTCATGAGCATGGTCGATCCCTTTTCACTG
The DNA here is from genome assembly GCF_039697315.1 of Pseudomonas abietaniphila. NCBI lineage: Bacteria > Pseudomonadati > Pseudomonadota > Gammaproteobacteria > Pseudomonadales > Pseudomonadaceae > Pseudomonas > Pseudomonas abietaniphila. Next base: position 5,832,406 of record NZ_CP155619.1, on the reverse strand, counting down.
AATACTGTTTAAACATACAGTATTTTCATCGCCCTCTAAACGCAAGTCATGATTCGACGAGCGGTCGCCCGATGTCGTGGATCGACAAAGCCTGTTCTCTCAGCAGTCGACATCGATGGTCAGCACTACGAAGCAGCATCAGGCAAGAACGGGGCAGTATTCGAATAACGCCAGGACGGCTCTGGGACATAGCCTGCAAAGGTTCATAAGCGCCGCCTTTCGGGAGCGCTTTCGCCTGTTTGCGAGGCTAAACCATGAAAACCATCATCGCGTTACTGGTGACATTGATTCTGGCCGCTGTCAGTGCCAGCGCACTGGCCATGCCATGTGGCAACGCCAGCAAATCGTCCAACGAGGCCCTCGACAGCCAGCATCTGATGCGCCTGAACGTCGCCCAGGAAAGCCCGGTTGTTCTGAAGCGTCCGGGCAGGCTGCCAATACTGCGGGCTTAAACGCTGGCAAGTGCCCTGAGACGATTCAAATCATCTGTCGACAGCACGATTCCCTCTGCCAGGGATTGTTCACGCTGCCGGTACCGGCGATCGCCGGGCATGCGCTGCTGACCCACATCGTGCATCTGCCTGACCAGTTCTTCGCTGCGCTCGGCAAACGCGTGACCGCCGCCCTTGTCCGGATCAATGACGATGATCATCTGGCCGGTCCATGGGGTTTGCGCGCCCGGTTTGGTGGACATGTCAAAACCGAATGAGAAGTTGCCGCCGGTCAATGCGGCAGACAGCAGCTCGACCATCATCGACAACGCCGACCCTTTGTAACCGCCGAAGGGCAAGAGGGCGCCGCCGTCCAGGATCGCCTTGGGGTCTTCGGTTGGCTGTCCGGCGCGATCCACGCCCATGCCCGGTGGCAACATGCGCCCTTCCCTCGCGGCAATCTGCACGTCGCCATGGGCAATGGCGCTGGTCGCCATGTCGAAAACAATAGGCTGGCCCCCTGCACGAGGCGCAGCGAAAGCAATCGGGTTGGTGCCGAACAACGGTTTTTGCGCATCATGAGGGACCACGCAAGTCATGCTGTTGACCACGCTCAACGCCACCAGCCCTTCCTGAGCGAAAGGCTCGACGTCTGGCCACAGCGCGGCGAAATGGTGCGAGTTGCGGATCGCCAGGATTGCAATGCCGGCCGTGCGTGCTTTCTCGATCAGCAGCGCCTTGGCGGCTTGCATCGCAGGCTGGGCAAAGCCACCGCCTGCGTCCACCCGCACGAAACCGGCACCGACATCCTCGACCTTCGGCACGGCCTGGCCATCGACCCAACCTGCCGCCAGTGACGACAGGTAACCCTTGATTCGAAAGATCCCGTGACTGTGCGACCCGTCGCGTTCCGCACTGGCGCAGTTTTCGGCCAAAACGGCCGCCACCTCAGCCGATGTGCCGTGGCGCACGAATATCTGGCGCAGCAGTTCGGTCAGGTCGCTGAAGGAAATCGACTGGGTGTCTACGGGATCGCGGGGTGAAGACATCTGAAGCTCCGGTGTGATTATTGGAAGTGGAAGCCGAACAGAACGTAAGCGTCTGGAGAGTACTGTGCGCCAGCAAATGGGTAAACTGCGCGACGGCGACTGCCTCACGTTCGCCTTCAGCCGATTAAGGATCGATCCATGGATTGTCAGACCCTCGTTCTCGGCGCCGGTATTGTCGGCGTCTGTTCCGCACTGCACCTGCAAGCCGCAGGCCAGAGCGTCATCTTGCTTGATCGTGACGAACCCGGCCGGGGCACCAGTCATGGCAACGCGGGCCTGATCGAGCGTTCCAGCATCATTCCCTATGCGTTCCCTCGCGAATGGTCGCGCCTGCTGCGCTACGGTCTCAACCAGCAGTCGTCGATGCGCTTCAGCCCTGTTTTTCTGCCACGCCTCGCGCCCTGGCTGCTGCAATACTGGCGGCAGTCTTCGCCCGACAACCTGGCCAAGGCAAGCCGCGCCATGCTGCCGCTGATCGAGCGCTGCGTCACGGAGCATGACCTGCTGGCAGAGGCGTCGGGCATGACCGGTTTGATGCGCGCCAAAGGTTGGATCGAGTTCTACCGCGATCAGCGCGAATTCGATCTGGCCGTCGCCGATGCTAAAACCTACGCTGCGTACGGATTGCGCTACGACATCCTCGATGCGGTTCAATTACGTGATCGGGAGCCAAACCTCAGCGGCGCCGTGGGCGGCATCCATTGGCTCGACCCGAAAAGCGTGACCGATCCCGGTGCGTTGGTGCGCGGTTACGCCGCCTTGTTTGTGCAACGTGGCGGCGTGCTGCTCAAAGGTGATGCACGCAGCCTGCGTCAGCAGGCTGAAGGTTGGCGGGTCGACAGTGAGGACGGGGTGGTCAATTCCCGGCAGGTGGTCGTGGCGTTGGGTCCACAATCGGCGGACGTGTTTTCGCGGTTCGGGTATCGCATTCCGCTGGCGATCAAGCGTGGCTATCACATGCACTACGCGTCACAACCAGGCGCCACGCTGGAGCACTCCGTGATCGACGCGCAGGCGGGTTATGTGCTGGCGCCCATGGCACGTGGCATTCGGCTGACCACCGGGGTTGAGTTCGCGGCCAGTGATGCGCCCGCCAACGAGATTCAGCTGCGTCGCTGCGAAGCCATCGCGCGCCAGCTTTATCCGCTGGGTGAGCGCCTGGACGCCGAACCGTGGCTGGGGCGCAGGCCGTGCTTGCCCGACATGCGCCCGGTCATCGGTGAGGCGCCCCGTCATCCGGGTCTGTGGTTCAACTTCGGCCATGCTCATCATGGCTTGACGCTCGGGCCGGTGACGGGACGACTGCTGGCGGACATGATGACGGGCAAGCCGACGTTTACCGATCCAGCGCCTTACAGTCCGGCGCGTTTCCGGTAACTGATCGGCTTGTGGCAGGGCGATCGGCGTAAACGCCGATCACTTCACCAACGGCATCAACCGTTTCTGGAAGAACAGGCGCTGGTGGCCCGGCGGGTAGTCATCCAGATGGCCGAATTCCTCATAGCCGTGTTTGCGATAGAACTCCGGTGCCTGGAAATCGAAGGTATCGAGCCAGATCCCGACGCAGTTCCGCTCACGGGCAAATGCTTCGGCCCTGTCCATCAACTGGCTGCCCATCCGCTGCCCACGCGCCTGTTCGGGGACGACCAGCAATTCGATGAACAGCCAGCGGTAAAGGATCCGTCCATGCAAACCACCCAAGACCGCATCGGTGTTCTCGTCTCGCACAAAGAACGCGAACTTTTCCGACAACCCATCACCCGCTTTCTCAGCGTTGTACGCTTTGAGCGGTTCAAGGATCTGTAGGCGTTCATCTTCGTCTGGATTGCTTTTGAATTCGATCCGCACACTCATGCGCCGCTTCCTGCTGACGTGAAATAGGATGGCAAGGGTGTCGGATTCGATGGGAGGAGTAAAGCCAGGAAGCCACAGAGCGAGAACATCGCGCGATGTTCCCGCGGGTGACGCGAACGAGCGGCTGAGCGCCGTCGAATCAGTCTTTCTGGTCGCGCAACACGTTGCCGGAGGTGGCGTCGATGCGGAACTCATACGTCAGGCTGTCCGCCTTGCGACCCTCACCTTCCCAGTAACCATGGTCGTCCGCTTCGATCTTGTAGATCTCGGTGTAGCCCGCCGACTTGGCCTTCTCGATCGCTTTTTCGATGGTGATCCAACCCGGGGCGGGTTTGTCTGCCAAGGCAAATTGAGCAGTGGTCAGTGCAGCGGTGGCAAGGACGGCAGCGGTAAGTTGTTTAATCATGTTTGAACTCCATTTCCCTTCGCGGGCTTTATGACATGCGAATTTTTGGAGTTCCCGGAGAAAAAAATAGTTCAGGCGAGGTTGTGTAACCGAGTGATGCAGTCCTCTGGCGGGCGCAGAAAAACGCCCGATCCCGCCGAAAACCGGTCAAAGAAACGTGGCCGGAATGAGGTGTCCGCAATCAGCGCTTGACCTTGCGACGCAAGACGCCGTTCAGGACGACAACCACCACCGCGACGAAAATGGCGATGTACTGGAAGGTCTTCTCGTCGAGCACGCCGATAGTCTGCAGGTGCGACAGGCCGAGCATGATGACCAGCACGCTCAGGGCGATGATGATCGAATAAATAAGACGCTGTTTGTTGGTCATTGCGGTTTCCTGAAAACGGTCGAAATCGTGTGCGCGACGCGAATGCGCCCGACATGTTACGCCCTCGAAGCGCTGCTGGCACCCCGAAGCGCCGGCCGAACCTGCGGCGAAGCGTCTCGGTCGGCGTTCCTTGTCACTATGACGTGGTTTAATACGCCCAGTTGTGTAGGAAATTTCACTGTTTTTGTTAAGGAGTCCCCAATGCCCCATGAAGGCAGCCCGCTGCAGGTTGCAGTCGTGTTCCTGCTCGCCGCCGTTGTGACCGTACCGCTGGCCAAACGGCTGCAACTGGGCGCGGTCATCGGTTACCTGATCGCAGGCGTGATCATCGGTCCCGCAGGCCTCGGCCTGATCGGCGATCTGGAGAGCGTTTCGCACATCTCCGAGCTGGGCGTAGTCCTGCTGCTGTTCATCATCGGGCTTGAGCTGTCGCCAAAACGGCTTTGGGTCATGCGTAAATCGGTGTTTGGGGTTGGCCTGGCGCAGGTGCTGCTCACCGGTGTCGTGATCGGCGCCGTCGCCCTCTTCGGCTTCGGCCAGCCTCTGAACAGCGCGGTCGTACTGGGTCTGGGCCTGGCGTTGTCATCGACGGCGTTCGGGCTGCAAAGCCTGGCCGAGCGCAAGGAACTGAACGCGCCGCACGGCCGCCTCGCCTTCGCCATTTTGCTGTTCCAGGACATCGCCGCCATCCCGCTGATTGCCTTGGTGCCGATGCTCGCGGGTGGCGATCACAACGCCACCTCCAGCGACTCATTGCGTCACGCCCTGCAAGTGCTGGGCGGCATCGCCATCGTGGTGGTCGGCGGTCGCTACTTGCTGCGCCCGGTGTTTCGCATCGTCGCCAAGACCAAGCTGCAGGAAGTGTCCACCGCCACGGCGTTGCTGGTGGTAATCGGTACGGCATGGCTGATGGACCTGGTCGGCGTGTCCATGGCCTTGGGCGCGTTTCTGGCCGGCCTGCTGCTGGCTGACTCGGAATACCGCCATGAGCTTGAATCACAGATCGAGCCGTTCAAAGGGCTACTGTTGGGCCTGTTTTTCATCAGCGTCGGCATGGGCGCCAATATTGGATTGTTGTTCAGTTCGCCGATTCTCGTGCTAGGTCTGACCCTTTTGCTGATCGGCCTCAAGCTGCCCTTGCTGTTTGTGGTCGGTCGTCTGGCCGGTGGTCTGGGCAAGCAAAGCGCGTTGCGCCTTGGTTTGGTGCTGGCCGCCGGTGGTGAGTTCGCCTTTGTGGTGTTCCAGATCGGTCGTGACAAAGGTCTGTTCGATGCGGGCCTGTACGACACGCTGGTGCTGACCATCACCCTGTCGATGGCGCTGACTCCGCTGTTGCTGCTGGTCCTGGCGCGCTGGCTCAAGCCCAAGCCAGTGCACAAACCCGTGCCGGATGAATACCGCGAAATCGAATCCGACAACCCTCGCGTCGTCATTGCCGGCATGGGCCGGATGGGCCAGATCGTCGCGCGTATCCTGCGCGCACAGAAGATTCCGTTCGTGGCGCTGGACACGTCGGTGGAAACCATCGAGTTCACCCGAAGCTTCGGTAATGTGCCGGTGTTTTACGGCGACCCGTTGCGCCCGGAGATCCTGCGCGCGGCCAAGGTTGATCAGGCCGAGTATTTCGTCATTGCCACCGACGATCCGGACACCAACATCAAGACCGCCGAGTTGGTGCGCAAGCTGTACCCGCACCTGAAGATCATTGCCCGGGCGCGTAACCGCCAGCACGTCCATCGTCTGATAGACCTGGATGCGCAAGCCGTGCGGGAAACCTTCTACTCCAGCCTTGAGATGACCCGCCGCACACTGATCGGCCTGGGCTTGAGCGAAGCGCAGGCGGCCGCGCGCATCGCCCGGTTCAAGCGTCACGACGAACAGGTGCTCAATCGCCAGCACCTGATCTACGACGACGCCGCGAAAGTCATGCAGAGTGCGCTGGAGGCCAGAACCGAACTGGCGGAACTGTTCGAGTCCGACCGCATGGACGAAGAAGCTGGAGAGGCCGCCAAAGGCTAAGCCCATCAGCGGGAGGAATCAGCGGCTCAGCGCGACCACGAATTCCAGAAAGGCGCGCACTTTCGCCGGCGGCAAATGCCGAGACGGGTACAACGCGTACAGTGGGAAGTACTCGTCCGGCCAGTCCGCAAACAGCTCGATCAGCCGTCCGTCGCTGATCGCGGCCTCTACCCCCAGCTCCAGCACCTGCGCCACGGCCTGCCCTTCTTCGCAGATGCGGTGCATCGTACCCACATCATTGACCATCAGGCGCCCGCGCGTATTGACGATGAGTCGCTCGGCGCCCCGATGAAATTCCCACGGAAACGGCCGTCCGGTCTGCGAATCCCGAAAATCGATACACACATGTTCGGGGCTTTCGAGGTCGGTGGGATGCTTTGGCCGACCGTGCTTTTTCAGGTAAGCCGGCGATGCCACAGTCAAGACGCGGGTCTTGAGTAACTGTCGCCCGATCAGCGAAGACGACGGTTGCTCGCCAAACCGCACCGCCAGATCGACCCCATCGGCAACCAGATCGCCCAGTTGCTCGCGAGTCAGCAGATCCAGTTCCAGTTCAGGATAAGTCGCCATGAAGTCGCCCAGCGCCGGCGCCAGAATCAGCCGGGAAAAATACGGATCAACGTTGACCCGCAGACGCCCTCGTACCGCCGTGGCACTGCCTGACGCCAGTGTCGCTGCCTCTTCCAAGCCGGCCAGCAGCGGCGCGATGTCCTCATACAACCGTCGCCCCTCATCGGTCAACTTGACTGAGCGCGTGGTGCGATCAAACAGCCGAATGCCCAGCCGGGCCTCCAGGCGAGCAATGGCGCGGCTCACGCCTGACTGGGTCATGTCGAGCACATCGGCCGCTTTCACAAAACTGCCGGTATCGACCACGGCCGACAGAACCCCCATCCCGCTCGCCAAACGTCCGTCAAAACTCATTAGTGACTCCTTGGCATGCATTCAATGACACTCATGCTATCGGAGAATCAACCACGCCGGCGTAATACTGCCCGAATCGGCGACGCGAGGTCGCCCTCGATGAGGTATTGAGCATGTACACAATCATGGGCGTCACCGGGCAAGTGGGCAGCGAAGTCGCGCGTCACCTGTTGGCAGCGGGCAAGCCGGTGCGCGCGGTGGTGCGCAGTGCCGAGAAAGGCCAGCCTTGGGCCAGGCAAGGTTGCGATGTCGCAATCGCCGACGTGGACGACCTGTCTGCTTTGACGCAGGCTTTTCAGAACAGCACGGCGGTGTTCGTCCTGTTGCCACCCAATTTCTCACCGTCCGAAGGGTTTCCAGAAACCCGCAAGGTCATCGCCCACCTGCATGATGCCTTGGCCGCGGCTCGTCCCGGCAAAGTCGTGTGCCTCTCCACCATCGGCGCCCAAGCCACTCAGGCTAATCTGCTGAATCAACTGCAATACCTGGAACAACGCCTGAGTTCGCTTGAACTGCCCGTGACGTTTCTGCGGCCCGGTTGGTTCATGGAAAACTGCGTGTGGGACGTCGAGCCCGCCGTTCAGACCGGCGTGATCCCAAGCTTTTTACAACCGCTGGACAAGCCCGTACCGATGATTGCCACGGCCGATGTCGGTCGCGTCGCGGCCGAGTTGTTGCAGGAACAGTGGTTCGGCAAACGCATCGTCGAACTGGAGGGCGAGCAACACGTCACGCCCAATCAGATCGCCGAAACGTTCACTGAACTGCTGGGCAAGCCGGTGACCATGCAAGTCGTTCCTCGGGAGACCTGGCACGCACTGTTCACCTCGCAAGGCATGAGCAACCCGGTGCCGCGCATGCAGATGCTCGACGGTTTCAACGAAGGCTGGATTCGCTTCGAAGGCCTGCCGCGCAAAGGCCGTGTCGGCCTTGAGAGCGTGCTAAAAGGCCTGTTGGCCCGACACGCTTGATCACCGCTCGCGAGACGCTTTTACGTGCTCGATGAAGCGCGTGACCGCCGGCGCTTTCTCGTAGCGCCGGTGGATCAATGACAGGTACGAGGTCGGCTGACAGTCTTCGATGCGCCTGAATACGACGTTCGGCAAGGTGATGTGATCGACCACTGACTCCGGTACCACCGCCACGCCCTGCCCGAGACTCACCAAGGCAATCACCGACACCAGACCGCCGGGCTGCGGGCCCAGCGTCGGGGCGAAGCCGCCTTGGGCGGCGACTTCCAGTGTTCCGGAGATCTGTTCGGGAAGGATGAATGTCTCCGCCTGCAAGTGTATGGCGTTGATCACCTTGAGCTTGCACAGCCAGGCGCTGGCCGGGAGCGCCAGAGCAAAGCCCTCGGTCAGCAGCTTCACCGCGCTGACGGACTCCGGCAGGCTCATGGGCGAACGAATGAGGCCCACGTCCAGCCGCCCTTCTTCGATCATCCGGGGCAAGGCCGGCATGAGGTACTCGGTGAGGATGAAATCGACATCGGCGTAGCGCTGGCGAAACTCTCCGACCTGACGCTGCAGCACACCTGAGAACACCGCAGACGCGACATACCCCAGCTCGATTCTCCCCGCCTCGCCACGCCCGGCGCGCTGCACGTTGTATTGCGCCGTTTCGAATTGCCGCACGGCCAGCTCCGCTTCGATCTGCAAGGCGCGACCGGCATCGGTCAGGCGGACTTCCCGTTGCTCGCGCACGAACAGTCGAGTGCCCAGCGCGCTTTCGAGGTCTTGAATCTGCCGGGTCAGCGTGGGGGGCGCGATGCCCAACTGCTCGGCTGCCCGGGTGAAGTGTCGGTGCCGGGCGACGGCAAGAAAGTAGCGAAAGTGACGAATTTCCATCGGTCGTTACCTGAAAGGTAATAAAAACGTTCGGTTCGGGTAACGAAGCATAGGCCATCCAGCGGTATTGTGAACCCGCGGCCAATCCAGAATAGGCGTGAGCCTGCAGACCAGTATCGCAAACATTAGCTAGAACCTAAGTTGTCGCCGGAGTCATCGCCATGCCGTCAGCCAGCGCCCGAATCATCAGCCCTCGCATGACACTGCTCACCGCCTCCGGCGTGTGTTCGCTGATCGTGCTCGACACCAACATCGTTGCGGTGACGCTGCCCAGTATTGCGCGCGACCTCGGCGCCGGGTTCGCCGACATTGAGTGGGTGGTCAGCGCCTACATGCTGGCCTTTGCGGCATTGCTGCTGCCTGCGGGCAGCCTCGCCGACCGGTTCGGACGCAAGAAGATGCTGCTCACCGGCCTGGTGCTGTTCATTCTGGCGTCGGTCGGCTGCGGCGCGGCGCCGACTATCCTGCTGCTCGACATTGCACGTGCCATCAAAGGCGTCGGTGCAGCCCTGCTGCTGACCTCGGCACTGGCGACGATCGGCCATGTCTTCCATGACGAGGCCGAGCGGGCCAAGGCCTGGGCGTTTTGGGGCGCGTGCATGGGCGTGGCGATGACCGCTGCGCCGACGGTGGGCGGATTGATCGCCGAGCTGCTCGGCTGGCGCTGGATTTTCTTTCTCAACCTGCCGGTCGGCCTGATCCTGCTCAGCATGGTGATGCGCAACATCGGTGAATCACGCAACGAACAATCGGCGCGCCTCGACCCGTGGGGCAGCCTGTTTTTCAGTGCCAGTCTGCTGAGCCTGATCTGGGGCCTGATCGAGGCCAACCGGATCGGCTGGGAGAACCCGCTGACCTTTGCCCGCCTGATGGGCGGCGGCCTGCTGCTGGCACTGTTTTTTCTGGCTGAACGTGTGCAACGCCGCCCGATGGTGGACTTACAGCTGTTCAAATCGCCCAGGTTCGTCGGCGCACTGTTGGGGATGTTTGCCTACGCTGGGTGCGCGCAGGTGATGATGACATTGCTTCCGTTCTACCTTCAGAACGGTCTGGGTTTCAGCGCGATTGATTCAGGGCTTGGCATGTTGCCGTTCGCAATCACCATGCTGTTTTTCCCGCGTCTGGGACCAGGACTGTCGCGCCATCTGTCGCCGGCGGCGATGATGGCGTTGGGGCTGACGCTGGTCAGCGCCGGCAACCTGTTGTGCGCCTGGGCAACGTCAATCGGCGGCTACCCGGCGTTTGCACTGGCCATGGCGGTGACCGGCGCCGGTGCAGGTCTGCTCAACGGGGACACGCAGAAAAACATCATGGCCTGCGTGCCCCGCGAACGCACCGGCATGGCGTCGGGCATGAGCACCACCATGCGTTTTAGCGCGATCATGCTGGCGGTCGGCATTTACGGTGCGCTGCTCGCAAGCCACACCTTGAATGCGCTGGACATCAACCTGCACAACACTGCGCCCGCCTGGCTTGATCAGGCCGAATTCATTGCGTCCCGCGTGGTGGCCGGGGACATGACGGCTGCCTTGCAATCCGTCAGTGCCGGCGCTCGCGAGGTGGTTCAGCCGCTGGCGCAGCAGGCGTTTGTGACGGGATTCGCATCGGTGTTGTGGGTCGCAGGAATCGTCGGTCTGTTCGCCGCGGTGCTGGTGGGCACGTTGATGCGCAAGCCCATCCCGACAGTGCAACTGAGCGTCGCCTGATCAGTCTTGCCGCTTGAGCCATTCCCCAGGCGGCAGGCCCATTTCCAGCACGAACGCACGGGTCAGCGCCGCCTGTGAGCTGTAGCCCACCGATGCGGCAATGACCTTCAGCTTCACACCCTGCTTCATCAGGTCCCGGGCCAGTTTCATCCGCCAGCCGGTGAGGTAGGCGATGGGCGACACGCCCACCACCTTGAGGAACTGCGCCGAGAATTTGCTCCGCGACATGCAGGCCACTTGCGCCAAATCCTTGAGGCTCCAGTCGCGGTCGGGGTTCAGGTGAATCTCGTTGATGGCCTTACCCAGTTGAGGATCGAGGATGGCGATCAGCCCGCCTCTGGCAATCATGCCGGTCTCGATTGCCCGCCTCACCAGCACGATCAGAATGTATTCGAACAGCACGCTCAAGCCTTTGCGATGCCCGGCACGCTGCCCTCTGAACTCGGCCAGCAACGCCTGGATCACGGGCACCACAGAATCAATGTCCCTGAACGGGAACACCAGCGTGTCGGTCACCCCCAGCGGAAACGAACGCCCCATGCTCACCCCGAACTCGAACGTCGCGCAGAGGATCTCGGCGCCCTGTTCAGTGGTCGGTTGCAGCGCGTAGCGGCAGGTGCTCGGACACAGCAACACCGTCGGTCCGTCCAGAACGATACGCGGATGTCCGGGACGAATCAGATCCAGCCCACCGTTCTCCACGATATGAATAAAGGCCGTGCCGTCGGGCTTGTTGATGTCCAGGGTGTCGAACACGGTCCCGGCGTAAAACAGCCGTCCGTTCATGTGGATTCGGTCGAAAAACTCGGATAACGCGTCCATTGAGTCACTTCGGGCAAAAAAGGCGGACGCCGGGACAAAACTCCCGCGGCGCATTGGTCGAGGATAACCCTCCTTGCTGGCCACCACCGCGCACCTGTCGGCCGAGCCCGCAAGAGGTTATTCCAATCCGAGGAGCCTCACAATGAGCACTGATTCCAGCCATCCCGACAGCGTCAAAGCGATCTATCAAGACCCCATCAACCCTGCATTGCCTGAGGTCGGCATGAAGCTCGACCTGTCGCGCACGGCGTTGGTCGTGATCGACCCGCAGGTCGACTTTCTAAGCCCCGAAGGCGTGGCCTGGCCGCTGGTGGGCAACAGCGTCACTGAAAATGGTGTGGTCGGTCACCTGGGCCAACTGTTCGAAGCCGCCAGGAACGCCGGCATCGCGGTCGCCATCTCGCCGCACTATTACTACCCTTGCGACCATGAGTGGGAGCACGGCGGACCGCTGGAAAAAATGATGCACGACATCGGCATGTTCGACCGCGCTTCGCCGCTTGACCTGAGCGGCTTCGACAGTTCCGGCGCTGACTTCATGCCGCAGTTCAAGCCTTTCATTCTCGACGGCAAGACCATCATCTGTTCGCCGCACAAAGTGTACAGCCCGCAAACCAACGACCTGACCCTGCAACTGCGCAAGAAAGGCGTGTCTCAGGTGATTCTTGCCGGCATGGCCGCCAACCTGTGCGTCGAATCTCACCTGCGCGATCTGGTCGAGCAAGGCTTCGAAGTCGCTGTGGTACGTGATGCGACCGCCGCCCCGCAAATACCCGAAGGCGATGGTTACCATGCCGCGCTGATCAACTTCCGGTTCATCGCCAGTGCGTTGTGGACGACCGAGCAGGTGCTGGAGAAGCTGAAGCAGTCGTAAAGCCCTGCGGCCAATGGCGATTATCCTGGGGAAGTCAGCTTGCTGAACAATGCAGTGGGTCAGCGGCATCGTCGGTGAATGACCCGCCGCATTCGTCCGAAGTGCGGCCCAGACCCTCGTCACCTCGGACGGCTCCTACAGGGTCCGCGTCGATACACAACGTTGTATCCAGACCCCGCACCTGCGAGCGTGCTCGCGAAGCAGGCGGACATCAGGCAGTTATCTGTTTGCTGCGCCGCTGCGTTCGCGAACACGCTCAACCCACGGATTATTGCATGGGCACAAAGATATTCTGGCGTATGGAATAACCCTCGCCGCGCTTCGTCATACGGGCTCAAGAAAGTCATCCACTCGATATGAGGAAGCCCACCATGAAAACCACACTGATCGCCCTGACTCTGACCGCGCTGAGCAGCTTCGCACTGACCGCGAACGCCGACGTGAAGAACATGCCGCAGGTTCAGGAATACACCTACGGCACCCAGGTCGACATCGCCGAAGTAACCAAGGCACCGAAGCTGAACTTCTGCGGCGTACGTCCGGTGGACCTGGGTTATGTGGACCACATGGGCAAGGCGCACACCCTGCGCTACGAAACCAACGGCAACGCCTGCCTGGGCGACAACTGATTCGCAGGCCCCAGCCGCTGTACGAGAAAGGTCGCTTTCAACAATAACAACGGCGACCTCTCGCATTCATGACAACCACCCAAACGCTCATGCCTGCGGTCGGCCTGGCCGGTACGCCATGGATCGCCGCGAATGATGAGTGGCGGCGTCGAACGCCTAGCGCGCGGCCAGCGCCCACACGCGCGCCAGATCCCGAGCACGGTCATGCAGCAATGTCGCGGCATTGCGACAGGCCTGGTCCAGCGTCATCGGGCCACTGGTCAGGGCGAAGGCGGCGCTGATGCCGTGTTCGTAGAGATCGGCATAACCGTCGCCCAGTGTGCCCGCCAGTACAATCACAGGGACGTTCGCGCGTCCGGCGATTTTGGCGACACCGAAAGGCGTCTTGCCGCGCAAGGTCTGGGCGTCGAAACGCCCTTCCCCGGTGATCACCAGATCGGCCCCTTCCAGGGCGTCTGCCAGACCGGTGAGATCGGCCACCACTTCCACGCCAGGCCGGAACGACGCGTTGAGATAGGCCTTGGCCGCAAAGCCCATGCCCCCTGCGGCGCCACTGCCGGGATGCTCACTGTCGTCCTTGCCCAGCACGCGGGCTGATTGTTTGGCGAAGTGACCCAGCGCGGCATCCAGCGCCAGGACCTGCTCAGGCGACGCGCCTTTTTGTGGCCCAAAGATATGAGAGGCGCCTTGCGCACCGCAGAGCGGGTTGTTGACGTCAGCGGCGACCTGGAATTGGACATCCTTGAGGCGCGGGTCCATGTGCTCGATCTCGATCCGCACGACCTTGCTCAGCGCCAACCCGCCCGGCGGCAAGGGTTCGTCATTGCTGTCCAGAAAACGCGCGCCGAGGGCCGACAGCATGCCGGTTCCCGCATCGTTGGTCGCGCTGCCACCAATGGCCAGGATGATGCGCTGAGCGCCAGCCTCCAGCGCGGCGGCGATCAGCTCGCCGGTGCCGTAGGTGGTCGTGACCGTGGCGTCGCGCTGCTCCAGGGTCAGCAACTGCAAGCCGCTGGCCATGGCCATTTCGATGATGGCGGTGCGGGTGTCGGCCAGCCAGCCCCACTGCGCCTCCACCGGCTGACCCAGCGGTCCGGTCACCCGGTTTTTCATCCATTGCCCGTCGCACGCCGCCAGCACCGCCTCGATGGTGCCTTCACCACCATCGGCCATGGGGCATTCCATCAGCTGTGCATCCGGCCAGACGTCACGCAGACCCGCAGCGATCGCTTGAGCCACACCTTGCGCGCTGAGGCTGTCCTTGAAGGAATCCGGGGCAATGACGATTTTCATGGTGTTCTCCTTGTTCGATAGTCGCGATCTTCTCACTACCGGCCATGTTTTCCGCCTGACCTTCGCACAACGGCCAAGCCATCCTGTTGTTCATCCGAACAAAACATCACGCGCGCGGCTTCACCGCGCCACCATCTGCATGCCCAGGTACAGCCGCAACAGGTCATCGGTGCGATACGGGTCGCAGCCGCTAACCTCGGCCACTTTCTCCAGCCGGTAACGCAAACTGTTGCGATGAATGCCCAACGCATCGGCGCAGGCCTGGCTTTCGCCGCTGTAATCGAACCAGGCGCGCAAGGTATCGAGCAATTGCCCGTTGCCCTGCAATTTCATGACCGGCTCGGCCACGCCCTCGGCCAGCCAGTCATGCCGGTTGCGCCAGAACAGCACCGACAGCCGGTGAGTCGCCAGGCGCAGCAGTTTTTGTTGCGGCTGAACGTGGCGGGCGTAATCGAGCAGGTCGCGGGCCGCGGCGCAGGCGTTGCGCAGCGACTCAAGATCCGCCGAAGGGTCGACCGTCGCCATGCGCAACACCGGCCAGCCTTGCTCATCGAACTGTTCCAGCAGCAGCGCGTCATCGCGGTCTTTACCGACCGCGCGGCACCAATACACCAGGCTGGGCTCGCAGGACACGCACCAGCTGTTGGCATAACGGCCGTTGAGCCACGCCGCAAGCTGCCCGGCATACGCCGCCTCTGACGGCAGCTCGATCAGCACGGCCTGACGCGGCAACTGCGGCTGCAACCCGAATTGTTCCGCCTCGTCGATCAAGTGCAGCGCACTGTCACCCAACAGCAGCCGCGACAGCAGGTCTTCGCTGCGCTGATGCCGCCACTGTTGATCGGCCTGCTGACGACGGTGCTCCATGAGCATCTCGGCGGTCATCCTGACCAACTCGGCGTACACCCGTACCTGGTCCGGTTCGCCGGTGATGCCCAATACCCCGACCAGCTTTTGATCCAGCATCAGCGGCAGGTTCACGCCTGGTCGGACGCCGTTTAACTGCTTGGCCGTGTGCGAATCGATCTCCACCACGCGGCTGTTGGCCAACACCAATTGAGCGCCCTCATGACGCGTATACAACCGCTCGGCCTCACCGCTGCCAATGATGATGCCCAGGTAATCCATCACGTTGACATTGCACGGCAGGATCGCCATTGCCCGATCGACGATGTCCTGGGCCAGGGCATGATCAAGGGCAAACATGGGGCACGTCCTTCGAGCGAGGCGATTGAAGATTCATACACATCACGACATGTTTTTATTGGTTGGGGGAGTCTGCCTGATTCTTGGTCTGAGTGCGATTGACCGCTAGCATGGCCGGCTCACTATAAGTAATATCAACAGTAGACTTATTTAAGTCTTATAGGAGCTTATGAACAGGATCGCATGGACAAGGAAGGCCGTGAAACAGCTCCTCAAATTGCATTCGCGACATCAGGTTCAGATCAGGGATGCAATCACCCGACTGGAAGAAATGCCCAACGTCGTCAATGTAAAAAACCTGGCCAATCACGCTTATGGATACAGACTGCGGGTGGGCGATTATCGGGTCCTGTTCGATTGGGACGGCGGCATCAAAATCGTCAGTATTCAGGAGATAAAGAAACGCGATGAGCGCACCTACTAATAACGTTCAGATAATCAACGGTCCCGATGGTAAACCTGCCTTCGTGGTCATTCCTTATGACGAATACGTCCATCAGCACGGCGGGAATGATCTTATTCCGCATGAAGTCGTCAGTCAGATCGTCGACGGTTCCACTCCTATCAGGGCTTGGCGAGAACACCTGGACCTGACGCAGGAAGAAGTCGCGACAAGGCTCGGTATCTCGCAACCGGCGTATGCGCAACAGGAGTCGGTAGCACGCCCCCGTAAAGCCACACGTGAAAAGATTGCCAAGGCCTTCGGAATCCGTCCTGACCAACTGGACGTTTAGAACGACTGCTGCTTTGCCACCTCCAGCCTGCGAGACTTCCACTTGCCTCTACCGCGCCTAGCCCTGCTCCTCTCACTGCTCACCCTGCAAGCCTGCGCCTCCAGTGATGTGCCGCTGGGTCAGGCGAGTTTTGCCGGGTATCGTCAACAGACCCTCGAGTGGCTCCAGGCCAATCGTACGTTTCAGACCGACGACCACAATGCGGAGCTGTCGTGGAATGCCCCTCGTGAATGGCGGCCCCGTGGCATTGCCAAGCGAGGCATTCTTCTGGTGCATGGCCTTGGGGATTCACCTTTTTCGTTTAACGATGTCGGGCAAACGCTCGCCGAGCAGGGATTTCTGGTGCGCACGGTCTTGTTGCCTGGGCACGGCAGCAAGCCTGCGGACATGCTCGATGTGACCTTGAAGCAATGGCAGCAGGTGGTGCGCGAGCAGGCGCAAATCATGAAAAGCGAGGTGCCCGCAGTGTATCTCGGCGGTTTTTCCACTGGTGCCAATCTGGTGCTGGATTACGCCTACGAGCACCCGGAAATTGAGGGATTGGTGCTGTTTTCCCCTGCCTTCAGGCCGGAAAACACCTACGCCTGGCTCACGCAATATATCGGCTGGTTTCGGCCCTGGCTGGCGAGTCCGAATGACGGTGTCCGTCCCATGCAAACGCCAGTGCGTTACCTGAATGTGCCCACCAACGGCTTCGCCCAGTTCTACCGCAGTGCGCAACTGGCGCAGGACCATCTGGCGGACCGCCCCTACAGCAAGCCCGTATTTATCGCGATTACCCAGCACGACTCGGTGCTCGACACCGCGTATGTACTCGACTCGTTCAATACACGATTCAGCCACCCGGAGAGTCGGTTGATCTGGTACGGCGACACCCCCGCAACCGCCGCGAAAACGCCCCGGGTGCTGGTGCGCAATGACTACCTGCCGCAAAACCGCATCGCCCAGTTCTCGCACATGGGTTTGATGTTTTCACCGGATGATCCCCTGTACGGCAAGGACGGGAAACAGCGAATCTGCTGGAACGGTCAGCAGGCCGAGGACATGCAAAAATGCTTGAACGGCGAACCGGTGTGGTATTCGGACTGGGGGCATCGCGAACCGGGCAAGGTCTTTGCGCGACTGACGTTCAACCCGTATTTCGAGTGGCAGATGGGCGTGATGATGGGGGTTTTGGGTTCGGCAGATTAAAGCCGCACGCCTCCACTGTGGGAGCGAATTCATTCGCGATTCGCCGGTTCAGGCCACACATCCTTGTCGTCTGGCAAATTTTTCGCGAATGAATTCGCTTCCACAGGGATTCGGGCGCTCGCCGGTGATGCAGTCACTCCACCGGCGCCAGCCGCTCGCGACTGTTGCTCAGGTGCGTCCACATCGCCGCCCGCGCAGCATCCGGGTCTTGCCTGCGAATGGCGGCCAGTATCGCTTCATGTTCGAGGTTTGCCAGATACGCATGATGGGTGAGACTGCTGCCCGCCCGTTCGCTTGAAGCGATGCGGCTGCGAGGGATGACTGCGCTGCCCAGATTCTGCAGGATCTCGACGAAGTAAGGATTGCCGGTTGCCTCGGCGATCAACAGGTGAAAACGCCGGTCGGCTTCCACGCAACTGTCTTCCTTGGCGAGCAAATCCTGATAATCGTCCAGCGCCACGCGCATCTTCGTCAGTTGATCGGGCGTGCGACGCTGCGCCGCCAGCGCGACCGCCTGGGTTTCGAGACCCATCCTCAGCTCGATGATGTGACGCACGCTGAACGCCGTCTCGACCTTCAAATGCAACCCGCTCTGCTCCGAGCGGGCAAGGACGAACGTGCCCTTGCCCTGATGGGTTTCCACCAACCCCGACGCCTGAAGCTTGGAGATCGCCTCGCGTACCACCGTGCGACTGACGCCGTGCTCGCGCACGATCTCGCTTTCGGAAGGCAGCTTTTCGCCGGGTGCGATCGAACCCATCAGAATGCGCTGGCTGAGGTCGGTGACCAGATCGGTCGCCAGGTTGTGCTGGCGGCGCTTGGGAATCGCTCGTTCAGAGGTTTGCATGACTAAATTGTCCGATCAGTGACGGGTATGAGCCAAAAAACGGCGTTGACTCACTTGTATTTTTTCAATGTGACAGGTCAAGAGAACATCGCGGACCGTGCGCCTCGATCAACCGCCTCCACCTCTTCAGCCTTCGCAAATCCGGGCCTCACAAGCCTGCGAAAGCACTCATCCAACTTGTCAGACAGGCAAGCCTATGCCGCCGAAATATTTCCCGCAAGTCCCGCAAAATCGCTTGCAGAGCGCCATCGTACTTGTATGATGACTGGCAACAAGGCGCACACACCTTGTCACACACAATCGAAGTAACAACCCGCATAAAAATAATCAGTGGGAGTTAACCAGCGTGAACACATCCTCATCCCGGGTGAATGACGCCCCCGATTCCGCGTTGCTGTCAGCGGTGTCCAAGGTCAAACGCCACATCCTGCCTTTGTTCGTCATCATGTTCATCGTCAACTACATCGACCGGGTCAACATCGGCTTCGTTCGTAGTCACATGGAACACGATCTGGGCATTGGCGCTGCCGCCTATGGTTTCGGTGCCGGCCTGTTTTTCATCGCTTACGCACTGTTTGAAGTGCCCTCCAACATTCTTCTGCAGAAAGTCGGCGCACGCATCTGGCTGACGCGGATCATGTTCACCTGGGGCCTGGTTGCGTGCGGCATGGCCTTTATCCAGACCGAAACCCACTTCTATATCCTGCGTTTCCTGCTGGGTGTTGCCGAAGCCGGCTTCTTTCCGGGCGTGATCTATTATTTCACCCGCTGGTTGCCTGGCGTGGAGCGCGGCAAGGCCATCGCCATCTTCCTCAGCGGTTCCGCGTTCGCCTCGCTGATTTCCGGCCCGCTCTCCGGCCTGTTGCTGCAGATCGAAGGTCTGGGTTTCCATGGCTGGCAGTGGATGTACTTCATCGAGGGCATGTTCTCGGTGGTGCTGTGCTTCTTCGTCTGGTTCTGGCTGGACTCCAAGCCGCACGACGCCAAATGGCTGAGCGCTGCCGAAAAAGATGCGCTGGTCAACGCGATTGACGCCGAACAACGAGCCCGCGAAGCCGCAAGCCCGGTGAAACTGTCCATCGGCAAGCTGCTCAAGGATCCGCAGATCATCCTGTTCTGCCTGATGTATTTCTTTATTCAGCTGACGATCTACGCGGCCACCTTCTGGCTGCCGAGCATCATCAAGAAGATGGGTGACCTGAGCGACTTCCAGGTCGGGCTGTACAACTCGATCCCCTGGTTCATCGCCATCGTCTGCATGTACGGCTTCGCCGCGCTGTCCGCCAAGTGGAAGCACCAGCAAGCCTGGGTCGCCGCAGCGTTGCTGATCGCAGCCGCCGGGATGTTCATGTCCACCACGGGGGGTCCGGTGTTTGCCTTCGTGGCAATCTGTTTTGCGGCCATGGGCTTCAAATCTGCGTCGTCGCTGTTCTGGCCGATCCCGCAGGGCTATCTCGATGCGCGCATCGCAGCAGGCGTCATCGCCCTGATCAACTCGGTGGGCAACCTGGGCGGCTTCGTTGCACCCACGACCTTCGGCATCCTCGAACAACAGACCGGATCAATCCAGGGTGGCCTGTATGGCCTCACCGCCACCTCGATCATCGCGGCGATTCTGGTGTTCACCGTACGCACTCAGCCCAAGCCCGGCGCCGTGCCGGTGGCGAAGGTCGATGCCACGCCCAGCCACTCCTGACACTCTGAACCTCGTTTTGACGGCGCCCTCGCGGCGCCCTGTAAACCCAAGGATTTAGCCATGACCACACAGCACTCCGGCAGCACCCCAGTCATCACCGAGATGCACGTCATTCCGGTTGCAGGCCACGACGACATGCTGCTCAACCTGAGCGGCGCCCACGGCCCGTACTTCACCCGCAATATCGTGATTCTGAAGGACAACGCGGGCCACACCGGCGTCGGCGAAATTCCAGGCGGCGAGAAAATCCGCCAAACGCTGGAAGACGCCCGTTCCCTGGTCGTCGGCAGCACCGTCGGCAATTACCAGAAGATCCTCAACGACGTGCGCCGCACCTTTGCCGAGCGTGACTCGGGTGGCCGCGGCCTGCAGACCTTCGACCTGCGCATCACCATTCACGCCGTCACCGGCATCGAAGCGGCGGTGCTTGACCTGCTGGGCCAGCACCTGGAAGTGCCGGTCGCGGCCCTGCTCGGCGAAGGCCAGCAACGCGATGAAGTGAAGATGCTGGGTTACCTGTTCTACGTCGGTGACCAGAAGAAAACCAACCTGCCGTACCGCACCGAGAACGACGCCGACAACGAGTGGTTCCGCGTACGTCACGAAGAGGCACTGACGCCGGAAGGCGTGGTCCGCCTGGCCGAAGCAGCGTTCGCCCAATACGGTTTTGAAGATTTCAAACTCAAGGGCGGCGTGCTCAGCGGCGATGCCGAGATCGAAGCGGTCACGGCGCTGGCCGAACGCTTCCCGAAAGCGCGCATTACCCTGGACCCGAACGGCGCCTGGTCGCTGAAAGAAGCCATCCGCCTGTGCCGCGATCAGCACAAGGTGCTGGCCTACGCCGAGGACCCGTGCGGCGCTGAAAACGGTTACTCGGGCCGCGAAGTGATGGCCGAGTTCCGCCGCGCGACCGGCCTGCGCACCGCCACCAACATGATCGCCACCGACTGGCGTGAAATGGGCCACGCCATTCAACTGCAATCGGTGGACATCCCGCTGGCCGACCCGCATTTCTGGACCATGCAGGGTTCGGTGCGCGTCGCTCAGATGTGCAACGAGTGGGGCCTGACCTGGGGTTCGCATTCCAACAACCACTTCGACATCTCGCTGGCGATGTTCACCCATGCCGCCGCAGCTGCTCCGGGCAACATCACTGCGATCGACACGCACTGGATCTGGCAGGACGGCCAGCGTCTGACCAAGGCGCCGCTGCAGATCGTCGGCGGCAATGTGCAGGTGCCGAAGAAACCGGGTCTGGGCATCGAAATCGACATGGACCAGGTGGCCAAGGCGCACGAACTGTACAAAGGCATGGGCCTGGGTGCACGCGATGACAGCGTGGCCATGCAGTTCCTCGTTCCCAACTGGTCATTCAACAACAAGCAGCCTTGCCTGGTGCGTTAAGCCGCTGAGGCTGTTTGAAACCGTTCCACGTTCATTGCCAACTGGCGACCGGCGCGTAACCCCTTGCGCGCCGTTTTTCTTCCCTGCCGCCTTGTCGATCCGCGCATGCTATGTTTGCCGCATATCACTGCCGTGAAGTCGTCTATGCCCCATCTCACCCAGACCCACCCTCGCCTGACTATCGCCACTGCCCTTGGTGCTGCGGCCGGTATCGCATCTGCGTTCATCGCTCCCCAGATCACCCTGACCAGCAAATGCCTGATCGCCTGGAACGTCGCCGGGTGGATCTACATGATTCTGATCATGGTACGTACGTTCAAATCCAACGCCGAGGACGTCAGACGGATCGCCGAGGTCGAGGATGAAAATGCCGGACTGGTGCTGATGGTGGTCTGCGTCGCCGCCATCGCCAGCCTTGCCGCCATCGTGTTGGAGCTCGCCGGGATCAAGGGCATGAGTGCCAGCGACAAAGCGCTGCATTACGCCTTCACCGGTTTCACCATCCTCGGCTCCTGGCTGTTGATCGGGGTGATCTTCAGCCTCCATTACGCGCGCATGTTCTACACCTGGAGCGGCGAAGACGCTGCCCTGCGCTTTGCCGACGGCGAACAGAACCCCGATTACTGGGACTTTCTGTACTTCTCGTTCACCCTCAGTGTGGCGGTACAGACTTCCGACGTGGGTGTCGCGACCCGGAATTTGCGCAAAGTGGTGCTGGCGCAGTCGTTGATCGGGTTTCTGTTCAACACCTCTATTCTGGGGTTCTCGATCAACATCGCGGCAGGATTGTTTAATTAGGCCCAATGGCCAGGCCCCGCGACACTCAAGGCCTGACACCCATCCCCTGTGGGAGCGAATTCATTCGCGATGCGTCGGCACAGACAACGTATTTGTGTCGTCTGGAACCTGTTTCGCGAATGAATTCGCTCCCACAGCGTATCCCTATAACGCTTGAAATCTCGCCACTGCCCAGAAGCCGAGCTCGATCCCAGGCGCTTTCAGGGTTCCACTCCGACGGGCTCAGGCGTACTGTGAGCGCCACACATCCAATGTGCTCCTTGAACGAGGCCTAACTGATATGACTCAGGGTTCCACGCTGAGAATCGCCGTGCTCGATGACTGGCAATCCGTGGCTGAAAACGTCGTGGACTGGACAGTGCTCAAGCCCATCGGCGAGGTCAGCTTCCTTCACGATTATCCTGCCGACACCGCGACACTGGCCGCCCGCTTGAAAGACTTCAGCGTGATCTGCGTGATGCGCGAACGCACGGTCTTCGACGACGCCCTGCTCAGTCAACTGCCCAACCTCAAGCTGCTGGTGACTGGCGGCATGCGCAATGCCGCCCTGGACCTCAAGGCTGCGGCACGCTTGGGCATCACCGTCGTCGGCACCGACAGCTACAAATACGCCGCCCCGGAACTGACCTGGGCACTGATCATGGCCGTTACGCGCAACATCGTCGACGAGGCCAACTCCTTGCGTGCCGGAAACTGGCAGATCGGGATCGGCAGCGACCTGTATGGCAAGACGCTGGGCATCGTCGGGCTGGGCAGCATTGGCCAGAAGATCGCGCGCTACGCCCTGGCGTTTGACATGAAGGTGATCGCCTGGAGCGAAAACCTGACCGCAGAGCGCGCCGCCGAACACGGCGTGACCTACGTCAGCAAGCAGGCACTGTTCGAGCAATCGGACGTGATCTCGGTGAACCTGGTCCTCAGCGATCGCAGCCGTGGGCTGGTGGACGCCGAATCGTTGAATCGCATGAAGCCGACCGCGTATCTGGTGAACACCGCGCGCGGGCCGATCGTTGACGAAGACGCGCTGATCGAAGTCCTCAAGCAGAAGAAAATTGCTGGCGCCGCACTCGACGTGTACAGCGTCGAGCCGTTGCCGGCGGATCACCCTTTCCGCACACTGCCCAACCTGCTGGCCACGCCGCACGTGGGTTACGTCACCGAAAACAACTACCGGATGTTCTTCAGTCAGATGATCGAGGATATCCAGGCCTGGCACGCGGGCGCACCGATTCGGGTGTTTGCCTGAGGGCACCGGGTAGTTCCTGTGGGGGTCTGCTCCCACAGGGCTGCACTTGATTCAAACACTTCATCAAGGACATGGCTGATGACCGCTTCCCTCAACCGCTTGCCCTCTGACCCGCGCAGCGCGCTGCTGGTCATCGACATGCAGTACGACTTCATGCCCGGTGGCGCGCTGGCCGTCACGGCTGGCGATACGCTGGTGCCGGTGATCAACCGCCTCGGCGCGCAGTTTCGCAACGTCGTGATCACTCAGGACTGGCACCCGGTCGATCACATCTCGTTCGCCTCCAGCCACGCCGGGCGTACCCCGTTCGACAGCATCACCCTGCCCTACGGCCCGCAGACGCTGTGGCCGGATCACTGCGTCCAGGGCACCCATGGCGCGCAGTTGCATGCCGACCTCGATATCCCCCATGCACAACTGATTCTGCGCAAGGGCTGCAATGCCGGGATCGACAGCTACTCGGCATTCGTCGAAGCAGACCGCACTACCCAGACCGGACTGGCCGGGTACCTCAAGGAACGTGGCATCGACAGCGTCTTCGTGGTCGGGCTGGCACTGGACTTCTGCGTCGCCTGGTCGGCGCTGGATGCACGGGCAGCAGGGTTCAATACCTGGATCATTGCCGACGCGTGCAAGGCCATCGACCTGAACGGTTCGCTGGACAAGGCGTGGAAGGATCTGGCTGCGGCGGGTGTGGTGCGGATTGACAGCGCCGGACTCGCTGACTGAAACCTGTAAGAGCGTGGCTTGTCCCGCGATCCGGGATGCCGGCGACATCGTTGGAGCCTGACACGCCCCCATCGACGACATACGCATCTACAAACCGTGCGTACAAGCAGCAGGCCATGGCGAACGACGGTAAACGAATCGGGTCTGAACCTTCAGCACGGCACAGGCCCCAACGGGCCGCACTCGCCGTTCCCTCCCTGAAGAACACCGAGATCGACCATGGACAGCGAACAAGACGGCAAGACCCCGGGCCTCACGCCCGAAGAAGAGCGCGACATCGATGAAAACCAGCCGCCCCGCGCCGCGGTCCTGCACGAGACCATTCGCATGCAGGGCGATCAGGAACTGGAGCGCAATGTCGCGGCGCTGTTCTGGTCGGCGCTGGCGGCGGGCCTGACCATGGGCTTGTCCCTGATGGCCATGGGGTTGCTCAACTCCAGGCTGCCGGACGGCGAAGGTTTCCACGCCATTGCCAGCCTGGGTTACAGCGCGGGCTTTCTGGCGGTCATCCTGGCGCGCCAGCAACTGTTTACCGAAAACACCATCACGGCGGTTCTGCCGGTGATGACCAAATTCACCCTCAGCAACATCGGTCGTCTGTTACGGCTGTGGTCGGTGGTGCTGGTCGGCAACCTGTGCGGCACCTTGCTGGTGGCTTACGTCATGCTGCACTTGCCGATTTTCGACAGCAAGACCGACCTGGCCTTTCTGGAAATCGGCCGCAAGGTCATGGAAAACGATGTCGGCACCATGTTCGCCAAAGGCATCATTTCAGGCTGGATGATCGCCACGATGGTCTGGATGATCGCGTCCATGGAAGAAGCCAAAGTGGCGATCATCGTGATGATCACGTACCTGATGGCCTTGGGCGACTTCACCCACATCGTGGTCGGTTCGGCCGAGGTGTCTTACCTGGTGTTTGCCGGCGAACTGCCGTGGAAGGATTTCTGGATGGTCTTCGCAGGCCCCACGCTCGCCGGGAACATCATCGGCGGCAGCTTTATCTTTGCCTTGATCAGCCACGCGCAGATCCGCAGCGAAAGTGGCGCGCCGAAGAAACAGGGGTCGCAGAAGCAGGCATCCCAGCAAAAGCAGCGCGCTGGCCTGGATCGTGAAGAGACAGAACGCAAGGGTGATGCAGCACGTAAGAGCACTTGAGATCCTGTAGGAGCGCGCTTGCCCGCGATTGCGGTTAGTCGGCAACATTGTTGTCGCATGACACTCCGCAATCGCGGGCAAGCGCGCTCCTACAAGTCGGTGTTGAGCGGGAAAACAAGGCACCTGGACCTTCTTAAATTATTTTTAAGAAATACCGGCTACGTTTAAAGGCAAAATAAAGCCTTCAGTCACTACGTGGTTCAGACATCCCAATGACCCGAATCCTGACAATCGAAGACGATGCCGTCACCGCGAAGGAAATCGTTGCTGAACTCAGCAGCCACGGCCTTCAAGTGGATTGGGTCGACAACGGCCGCGAAGGCCTGGTACGCGCGGTCAGCGGCGACTACGACCTGATCACCCTGGACCGCATGCTCCCCGAAGTCGACGGCCTGGCCATTGTCACGACCATGCGCGCGTTGGGGATTGCCACGCCGATCCTGATGATCAGCGCCCTGTCCGACGTCGACGAGCGCGTCCGTGGCCTGCGTGCCGGCGGTGATGACTACCTGTCCAAACCCTTCGCGTCCGATGAAATGGCCGCCCGCGTCGAGGTCCTGCTGCGACGCAGCAACCCGGTGACCCAGGCCGAAACCATGCTCAAGGTCGGCGACCTCGAACTGAACCTCATCACCCGTGAAGCCAGCCGTGCCGGCCAGCCGCTGAACCTGCTGCCGACCGAGTACAAACTGCTGGAATTCCTGATGCGCAACAGCGGCCAGATCATCACCCGCATGATGATCTTCGAAGAAGTCTGGGGGTATCACTTCGACCCAGGCACCAACCTGATCGACGTACACATCGGTCGCTTGCGCAAGAAAATCGATCCCCCTACCCTGACGCCGCTGATACGTACCGTTCGAGGCTCAGGTTATGTCATTGCCGAACCCGTCTAAGGGCTGGCGCTCCTCCAGCAGCCGTCTGCTGGCGCTGTACAGTTTCCTGTTCGTGGCCTGGAGCAGCATCCTCATGGGGGTGCTGTACTGGGAAGTCACCAGCTACCTCAACACCCTCGCCCGTCACTCCCTGATGCAGCGCCAACAGTTGTTCTCGCGCTTCGAGGGTGCACAGCTGGACGACGCTCTGCACACCAGCGATAAGTTCGACATCCGCTCCGTCGATGCCTATGGCCTGTTCGACAAGGATTTGAAGCCGATCAGCGGACCCGTCCACGAGATTCCTGAAGGACTGAAGCTCACCGGCGAAATTCAGGAACTGGACACCTGCATCGACTCCGATGATCCGGACGTGCCGCGCGCCAGCTGCGATGCCGTCGCGATCCACACCATGGACAATCGCTGGCTGGTGCTGGTGCGTGACAACGGTTCGCTGTTTGCCGTGACCACACTGATCCTGCGCGCGTTGCTGTGGGGTATCTCGCTGACGATCATTCCCGGCGCGCTGGGCTGGCACCTGTTGCGTCAACGGCCGCTGCGGCGTATCGGTGCGATCCAGGCCAGCGCCGAAGCCATCGTCACGGGCGATCTGACCAAACGCTTGCCGGTCTCGAATCGGCGCGACGAACTGGACATGCTGGCGGATATCGTGAACGCCATGCTTGACCGTATCGAACGCCTGATGAACGAGGTCAAAGGCGTCTGCGACAACATCGCCCACGACCTGCGCACCCCGCTCACCCGATTGCGTGCCCAGCTGTACCGCATTCAGCAACAGTCCGCAGAAGATTCGCCCCAAGGCGAACAAATGGCGCAGGTCATCGCCGACGCCGACACCTTGATGGCACGTTTTCGAGGCCTGTTGCGGATTTCGGAACTGGAAGATCACCAGCGCCGTTCGGCGTTCAGTCAGATGGACCCTTTGCCTTTGCTGCACGAGCTGTACGACTTCTACCTGCCGCTCGCGGAAGAAGGTCGTGTCGCACTGCAACTCAAAATAGCCGAGCACCTGCCGCCTGTGGTCGGTGACAGGGCGTTGCTGTTCGAGGCCCTGTCCAATCTGCTCAGCAACTCGATCAAGTTCACCCCCCCCGGTGGCCAGGTCTTGCTCATCGCCCGAGCCGAAGGCGATACCACGTTCATCGAAGTCCAGGACACCGGCCCTGGCATTCCCGATGCCGAACGTGAGGCGGTGTTCAAGCGCTTCTACCGCAGCGAAACCGGCAACCAGCAGAGCGGCTTCGGGCTTGGCTTGTCTATCGTCGCGGCGATCGTCAACCTGCATGGTTTTAAATTGCGGATCGGCAACAGTCCTTCGGGCGGGGCGAGTCTGGTGTTGGAGTGTCGGCAGGTGTTGGCGTTGGGGTGATACAACAAAGCCGCCTCAAGGGCGGCTTTGTTGTATCGAATTCAGGTCACATGTTACGGGCTTTCTCGATGATCCGATCCTGCCGCTCCCACGCCTTCTTCATGACCTCCTGATAAACGCGTTCCTTTTCTTCGGAGGTCGCGTTGCGGACGAAGTCAGACAATGACCTCTTCATTTCCTGGTCGTTCTTTTCAGACGGGTTCATTGATATCCCTCATGTCGTCCAGCGTCCTTTCAAGCGAGGATTGATCATAGATTTCAGGTACGTGATCGTCAATGCGCTGGATATTCTCCTTGTAGAGGCGTGTTGATCCGCTCTCATTTTTTATAAGAATGTCGACTGTGACCGCGTGACCGAACTCTATCTTGAGTCGGTTCACAACGTTGCGCGCGCTGAAATACTGTCGGACAAACTCGCTCAAAGGAATGTTACGGCCCTCTACCTGCTCTCTTGCAGTCACAAATCTCCACGCCAATTCAGGGTCTTGATAAACGTACAAAATCAGGACGAATCGCCCCCTCCTCAAAGACCTGGGAATATTACGAGCTACCGTCTCGAAGTTCGCCGACGTGCCATCCAACAGGAACGACTGATTTTGCTTCAAAACCTGGTCGTGAAGTTTGTCCACCAAAACCGAAACGGCACGCTGGAACAGATACGAATTGCCTGATGAGTAGGCAGGTATTTCAGCCCTCAACAAATCAGGGTCGATTCGGACCGATCTGGCTTCGAACCTGGCCAGAAACTCCAGCGAAGCCTCTGTCTTGCCCGCTCCGGGCGAGCCTGCCATAAATATAGAGACGGGATACTCTTCCGGCACATAAATCGAAGTATCCGTCAGCCTCTTCGCAATCTCCCTTCTATTTGCTTTAGCGAATAGCAGCGCTTCATCTGCAATTCTTTGATCATCTGGTCCCATGGCCCTCAGCTTCCTTTCGTTGAGTTCATCATGCGTCAATCGCTGGGGATTATTGGTGATCACTTTGGACACGCCTATCCGACGCAACAAAACGAAACAGGACGCGTTGGGGACCATTAACAAAAAAGCCCATGACGTTCCCGCCATGGGCTCAACAAACACCAGTGGTGAAAGAAACGTCAGGTCACCCCGGCATACAGGTGAAATCCTTGCTGTGCCCGATCTGATGCCCGCTCGAATCCTCAAGTTTCACCCGATACTCCTCGCCCAGACTCGACTCCACCAGTTTGTAATGCTCACCGGCCTTGAACTGGTCAAAGCGAATACCCGCTTCACAATTCATCTGCCCGTCATCACCGCTGCCCTCGACGATCAGATCGACGTCCAGCGTGTGCGCCCCGGGTTTGACGTCGAAATAACGGCCGTCATTCAAGCGTTTTCCGTCCAGATCCTCCGCCATCAGTACCCCGGAAGGTTCTTCCTGCAAGCCGATCCACGCCTCACTTGGGCCAGCCTTAGGCATCGGACCGGCGCAGGCGGACAGCACAGCGACCAGACCCAACATCGGAACAAACAGCAACGATTTGGCATTCATGACACAACCCTCAGCAGTTGAAAAAGTCCCTGTGGCGCAGGGTGAATTTCGATGGAGCAAGGCTGCGCGTGCGCCGGATGAACAACAAATGAATCCCCCATGAAAGCTCCTTGTGTGCCGGACTAACTATTTGTTCATTCGGCTGAAAGCTGCCTGTTAGGCGCCTGCACCAAGACTGCGCTCATTCGAAATGGGAGGTTTCCGGCATGCTCGGGCTGGTCAAGACTGCATTGCTCAAGCCATACACGTTCATCGTGTTGGCGATTTTCATCTGTATTGTCGGGCCCATGGCGGCCCTCAAGACGCCTACCGATGTGTTCCCCGACATCGGCATTCCAGTGGTGGCGGTGGTCTGGCAGTACGCCGGATTGTCGCCGGACGCCATGGCCGGTCGGGTCATCTACACCTATGAGCGCTCGCTCAGTACCACGGTCAACGACATCGAGCACATCGAGTCGCAGTCCCTGCCGGGCATGGGCATCGTCAAGATCTTCTTCCAGCCGGGCGTCGACATCCGCACCGCAAACGCGCAGGTGACAGCGGTTTCACAAACCGTGCTGAAACAGATGCCGGCCGGTATCACGCCGCCGCTGATCCTCAACTACAGCGCTTCGACCGTGCCGATTCTGCAGATGGCCTTTTCCAGTCCGACGCTCTCGGAAGCGCGGATTCGCGATCTGGTGCAGAACAGCATCCGTCTGCCGCTCAGCGCCGTGCCCGGTCTGGCGATGCCGACGCCCATGGGCGGGAAACAACGCCAGATAACCCTCGACCTCGACCCGCAGGCGCTGGCTGCCAAGGGCCTGTCGGCGCAAGACGTCGGTAACGCGCTGGCGGCGGGCAATCAGATCATTCCGGTGGGCACGGCCAAGATGGGCAGCGACGAGTACACCGTGCTGCTGAACAACAGCCCGAAAGCCATCGACGAACTCAACGACTTGCCGATCAAGACCGTCGACGGTGCGCTGATCACCATCGGCCAGGTGGCGCACGTGCGTGATGGTTCGCCGCCGCAGACCAACATCGTGCGGGTCGACGGGCGTCGGGCGGTGCTGATGCCGGCATTGAAGAACGGCAATATTTCGACCCTGTCGATCGTCGACGACATCCGCAACATGCTGCCGCTGATCAACGAAACCCTGCCGCCCGCCTTGAAGACCTCGCTGCTGGGCGACGCCTCGGTCTTTGTGAAAGAGTCCGTCGGCAGCGTGGCCCGGGAAGGCATCATCGCGGCGCTGCTGACCAGCGTGATGATCCTGCTGTTCCTCGGCAGTTGGCGTTCGACGCTGATCATCGCGGCATCGATTCCACTGGCGGTGCTGTCGGCCATTGCCCTGCTGTCGGTCACGGGCCAGACACTGAACGTGATGACCCTCGGTGGGCTCGCGCTGGCCGTGGGGATTCTGGTGGACGACGCCACGGTGACCATCGAGAACATCAACTGGCACCTGGAGCAAGGCAAGGCCGTCAAGGACGCGATCATGGACGGTGCGCGACAGATCGTCGGCCCCGCGTTCGTTTCGCTGCTGTGCATCTGCATCGTGTTCGTGCCGATGTTCATGCTTCAGGGGATTGCCGGTTACCTGTTCCGGCCGATGGCATTGGCGGTCATCTTCGCCATGGGCAGCTCGTTCCTGCTCTCGCGCACACTGGTGCCGACCCTGGCGATGTTTCTGCTTAAGCCTCACGTGCTGGAAGGCGGCGCCGGGCATCATCCGGAAGATCCGTTCATCAATCACCACGAGGGCGATCAGCATGGTCGGCAGCGCAACGTATTGCTGCGTGGCGCGCTGCGTTTCCAGCAGGGCTTCGAACACCGTTTTTCGGCGATCCGCGACGCCTACCATGGGCTGCTCGGTCTGGCGCTGAAGCGGCGCAAGGCCTTTCTGCTGGGGTTTCTCGCCTGTGTACTCGCCAGCTTTGCCCTGTTGCCGAGCCTGGGTGAGGATTTTTTCCCGGCCACCGACGCGGGCGCGCTGTCGATGCATGTGCGCCTGCCGCTGGGCACGCGTATCGAAGAAAGCGCTGCCGCGTTTGACCGCATCGAACAACGGATTCGCGAAATTATTCCGGCCGATGAACTGGATACGGTGATCGACAACATCGGCATTCCGCTCAGCGGCATCGACATGGCCTACAGCAGCAGCGGCACCATCGGCCCACAGGACGGAGACATTCAGGTCACACTCAAGCCTAATCACGCGCCGACCGCCGATTACGTCAAACGCCTGCGTGAAGCGCTGCCGCAAAGCTTCCCCGGCAGCCAGTTTGCGTTCATGCCTGCCGACATCAGCAGCCAGATCCTCAACTTCGGCGCCCCGGCCCCGCTGGACCTGAAAATCTCAGGGCCTGACGGCGAAGCGAATCGGGCCTACGCCGTGGAACTGCAACGCCGGTTGCAACACATTCCCGGCATCGCCGACCTGCGCATTCAGCAGTCCACCGGTTACCCCTCCCTGCAAGTGGACGTCGATCGCCTGCGCGCCAAGCAACTGGGCATCACCGAGAAGGACGTGACCACCAGCCTCGGCGCCTCGCTGGCCGGCACCTCGCAGGTGGCGCCGACGTACTGGCTGAACCCGAAAAACGGTGTGTCGTACTCGGTGGTCGCGGCCACCCCGCAATACCGTCTGGACAGCCTGCCGACCCTGGAAGCCCTGCCGATTACAGGCAGCGACGGTCAGTCGCAGATCCTGGGTGGCCTGGCGACGATCAAGCGGGTCGACAGCCCCGCAGTGGTCACGCATTACAACATCCAGCCGACACTGGACCTGTTCGCCAACGTGCAAGGCCGCGATCTGGGCGGCGTAGCCAAGGACGTGCAAACGGTCATCGACGACATGGCACACCTGCGGCCCAAGGGCGCGACGATCAGCCTGCACGGCCAGATCGACGCATTGCATGAAGCCTTCAGCGGTCTGAGCCTGGGCCTGCTCGGCGCCGTGGTGCTGATCTACCTGCTGATCGTGGTCAACTTCCAGTCGTGGATCGATCCGTTCGTCATCATCACGGCGTTGCCAGCGGCGCTGGCCGGGATCGTCTGGATATTGTTCCTCAGCGGCACCTCGTTATCGGTGCCTGCGCTGACCGGCGCGATCCTGTGTATGGGCGTGGCGACCGCCAACTCGATTCTGGTGGTGAGCTTCTGCCGCGAGCGTCTGGCCGAACACGGTGATGCGCTGCTGGCGGCGCTGGAGGCCGGCTACACCCGTTTCCGCCCGGTGTGCATGACCGCGCTGGCAATGATCATCGGCATGCTGCCGCTGGCAATTTCCCAGGAACAGAACGCGCCGCTGGGACGCGCGGTCATTGGCGGGCTGATTCTCGCCACCACCGCGACCCTGCTGTTCGTGCCCGTGGTTTTCAGCCTTGTACACCGCCATTCGCAGCCCAAGTCTGCCGACTCTGAAACCCGCGCCATTGATGGAGAAACACCCCATGTCGTCTGAAAAAGTCCCTTCGAGCAAGCGCCTGATGCTCACCGGCGTGGGCGGCCTGACCCTGGCGGCGTTGCTGGTCGCCAACGGGCTGGCGGCTCGCACGCGGCACGAACACGCTGTCGCCGCCTGGACCGAAAGCCAGTCGGTGCCAGTGGTGACCGTGGTGTCGCCATCGCAAAACGCCCAGGGCGACACCCTGCAACTGCCGGCGCGCCTGGAAGCGTGGAGCAAGGCGTCGATCAACGCCCGGGTCAGCGGTTACCTTAAAGACTGGAGCGCGGACATCGGCACCCAGGTTCAGGCCGGTCAGGTACTCGCGCAGATCGACAGCCCGGAACTCGATCAGCAACTGGCCCAGACCCGCGCCCACCTCGCGCAACAACAGGCCACCGCGCGGATTGCCGAAACCACCGCCGCGCGCTGGCAACATCTGCTGGCGACGCATTCGGTGTCGCAACAGGAAGTGGATGAGAAAGTCTCCGCAGCCACCGCCGCAAAGGCCGACATGCAAGCGGCCGCAGCCGACTGTCAGCGGCTGTCCGACCTTGCTGCCTACAAGACCATTCGCGCGCCTTTCAGCGGCACCATCACGGCGCGCAACACCGACATCGGTCAGTTGATCAAGGCTGACGACGGCGGTGGCACGCCGTTGTTCAGCATGGCCGACACCCATCGCCTGCGTTTGTATGTGCCGATTCCGCAGAATTACGCCAGCGTCATCCGTCCAGGCATGCAGGTGCGACTGAGCGTGCCCGAGCACCCCGGCAAGACCTATACCGCGACACTGATGGGCGACTCCACGGCGATCGATCCGCGCTCCGGCACCCTGCTCGCCCAATTCGTTGCCGACAACCCAGACGGTGCCCTGCTGCCAGGCGACTACGCCGACGCGACCTTGCCGGTGAGCGCTGGCAGCCACGGCATGAGCATCCCTGCCAGCGCGCTGATCTTCCGTGCCAAGGGCACGCAGGTGGCGACCATGGACACGACGGGGCATGTGCACCTGCGCAACATCCATATCGCGATGGACCTGGGAGATCGGCTGGTGATCGATCAGGGGCTTCAGGCGGCCGACAAGGTGATCGACAACCCGCCCGATGCGTTGCGTGAAAACGACCCGGTTCAGTTGGCCGACGCGGGAGGTGAGCATGCGCCCAAGGCTTGAAGGCTTCGCGCTATTGATTGCGATGACGTTGCAGGGGTGCTCGCTGGCACCGACGTACCATGCGCCAGACATCCCACTGCCCGCGCATTACAAAGAGCAAGCCGGGCCCTGGCACACGGCGCAACCCGCAGACCGCATCCAGCCGCAGTGGTGGCAGGTCTTTGAGGACAAGCAACTGAACGACCTGCAACAACAGCTGCTCAAGGCCAATCCTGACCTTGCGGCAGCGCTGGCCCATTACGATGCCTCGCAGGCCTACGCCAGCCAGTTGCACGCCGGGTTGTTTCCTCAGGTCAACGCCAGCGTCGCCCCGCTGCGACAGCGTCAGTCGGATCGCCGGCCGTTGCGCGGCGACACCCAGCCTTCGGTCTACAACAGCGACACGGCGGGCTTCAGCCTGAACTTCGACCCGGACCTGTGGGGCAAGATTCGCAATCAGGTCGCCGCCGGTGATGCTCAGGCACAAGCCTCGGCGGATGATCTGGCGGTGGCGCGACTGAGCCTGCAACGCCAGCTCGCGACACTTTACGTGCAGGCCCGCGGACTGGACGCACAAAGCCGGATTCTCAAGACGTCACTGGACGACTACCGCCAGGCCTTGCAACTGACACGCGACCGCTACGAAGGCAAGATTGCGTCGGAACTGGACCTGACCCGCGCCCAGAGCCAGTTGGCCGAAGCCCAGGCGCAACTGGACGATGTCACCGCCCAGAGCAACCTCAGCGAACACGCCATCGCCGAATTGGTGGGTGTGCTGCCGAGCGACTTTGCCCTCGTCCATGACGCCGCGCCGCTCACGCTTCCCGAGATTCCCCAAGCCCTCCCCGGCAGCCTGTTGCAACAGCGGCCGGACATCGCGGCCGCCGAGCGTCGGGTGTTCGCTGCCAACGCCAATATTGGCGTGGCGAAAGCGGCGTGGTACCCGGATTTCAGCCTGACTGGGCTGCTCGGCGGGCAGACCCAAGGCAGCGGGAACCTGCTCGCAGCGGCCAACCGGTATTGGGCGTTGGGACCGCTGGTCAACCTGCCGATCTTTGACGGTGGCCGCCGCAGCGCCAACGAACGACAGGCCAGGGCTGAGTTTGAAGAAGCAGCCGCGCAGTATCACAGTCAGGTGCTCAAGGCCGTGCGCGAAGTCGAAGACAATCTCGGTCAGCTACGTGATTTGCAGCAGGAAGCCCAAGACCAGAAAGCGGCAGTCGATGCGGCACAAAGCGCCGAGCGCATGGCGATGAGCAGCTATGAAGCGGGGGCCGTGAATTACCTGGACGTGGTGACGGCACAGACCACCGCCTTGCAGGCGCAACGGCGGTTGCAGGTGGTGGACACCAGTCGGTTGCAGGCCAGTGTGGGCTTGGTGGTGGCGTTGGGCGGCGGGTGGAAGACCCGTTGATGTAGCCTGAGAACACACTGCAAGTGGGCCAGCAGATGCAGTACCTGTGGGAGCAAGCTGACTTCCACAGGTTCATCTCTGCATCTAGAAATCGGTCTTCAACTCAGGCCTCAACCACCGCGAAACCGAACAGCACTTGCGGCGCTTCGATCAGCAATGAGCGCATGATTTGCGGCGAACATTCCAGCGCCCGCAACTGCTCGACCACCGAGCCAAAACTCACGCGGCTTTCATGCTGCGTGTGCGGCCAGTCGCTGCCCCAGACCAACCGCTGCGGGCCGAAGCTCTGCACCAGCAACGGTATCGCGGCGCGGGCGAAATCAAGATTCTCAGGCTCACTGCCTTCGAGTCGATAGATGCCGGACACTTTCATCCACAACCGGCCGCCGAGGCCTAATTCCAGCAGCTCGCGAAACCCCGGCTGATCAAGGCCCAGCCGCGCATCCGGCCGGCCGAAATGGTCGATGACGACCTTCACGCCGAACGGCATCAAGGCCCGGATCAAGCCCGGCAGATCGGCGACATGACGATGCAGTTCGACATGCCAGTCCAGCTCGGCGATGTGACCGAACAGCACGGCCCACTGAGGCTCGGAAAAGTCCGGGAGTGCCTTGCCCATCAGGTTCAGACGAATACCGACCACACCCAGGCGGTCCATCTCGTCCAGCTCACGGCGGCTGATCTCGCGGTCAACCACCACCACGCCGCGCAATTGTTCCGGCGCTTGGCGCAGGGCGTTGAGCAGGTAACGGTTATCGGTGCCGAGAAAGCTCGGCTGCACCAGCACGCCATGGCTCAATCCGTGGCCCTGCAGGTTGTGTTGATACATCGCCAGCGTGGCGTCGTAGTCAGGTGAATAGCGTCGTGCCGATGTCAGATCCAGCTCCCTGCTGAATACGTGTGCGTGGCCGTCGATGCCAAGAATCGACGCGGGAAAGGTATCGGACATGGGTCTCATCTATCGAATAAAGCGCGGCGCCAAGCGTTTGAACCCGGCCACCGCGCAGGAAAAACATCAGGCGCTGGTCTTCTCGCTGCGCGCCGAACCCTTGGCAACAGCCGCGCTGTCCTCCAGGCTGCGGCCGCGGGTTTCCGGCAGGCACAGCGCGGCGATCACCGCAACGCCGTAGGCAATGCCGGCGTCGATTCCGATGGCCGAACCCAGCGACATCGACTCACTCATGTGGCCGACCAGGAACGGGAACACCGACGACAGCACACGGCCAAAGTTGTAGCAAAAGCCGACCCCTGCTCCGCGCACGTCGGCCGGGTAGAGTTCGTTGAACAGCGCGCCGAGGCTGGCCGGAATGCCGGCCGCGAAGAAGCCCAGCGGAAAACCGAGGAACAGCATCTGGGTGTTGGTCAACGGCAGAAACACGTAGCACTGAACGGTGATGACGCAACACAGGGCGAACAGCACGATGTTCATGCGACGACCGATGCGGTCAATCAGAAAGCCACTGGCCACGCAGCCGCACCAGAAGGCAAAAATGATCACCGCCAGGTAACCACCGGAATTGAGCACCGACAGGTTGCGTTCGGTTTTCAGGAAGGTGGGCAGCCAGGTCATGACCGCGTGGTAACCGCCGTGAGCCCCGAGGCCGAGCAAGCCGCCGAGCAGCGTCACGCGGATCAGCTCAGGACGGAAGATACCGGCCAAGGATTTGAAGAAGCTCTGCGGAATGGCTTTTTCTTTCTGCAGGCGCTGAAAGCTGTCGGGTTCTTCGACGTTGCGACGCACCCAGATGATCAGCAGCGATGGCAGCAGGCCGACCAGGAACATCACGCGCCAGGCGATATCGGCCGGCACGAAGGAGTAGATCAGGGTGAACACGCCCACCGCCAGCCCCCAGCCCACGGCCCATGCGCTCTGCACGGTGCCCATGACCTTGCCCCGGTATTTCGGGTTGATGGTTTCGGCCATCAATACCGCGCCGGCCGCCCATTCACCGCCGATGCCGAAGCCCTGCAAGGCCTTGACCACCAGCAGCGAACTGAAGCCGGTGACGAATGCGGACAGAAAAGTGAAAAACGAGAACCAGAGGATCATCCATTGCAGGGTGCGCACGCGACCGTACCGGTCGGACAGCGTCCCGCCCACCCAGCCGCCCAGCGCCGAGGTGACCAGTGTCACGCCACTGATCAGGCCTGCATCGCCTTTGCTCAAGGCAAAAGCGGCAATCAACGCCGGAATGGCCAGACCGAACATCTGGACTTCAAGGGCGTCCAGCGACCATCCGCCGAAACAGGCCCAGAACGTTTTACGCTCCCGAGGAGTGACTTGGCGATACCAGTTGAACATGGTTCTTGTCCTTATGAAGGTGTGAAGCGGCAGTGTTGTTGAGCCCGTTCTCAATGACAGGCTTTAAGCAAATCCCGGTGGCGAACGCTGTTCCTGTGGGAGCGAATTCATTCGCGAAAAGATCTTCCAAACGGCAGAGTTGTTTTGATCCCAAGGGCCTCTCGCGAATGAATTCGCTCCCACAAGATCAGCGTTCCCCGGCCCGTTCGCGTCGGACCGGGCAGGCAGTGTTATCGAATATCCACGCTGTAGCGGAAATGACTGGCGTGCCCGCGCGAACGGCGCCATTCCAGCGGCTGGCCAGCGTAATTGCGCGCCAGGCGCTCAATCACCACCACCGGGCTGTTGACCGGCACTTGCAGCAGGCGCGCGTGCACCTCGCTGATCGACTCGGCGGTCAACGTCTCTTCGGCATAGGCAACGACCTGGCCGCAAAGCTCTTCGTAGATGGGGTACAGCAAAGGACCGTGCCGGCTCAGATCCGTGTCCAGCAGGGTCTGGAATTGAACCTGTGGCAGCCAGATTTCTTCGGCCAGCACCGGTTGCGCGTCCAGCAGACGCAAGCGGATCATGCGGATGACCGGGGCGTCGAGCGGCAGGCCCAACGCTTGGGACACGGCGGACGGCGCCATCACCGGCTCGATGGACAGAATGCGGCTCTCCGGCACCTGACGCTCGCCGGACACGCTTTGAAAACGGAAGAAACGAAACAGCGAAGACTGAAACTGCGGGCGACGAATGAACGTGCCCCGCCCTTGTTGGCGCTCCAGAATGTTTTCGTTGACCAGCATGTCGATGGCCTTGCGCACCGTGCCGGTGGACAGGCAATACTCGCTCGACAAAGCGGCTTCAGTAGGAATGGCTTCGCCCGGACGCCAACGGTTATTGGCGATCTGCTCGGCCAATTGATCACGCAGACGTTGATAGAGCGGCAGACGGACATCACTGGATAGACGGTTCATAGGCGCTTCGCTGTTGTAGTTATGTAGTCATCTATATGAATCTGAGCGAAGTATTGTCCCGTTACAAATGATCGTCAAGGGTGAACGCCACTGTTGCCTGATGAGCGGCAGTCAGTGGGTCAATGTCCCCTGACCTGTAGGAGCGCGCTGCGTCTGGAACACGACACGCACGCTCCTACCGTTCAGCGCGTTTATCGATTGGCGACCTTACGCTCCGCCACGGCACCGACGATGTGCTCCACCACGTACTCGGCATCTCGCGCCACGCCCGAAAAACGGCCTGAGCCCCAGGTGTACAGCCATGGCAGGCCGAGGAAATACAGGCCCGGCTGCGCCGTCACGCCACGCACGTGACCCGGATGCCCGCGACCGTTGAACACCGGGGCTTCTACCCACGTGAAATCCGGGGTGAAGCCAATGCACCAGATGATGCTGGTGATGCCCTGCTCCGCCAGATTCAGTTCGCGGCGCTCTTGCGAGGGCGTCCACACCGGCTCGTAACGCTCACCCGCAGGCGCATCGATGCCGTGTTCGGCGATGTATTTATCGATAGAGCCGTTGATGCGGTTATAGACCGCGTCGGCGCTGTCCAGGCTGTCGCTCAGATTGCCGGAAAACTGCAACACGTCACCCTGCAACCCTTCCAGTCGACCGAACAGTTCCATGCCTTCGAGCGCGAACTTGCGAAGATCAATGTCCCGTCCGCCGTCGCGGCCGGTCACGTAGTGGTTGGTGTTGTCGCGCACGCCTTCGCGCAATGGATGAGTGTCGACACCGATCCGGTAGTAGCCCATTTCCGCGAGCCAGTCGACCACGTCCTTGCCACGATAGAAACGCGCACAGCGGGGTGCGTCGCCTACCGCCAGAAAGACTTTGCGGCCTGCCAGGTGCAGGTCTTCGGCAATCTGCGCGCCAGACTGACCGGAACCGACGACCAGCACATTGCCTTGCGGCAGGGCTTGAGGATTGCGGTATTGCTCGGAGTGAATCTGGGTGATGCCCACCGGCAGACGCTCGGCCAGACGCGGAATGATCGGCGTGTGATAGCCGCCGGATGCGCAGATCACCTGATCGGCGGTGAACTCGCCATGGGAGGTGTGCACCTCGAAGCCACCGGCGGCACGCGGGACTACTCGCTTGACGGCAACACCTTCACGAACGGGCGCGTTAACGGTTTTGACGAAGCCGGCCAGATAGTCGTTGATCTGGTCTTTCTTCATGAAGCCGTGGGGATCCTGGCCGCCATGTTCCTCGCTGTAGCGGTAACCTGGCAGCGCGCACTGCCAGTTCGGCGTGACCAGGCTGAAAGCGTCCCAGCGCTGATTGCGCCAGGTGTGGGTCACGCTGTGTTTCTCCAGCACCAGATGGTCCACGCCCTGCTGTTGCAGGTAGTAACTGGCCGACAGCCCGGCCTGCCCGCCGCCGACGATGATGACGCTGTGGTGCGGTGTTTTGAGGGTAGTGATTGAACTGGGCATGGTCGGGGCCTCCAGGGTGCAAGTCATGAAAGTCAAAATGTATGGGCTACGGCAATTTGTGCGGCAGAATCGCGGTCTTCCTGTGGGAGCGAATTCATTCGCGATGCGGTGTCAAAACCAACCGAAATGGTTCGGATGTACCGCCGCTCGCGAATGAATTCGCTCCCACAGGGGATGGTGTTGAATCAAAAAGAACTCCACCCGGCGCCCGTCACCCGGCCGCCGCCTTCGGTCCGCATGCTGAGAATTTCCACCTGCCCGTCCCCTTGATAGTGAGCCTGGCCCTTGAGCGAACTCAGGGTGTCCATGGCCGAGCTGCAGTAGAAGCCCTTGACCGCCTTGACCCGTTCGGACGCGTTGTTCAGACCGACTTCGATGCGCTGCAGAAACTCCGCCAGCGGGTAGCAGGCGCCCTCCTGCACATGCTCGTAGATGACTGTGGAAGGCGAATAGCCCGCGGCCTCTTTGCCATTGGGCCAGCGGATCTTGAAATTGACGGCGGGCATGTCAGTGCTCCTGATGGGTAGTCAAAGGGGAAAGGTCGAGATCGCGATAACCGAATCCGGTGAACGGCTGCTCGTTGAGGTCCCAGAACGTGCGGCGTTGAAGGCCGTGTTGCACGGTGAGCTCGGCGCTGTCGGTGACGCTGCCGATCCGCTCACAACGCAGACCCTCGAAGGCGAACGCTGCCTGAACGTTGGGCCAGTCCGCTTCATCCAGGGTCATGAGAAAGCCATAGCTGGGGAACACTTGCAGCCAGCGGGCCCAGTCAAAATCAGCGTCGGCATCGTTAGGACACGGCAGCCGTTGCAAATCGATGTCTGCGCCGCAACCGGTGGTCTCCAGCAGCATCAACAGGCTGCCGAGCACACCGGCATTGCTGATGTCCTTGGCCGCGTGCAGCATTTGCGCTTCGGCCAGTCGCGGCAGCACTTCCAGCTTGCTGCGCAGACGCTCGGCAGGAACGCCTTCGAAGGCTTTCCAATAGGTGCTGTCGGCATGCCAATACCCTTCCAGATCGACTGCCATGGCGATGACCTGACCCGGTTTGACGTGCAACGTCGACAGCAGCTTGCTGGCAATACCGGTGATCGCCACCGCCAACGCCGTCGGGTTGTGTTCCGAGAGGCTGGTGTGCCCGCCCGCCAGTATCAGGCCGTAGGCGTCGCAAGCGGCGCGGATGCCGGCGAGGATTTCCTGGGCGGCGACATCGTCGTGGTGCCAGTACGCATTGACCACCGCCGTGGCGCGACCGCCCATGGCGGTGATGTCGCTGACATTGGCCATGACCGCCGACCAACCGGCGAACCAGGGCGCGGCCTTGACGAAGCCCGGCAACATGCCTTCGATCGCCAGCAGCTGAAAATGATCGCCACACGCAATGGCCGCAGTGTCGTCGCCTGGCAGTGCATACAGCTGGGCGCGAGTCAGCTGTTTGTCAGCGCAGCCAATCAACTTCGCCGGTTGCTGGATCGCCTGTTTGGACAGCATGGCCGGGGTGTTGCGCAGGACGTCGAGCAGCGCGCTCAAATCCAATGAGTCAGTCATGGCGAGCCACCTTCAACGCGCGCAGCGAAACCTGACGCGGCATCAGCGGGTAGCTAGCCAGATCGGCCTGCATCAGGCAGTGCGGCTGGCCGAGCAGTTCGAGGTGCTCCAGCGTCCGCCACTGCAGCGCATGAAAATACGCCTCGTTGGGCGCTTGCACCGTGGCGTGGAACACCTCGCACCCGAGGTCTTTGGCCCGGGAGACCGCCTCATTGACCAGCGCCTTGCCGATCATGCTGTGACGGCGGTAGGCCTGCGCCACACACAACCGCCCGCCGAACCACAGCCCCGGCTCACGCTGATAGATACGCACAGCGCCGACCACCTGATCCGCCATGCCGCAACTGCCCGCCAGCGCCACAATGGCAATGGCCTGAAAGTCGTGGCTGTCCTTGTCCTGCGGCAGCAATTGTTGCTCATCGGAAAACACCGAGCGACGCAATGCGAAATACGCCTGTTTCTCCCAGTGTTCCGTGGCGGGCTTGACCACCAGTTCACCGGCGCGAAAAGGTTCGAAGGTGCTGTCTACGAGGGCAAAGGCCAGGTTCTGCATGATCCGTCTCCCGAGGCGCAAAAGGTCTATTCGTGATTCTTCAGCGCCGAGCACGCACCGCACTTGGCGCAGCCCGCATTGATATTTTCCGAGTGCAACCCGTGGCGACGCAGGCTGGCGCCAATCTGCGGGTACAGTCGGGCCATCATCGCGCTGTCGGGTTTGGGGTGATGCGCCAGCGGCGTGCCGTCGATGGGCACAAACGGCACCACGAACGGGTACACGCCCATGGCGCTCAGACGTTCGCTCATGTCGGTGATCGCGCGTTCGCTGTCGCCCAGGCCGGCAAGGATGTAGGTGCTGACCTGACCGCGACCGAACACCTTGACCGCCGCTTCGAAGGCTTCGAAATAGCGGCTCAAGGGGACTTCGGCCTTGCCCGGCATGATCCGTTGGCGCACTTCATCGGTGACGGCTTCCAGGTGCATGCCCAACGAGACGACGCCGCTGTCGGCGAGGCGCTCGAACCAGATGTCATCGTCCGGGGGCTCGCATTGGGCCTGAATCGGCAGGTCGACGGCCGCCGTTACCGCAGCGGCCGACTCACAGAGGATCGCAGCGCCCCGGTCCGGGGTCTGCGGCGTGCCGGTGGTCATCACCATGTGCTTGACGCCATCGAGCTCGACGGCGGCTTTTGCCACCTCGGCCAGTTGCTGCGGGCGTTTACGCGCAATCGTCTTGCCCGCAGCCAGGGACTGGCCGATGGCGCAGAACTGGCAGGAGGTGCTGCGATCATTGAAACGAATGCAGTGCTGCAAGACGGTGGTCGCCAGCACGTCGCTGCTGTGCAGGGTCGCAATCTTCCAGTAGGGAATGCCGTCGGCGGTGCTGCGGCTGTAGAAATTCGGCACGCCCGGCATTTTCACCTGACCGACCTGCAGGCCTTCACGGAAGATCAGCGCCAGGCTGCCATCAGCGCTGGGTTGAGCCTGATACGGCGAGCTTTGCGACGCCTGATTGAGGATTGGCACCATCATGGTCCGCTCGCCAAAGGTCAGCGCCTTGTGGTCCGAAGGCCCGGCGCCACCTTGGCGTGAGAGACCGTTTTGCGCAGCCGGCCAGCGCACGCCGTGGCATTGCAGCTCGGCGAGCAGCTCATTGGTTTGCATGATCGAACTCCTCGGCAGTGGCCGCGGTGTGAGACGAGGCCATGGGATGCGCAGCGCGCTCGTGGACTTTGGCCGTCGGCGTGCGGTCGATCAGCAAGCTCAGCAATTCCGGGCGGCTGTAATGCCCGACTGAATCCATCATGCGTTTGCGCTTGTCGATCAGCTTCAGGTCCAGGTCGGCCACCACCCAGCCTTCGCCCTTGCGCAGTGGCTCGCCGAGTAACTTGCCTTCCGGCGAGACGATGGCGGTAAAGCAGCCGCCGGAAATCGGGCCGAGGGCGCAGCCGGTGTCCTGCATGATCTGGCCTTGCTGATCGGCGTCGAGCCACGCCGTGGCGTTGACCACGAAACAGCCGGACTCGAGGGCGTGATGGCGAATGGTGACTTCGATCTGCTCGGCGAAGATGTCGCCCACCAGAGAGCCCGGAAACATCGCCACGTGGATCTGCTCGCCGTCGGCCATCAAGGCGTAACGGGCGAGCGGGTTGTAATGTTCCCAGCAGGCCAGCGAGCCGATGCGGCCCACGGCGCTGTCGACTGCGCGCAGGCCGGAACCGTCGCCCTGCCCCCAGACCATGCGTTCGTGGTAGGTCGGGGTAATTTTGCGGCGGTGTTGAATCAGCGTGCCGTCGGCATCGAATAACAACTGCGCGTTGTAGATCGTGCCGCCCTCGCGTTCATTCACGCCGATGGACGCGACGATGCCCGCTTCACGGCAGGCCTCGCCGATCTGCCGGGTGACATCAGAGGGCACGGTGACCGATTGTTCCAGCAGTTGCAGGTGTTCCTTGCCCATCGCGAACGGCGGCTGGACGAAAGAGAAATAGGGGTAGTACGGCACCACGGTTTCC
The DNA here is from genome assembly GCF_039697315.1 of Pseudomonas abietaniphila. Lineage (NCBI taxonomy): Bacteria > Pseudomonadati > Pseudomonadota > Gammaproteobacteria > Pseudomonadales > Pseudomonadaceae > Pseudomonas > Pseudomonas abietaniphila. Next base: position 5,788,592 of record NZ_CP155619.1, on the reverse strand, counting down.
GGGAAAACCGCAAACTGCACACCCTCGCGACCCAGCTCGAGCAAGGTATTGCACAGCTTGGCGACGGTGGCTTCGCGGGAGTACAGCACGGGACTGAACTGAACGGCGGCGGCGCGGATGGTGGTCATGGGGTTGTCCTGGTTGTTTCAGGTAACAGTGATTGAGGCCACTTCTTGCAGGGCGGTTGCGGACCTCTTCGCGAGCTAGCTCGCTCCCACAGGGTCTGATCGTTCCCACGCAGAGCGTGAGAACGATCACCGAGACGTCAGGCCGTCCAGGTATCAATGATCATCGCGCCCTCACGGCGCATCAGCAGGCGCAGGTCCATCACGTCCAGCGGGTTGATCGGACGGATGCCTTCGATCAGCGCCTTTTCGGTCTGGCCGTACAGCGCCTGCAACGCGAAGCGGCAGGCGTACACCTCGCCGCCCTCGGCCATGAACGCCTTGATCTGGTTGTTCACCGCCAGGTGACCCGGAAACGCCTCGGCGCCCAGCGTCGGAAAGCCGCGTTGCACGCCCAGTTGCACGCCCGGTCCGTAGAGCAGCACCTTGGTTTCGAAACCCTTGCGCAGCAGACGCTTGGCCTGAAGCATGTTGACCAGGCCGATCGACCCTTCGAATGCGATGGTGTGGAAGGTCAGCAGGGCTTTTTCGCCCGGCTCGGCTTTGACGTCCTCGAAGACCTTCTCTTCGTAATTGACCAGGAAGTCGCCGTCTTGATAGTGGTTGATGTCTACGCTTGGCATGTCGTCGCTCCGTTCAGGTGTTATCGGTGATCTGGATCGTTCACCGGGTGACACTTGGGTAGAGCGAACGCCGTGCCAAAAAATAAAAACCGTTTTCATCAGGCATTAACTGCTTGATTTCGAAGAAGATCCCTATCTGATCCGGTTATTTGTCAGCGTTCTGATGCTTTCAGGGCATTACGCATTCCCGTAGAAATACGAATATTCGTAGCGACACATCACGAGATTTCGTAATCATGAACGAGCCAGACTCGCTGATCGGTTGGGCCGACCTCGCCTATTCCTCCCGCCACATGGTGTTCGAGCATTGCGCCGAAGCCATCGCCCTGCTCGACCCGTTCACCGACCACTTCGGCGACCTCAACATCGCCGCCTGCAAGCTGCTCGGTTACCCGCGCCAAGAGCTGCTGGCGTTGCCGGTGAGCAAACTGTTCGGTCATCAATTGGCGGATCTGATCGTGTTCACGCAGGCGGTGATGGACAAGGGCCGAGGCTGGACCGACGACTTGAGCTGCAACATCAAGACCGGCGAGCGCATCGAGCTGGAAATTTCCGCCACGACGCTGCAGGTCAAAAACAGCCCGCAGCTGATTCTGGTCATGCGCGAGGCCAGTCAGCAGAAGTACCAGCAGGATCAGGCTCACACCGAGCGCACCATGCGCGGCGGCCTGATCGAGTGGCGCAACATCCTTAACCTGTTTCAGGAATCGGAACGCGACAACCAGTTGCTGCTCAGCTCGGTGGGCGATGGCATCTACGCCATCGACAGCGAGGGCCTGGCGACCTTCGTCAACCCCGCCGGGGCACGCATGCTCGGTTGGGAAGTCAAGGACATGATTGGCAAGAACATCCACCGCATTCATCACCACAGCCATGAGGACGGCAGCCACTATCCGGTCGAGCAATGCCCGATCTACAAGGCCGTGCACGACGGCGTGGTGCATGAGGGTCGACAGGAAGTGTTCTGGCGCCGCGACGGCAGCTTCTTCCCCGTGGAATTCACCAGCACCCCGGTGATCTCCGATGGCCGTATCGCGGGGGCGGTGGTGGTGTTTCGCGACATCACCGAGCGGCGCAGCACCGAAACTCAACTGCAGACCGCCCTCGACGAACTGAAAAACCTCAAGCAGCGCCTGGAAGACCAGAACGCCTACTTGCAGGAAGAAATCCATATTGAGCACAACTTCCGTGAGATCGTTGGCCAGAGCGCGCCGATCCTGAAGATCATCAAACAGATCGACGTGGTCGCGCCTACCGACGCCAGCGTGTTGATCAACGGCGAGTCGGGCACCGGCAAAGAACTCATCGCTCGGGCCATTCACCAGGCCAGCCGTCGCAGCGCGCACCCGCTGATCCGGGTCAACTGCGCGGCCATTCCGACCGAGCTGTTCGAGAGCGAGTTCTTCGGCCACATACGCGGCGCGTTCACCGGCGCGGTGCGCGACCGCGTCGGGCGTTTCGAGCTGGCCGACGGCGGCACGCTGTTCCTCGACGAGATCGGCGAAATTCCGCTGGAGCTGCAAAGCAAACTGTTGCGGGTGCTGCAGGAAGGTCAGTTCGAACGCGTCGGCGAAGAACGCACGCGCAAGGTCGACGTGCGCATCATCGCCGCCACCAATCGCGACCTGCGACAGGAAGTCGGGGCCAAGCATTTTCGTGAAGACCTGTACTTCCGGCTCAACGTCTTTCCCATCCAGTCCCCTGCCCTGCGCGACCGCCCGATGGACATCGCGCCGCTGGCTGCGCACTTCCTGAAGCAAGTCGGCAAACGCCTGAACATGCCTGGCCGCCGACTGCGCAACAGCGACATCGAGCGCCTGCAGCATTACTCCTGGCCGGGCAACATCCGCGAACTGCAGAACGTCATCGAACGCGCGCTCATCACCTCGACCGGTGCCGATCTTAACCTCGACCTGCCGGATGAACCCAAGGCCGCCCCGAGTGCCATCCAAAGCGCACTCCCCGAACAGGGTTTCCTCACCGAAGACCAGATGCGCGAGCTGGAACGCAACAACATCCACGCCGCGCTCAAAGCGGCGAACGGCAAGTTGTTTGGCAAAGGAGGCGCCGCAGAGTTGCTGGGCGTCAAACCCACGACGCTGGCCTCACGCTTGAAGCGACTGGATATTCTTCACGAGTGATCGCCTGCCGATGAACGCCGGTTGCGGCGGCAGCGCTCGGAGCAGTAGCGCACCTCGTCCCAGCAGCGCTCCCATTTCTTGCGCCAGGTAAAGGGCAACCCGCAGACGACGCAGACCTTGGATGGCAATTCGCTCTTCTTCACAACGACTGCCCTGCGTCGAGTCTGGCGAGCAGGTCTTCGCCACGCTGCCACAGCGCCTGCTGTTTGTCCTCGCTCATGCGCCCCAGGTTTTTGTAGATGATCGCCATGCGTTGATTGCGCTGCAGAAGATCACGGTGGCGCATCAGGAAATGCCAGTACAGCGCATTGAATGGACAGGCATTCTCGCCGGTACTTTCTTTGACGCTGTACGCACAACCCCGGCAGTAATCGGACATGCGATTGATGTACTGACCGCTTGCGCAGTAAGGCTTGGAGCCCAGATAACCGCCGTCGGCATGCATCACCATGCCCAGCGTGTTGGGCAGCTCGACCCAGTCGAAGGCATCAATGTAGATCGCCAGGTACCACTCGCAGATCTGCGGAGGGGAAATTCCCGCCAGCAGCGCAAAATTGCCGGTCACCATCAGGCGCTGAATGTGGTGGGCATAGCCATGCTGCAGGCTCTGGCCGATGGCCTGGCTCATGCAGTTCATGCGGGTTTCGCCCGTCCAGTAGAACTCAGGGAGCGGCCTGCTGTTGCCGAAGAAGTCACGCTCGGCGTAATCGGGCATCAGCAGCCAGTACACGCCGCGCACGTACTCGCGCCAGCCGATCAATTGCCGGATGAAGCCCTCCGCGGCATTGAGGGCAACCCGCCCAGCCCAGTAGGCGGCCTCGACATCGGCACACAACTGCCGCACGTCCAGCAGCCCGATATTCAAGGCCGCGCTGATGCGCGAGTGAAAGAGAAAGGCCTCATCAGTCGCCATTGCATCCTGATAGTCACCGAAAGACGCCAGGCCATGATCGAGAAAATGCGCCCAGAGCGTCTGCGCGCCCGCGTGGTCGACCGGATAATCAAAGTCCTTGAGCGAGCCGTAATGATCGGCAAAGCGTTTGCTGACCAGCGCGAGCACGTCGTCGGTGATGGCGTCCGTAGGGAATCGCGCTGGCGACGGCGCGGTGACGCCTTTGGGCAACGGCTTGCGATTCTCGGCATCGAAATTCCACGCGCCACCCACCGGAGTGCCGTCACCGTTGAGCAACACATGGCCCTTGCGTCGCATCTCCCGATAAAAGAACTCCATGCGCAGTTGCTTCTTGCCTTTCGCCCAGGCGGCAAAATCGGCGCGGGAACTGAGAAAGCGCGTATCGCTGTGCCAATGAGTCACCAGGCCACCGTGCTTGAGTGACAGCTCCAGACGCCAGTCACCGCACTCGGTCAGATGAACCTCCTGCGGCTGCAACAGCGTCTGCCAGCGCTGCAGCTCACCGGCCAGCGAGCCGGTGTTGTGCTCGTCCTCCAGGGTGACGTAATGCACGCGATAGCCGCGCTGCTTCAGTGCCTGCGCGAAATGACGCATGGCGCTGAACACCAGCACGATCTTCTGCGGATGATGCGCAACGTGGGTGGCCTCCTCGAGCACTTCCGCCAGCAGGATTTCGTCCACCGCAGGGTCCGCGTCTTGCAGCGCGGCCAGATCGAAAGAAAGCTGATCGCCCAGGACCAGACACAGCCTGCGCACCGTTGTCACCAGGCCGAGTCCAGCGCCAGGGGAACGCGCAAAGGCTCTTGAGGCCCATGGTCAAACCCGCACATTTCGGTGTGAACCACGCAATGCACCAGATAGAAGGGCACGGGCGCTGGCAAATCCTTGAGCACCTCACGGGCGTGCGTCACCGAACGAAGCTGCATCGCCTGCCCCGCGGGGTTCTTGATCGGATGAACCGTTGAACCGACTCGCGCTTGCAGCAGATAAATGCCGCCCTCGATCGACAGCAACTCAAGTTCCAGCGGTCCCTGCCCGGACGCCACCCAGGCACACAACTCGGTAAGGGTCATTGCTCGATCTCCTGCGCGTCAGGCGCTGTAACCGGGGTTGGCGGCTCAGGTTGTTTGCGGAAAAACAGCGTCACCTGACCGGCCTCGACCCCGAACTTGCTCATGGTCGACCGGTTGATCATCGTGCTGTCGTCCATCAGGTACATCCAGTCGTCGAAATCGACCTGATACACCTTGCCGTCCACCGGCAGGCTGAGCACGTATGTCCAGTGCAGCGTATTACCCGCCACTTCACCCAGGGCTTCACCGACCACGTCGGCGGCACGTCCACGCCAACGTCCCGCACCGTCAGGCGTCAGTGTCCAGATCCGTTGCTGCCGGGTACCGTCGCTGTACGTGAAGTTTTCTTCGAGGATCATCTGGTCGCCGCGGGGATAGCCATGGATCTTCACGACAAAGCGCTTGGTGACCTCTCCGGAACGCTTCTGGAACATGCCCCAGGCATCGAGATGCCCGGTGAAAAACTGGCGAAGCTCCAGCGTCGGCTGTTCCTGCCGGTATTGCTGCACATCGACACCTGAACACCCTGCCAACCCGACGAACATCCACAGCAGCAAACGCTTGAGCATGATTTTCTCCAACTTTCAGTGGCCGTCCGTCATCGGACGCCCACTGGCAGGCTGCAATAAAACTGTACAGAGGAATAGTTTTGTACAAGTTATACAGAAATGCAGCCGGGAGTAAATGTCATGCAGCGAACAATGCCTCTCACCTCACTCAGTGGTGACCCTCACCGATGCGCACCTTGCCGCGAAACACGTAGTAGCTCCAGAAGGTGTACATCAGGATGACGGGCAGGATGAACAAAGCGCCGATCAACGCAAACAGCTGGCTTTGTGGCGGCGAGGCGGCGTCCCACAAGGTGACGGAGGGCGGCACGATGTTGGGCCAGAGGCTGACCAGCAATGCGATGTAGCTGAGGAACACCAGCGCCAGCGTGAACACGAACGGCCAGTGCGTGTGACGCTTGCTCAGCGTCTTGAGCAGCAAGATCAGCGACAGCACGCCCAGCCCGACCAGAACGGCCAGCACGGTACCGTGCGCCGGCGTCAACCAGCGAGTGGCGAGTTCAGGGCGCAGGATCGGCGTCCAGATGCAGAGGATGACCAGCACACCGGCCAGCGCGAACGCGAGCGGTCGGGTGTAATGGCGCATTCTCGATTCGAGCATGCCTTCGGTCTTGACCAGCAGCCAGGTGCTGCCGAGCAACGCGTAGGCCACGATCAGCCCCGCGCCACAAAACAGCGGGAACGGCGAGAGCCAGTCGAGCGAGCCGCCGGCGAACTGTCGGTTCACCACCGGGATGCCCGCCAGGTAGCTGCCACCGACCACGCCCTGACAGAACGTCGCCAGCAAGGATCCACCGATGAACGCCATGTCCCAGATGTGGCGCTTTTCGGCGCTGGCCTTGAAGCGAAACTCGAATGCCACGCCCCTGAAGATCAGGCCTGCGAGCATCAGAATCAACGGCAGGTAAAGCGCTTCCAGAATCACCGAATAGGCCAGCGGAAAGGCGCCGAACAAGGCCGCGCCGCCCAGGACCAGCCACGTTTCGTTGCCGTCCCAGACCGGCGCGACGGTGTTCATCATCACGTCGCGTTCCTGCTCGTCGGCGATCAGCGGAAACAGAATGCCGAGACCCAGATCGAAGCCGTCCATGATCACGTACATCACGACCCCGAACGCGATGATGCACGCCCAGATCAACGACAGGTCTATGCCTTGAATACCCATGATTGAAGTCCTGTTTTTCAGTGTGCGTGGTCGCTGGATTCCAGCGGTTCGGTGACAGCGGACAACGGCCGGCGCGGCGTGCGGTCATGCCCGGGCCCGCCCACGGGCGGATGGTCGTGGTGCGGCTGCGGACCGTTGCGCACCAGGCGCATCATGTAGCCGATGCCAACGGCAAATACCGAGAAATAGATGATCACGAACAGCGCCAGCGAGATGCTCATCTGCGCGACGGAGTGGTTGGACACGGCGTCGGCCGTGCGCAGTTGCCCGTAGACAACCCAGGGCTGACGACCCACTTCGGTGGTGATCCAGCCGGCGAGCAAGGCGATCAACCCGGAAGGCCCCATCACCAGCGCCAGACGCAAGAACCAGCGGTTCGTGTACAACGCGTCTTTGCGACGCAGCGCCAGGCCCAGCAGGCCGGTCAGGATCATCAGCATGCCCAGGCCGGCCATCACCCTGAAACTCCAGAAAATGATCGTCGCGTTGGGCCGGTCCTCTTTGGGAAAGCTTTTGAGCGCCGGGATCTGCTTGTCCAGGCTGTGGGTCAGAATCAGGCTGCCCAGGTACGGAATCTCGATCGCATAGCGGGTCTTTTCTGCCTCCATGTCCGGCAACCCGAACAGCACCAATGGAGTCGGTCCGTTACCCACGTTTTCCCAGTGGCCTTCAATGGCGGCGATCTTCGCCGGTTGATGCTCGAGGGTGTTCAGACCGTGGGCGTCACCCACCACCGCCTGTATCGGCGCCACAATCAGCGCCATCCACATCGCCATCGAGAGCATCTTGCGAATAGGCGGCGTGTCATGCCCGCGCAACAGGTGCCAGGCCGCCGACGATCCCACGAAGAAAGCGGTCGCGATGAAGGCGGCGATGGCCATGTGCGCCAGGCGAAACGGAAACGAGGGGTTGAATACGATGGCCAGCCAGTCCATCGGGACGACGCGACCGTCGACGATGCTGAAGCCTTGAGGGGTCTGCATCCAGCTATTGGACGCGAGAATCCAGAAGGTCGAGATCAGGGTGCCGATGGCGACCATCACGGTGGCAAAAAAATGCAGGCCGCGCCCGACCCGGTTCCAGCCAAACAGCATGACGCCCAGAAAACCGGCTTCGAGAAAGAACGCTGTAAGCACTTCATAAGTCAGCAAGGGTCCGGTCACGCTCCCGGCAAAATCAGAAAACCGGCTCCAGTTGGTGCCGAACTCGTACGCCATTACCAGGCCGGAGACCACGCCCATGCCGAAGTTGACCGCGAAAATCTTCGACCAGAACTGATAGAGCTCGCGATAGACCGGGTTGTCTGTCTTGAGCCACAGCCCTTCGAGTACCGCGAGAAAACTCGCGAGGCCGATGGTGATCGCCGGGAACAGGATGTGAAACGACACCGTGAACGCGAATTGCATGCGTGCCAGGTCAAGTGCCTGCATATTGAACATGGTGGTATCCCCTTTTTGACGCGGCAGGCGTGCACGCCGCCCTGCCGTTGCAAGCGCCAGGCTTGCGGCCACTGAACCGGATTGAGCGTTGAAAGGCCGGGCGCCCGAACAGGCGCCCGGCGCGTCAGGCGACCGAAGACACAATCACGCTGCTCTGCGCTGCCTTGGCGAACTTGATGGCGATGAACTTCGAGGTCGGGGTAAACGTGCGGTCGCCGTAACTGTCGAGCGGCACCAGCGGGTTGGTTTCCGGGTAATACGCCGCCGCCTGTCCTTTGGGGATGTCATAGGCGATCAGAGTGAAACCTGACACCCGACGCTCGCGCCCGTCGTTCCACAGCGAAATCATGTCGACTTTTTCGCCCGGTTCGAAGCCCAGACGGCGGATGTCTTCTTCGTTGGCGAACACCACTTCACGCATGCCGTAGACCCCGCGATAGCGGTCGTCCAGCCCGTACAAGGTGGTGTTGTACTGATCGTGGGAGCGCAGAGTCTGCAGGATCAGGTCGGGTGTGTCCTTGAGGCTGCGAATGGCGGCATTGACCAGGTGCTCGGGCAATGCGCTGGGAATGAACCGCGCCTTTTGCGTGCTGGTGTGCCATTGACGGTCGGCAACTGCGTTGCCGAGGTGAAAACCGCCCGGATTGAGCAGTCGCTGGTTGAAGTTCCTGAAACCCGGAATCACGTCGGCGATCAGGTTGCGAATGCGACTGTAATCCTCGATCACCCAGTGCCAGTCAATGGGGTGCGCACCCAGCGTGGCGGCGGCGATGCCGGCAATGATCGCAGGCTCGGACTTCATCAATCTGGACTTGGGACGCAGTTGGCCGTGGGAGATGTGGACCATGCTGAAGGTGTCTTCCACCGTGATGCCCTGAGGCCCGGTCGCTTGCAGATCGATGTCGGTACGGCCTAGGGCTGGCAGGATCAGTGCGTCCTTGCCGATCACCAGATGACTACGGTTGAGCTTGGTCGACATCTGCACGGTCAGGTCGCAATTGCGCAGCGCGGCATGGGTGCGAGGGCTGTCCGGGGTCGCTTGCGAGAAGTTGCCACCCAAGGCGATGAAGACTTTGGACCGGCCCTCTTCCATCGCCTTGATCGCAGTCACGGTGTTGTGCCCTTCTTCGCGCGGCACCTTGAACGCGAAGCGGGTTTCGATCGCGTCAAGCAGCCACGTCGGCGGAATCTCGTTGATGCCCATGGTGCGGTCGCCTTGCACGTTACTATGACCACGCACCGGAGACACGCCCGCCCCTTCGCGGCCCATGTTGCCGCGCAACAGCTGCAGGTTGATCAATTCCTGAATGGTCGGCACCGAGTGCGTGTGCTGGGTCAGACCCATGGCCCAACATATGATCACGCGCTTGGCCTTGGCGTACATTCGCGCCGCCCTTTCGATATCCGAAAGCGCCATGCCGGACTGCGCTTCGATCAACGACCAGGGCGTCGCTTCGACGGCACGCAGGTACTCATCCAGGCCGGACGTCTGATCGCGGATGAACTCACGGTCAAAGACCGGTTCGCCACCGGTCGCCAGCGACTGTTTTTCCCACTCCAGCAGAAACTTCGCCATGCCGCGAGTCGCAGCCATGTCGCCCCCCAGAGCAGGACGAAAGTACGCGGTATTCGTGGGTTCCGAGCCGTTGCTGAGCATTTCCAGCGGGTGCTGCGGGTGCTGAAAACGCTCCAGCCCCCGCTCCTTCAGCGGGTTGAACACCACCACCTGAGCGCCACGCTTTACCGCCTCGCGCAACGGTTCAAGCACGCGCGGGTGGTTGGTGCCGGGATTCTGGCCAATCACGAAGATCGCATCGGCCTTTTCCAGATCATGAAACACGACAGTGCCTTTGCCCACCCCGATGGACTCGAACATGCCGACGGCACTGGCCTCGTGGCACATGTTCGAGCAGTCCGGAAAGTTGTTGGTGCCGTAGGCGCGCACGAAGAGCTGGTAGAGGAACGCGGCTTCATTGCTGGCACGGCCCGAGGTATAGAACTCGGCCTGATCGGGGGAATCCAGTTGCTTGAGGTGACGCGCGATCAGTGCAAACGCTTCTTCCCAGCTGGTTTCCACATAATGATCGGTCGCCGCGTCGTAACGCATCGGATGGGTCAGACGCCCCTGATACTCCAGCCAGTAATCGGACTGCTCCAACAACGCCGAAACGCTGTATTTGGCGAAGAACGCCGGATCGACGTGACGACCGGTCGCTTCCCAGTTCACCGCCTTGGCGCCGTTCTCGCAAAACTTGACCATGCCGTTTTCCGGCGACTCGCCCCAGGCGCAACCGGGGCAATCAAACCCACCGTTCTGGTTGGTTTTAAGCATCGCGCGAATGTTCTTGAATGCGTTTTCACTGCCCAACCAGTTCTTGGTCACGGCAATTAAAGCGCCCCATCCAGCGGCAGCCCCTTTATAAGGCTTATAACGATCAACCTGGCTCATGCGAGTTCTCCAGGGTCGCGCAATCAAATACGCGACCTGTATCAAGGACGGACTTACAACGTTTTTTACTTCATTAAAAGAGGAGCCAGTGCGTTCTAACTTCGTGAACTAATCTGGCCTGAGCCGACAGTACGCGCCCACTAAAACGCTGTCCAATCGCTAGGAATGACCAAACAATAAGCGATGTCTATCACTCGGCAAAACCTATACATAAGGGTTAAGCACCGCTACGAATGTTTAAATAGCGCCCGTCATAGATACGGCTTATCGTCTGGTCATTATCAGTGATTGGACAGGTGAATAGCCGCCCATTAGTCTGCACCCCTGATAGAGCGTTGCGGGCGGTCACGTTATCGAGACGTTTGAAATGCACGCCCACCTCCCGCGCCACATAACGAAAAGAGGCTGACATGTCCCAGCGCGTGCTCACCGATGGCTTTGCCAGGAACGTGGATTACTTGAGGATGTCGGTCACGGACCGGTGCGACTTCCGCTGCGTGTACTGCATGGCTGAGAACATGACGTTTTTGCCCCGTCAGCAGGTGCTCAGCACCGAGGAGTTGTTTCAGGTCGCACAGAGTTTCGTCGCGCTGGGCACCCGCAAGATTCGCCTGACGGGCGGAGAACCACTGGTTCGCCCGGGCATCGTCGACCTGTGTGCACGCATCGCCGGACTGCCGGGGTTGCAGGAACTGTGCATGACCACCAACGGCTCGCAACTGGAAAAACTCGCACACCCCCTGCGCGCAGCGGGCCTGAAACGGTTGAATGTGAGCCTGGACAGCCTGGAGCCGGCGCGTTTCAGGGAGCTGACCCGCACCGGCGACCTGAACAAAGTGATCGCAGGACTGGACGCCGCGTGGGACGCAGGCTTTCGAAACACCAAACTCAACTGCGTCGTGATGAAGGGCCGCAACGATCACGAGATCAACGACCTGGTCGACTTCGCCATCGCCCGACACCTGGACATCACTTTCATCGAAGAAATGCCGTTAGGCGTCATCAGCGAACACAGCCGTGCCGAATCTTTCTTTTCGAGCGATCAGGTCCGCCGATTGATTGCCGAAAAACACACGCTGATCGATTCCGCCGAATCCACACGCGGCCCGTCGCGGTATTGTCGCCCGGCCGACGCACCCCACATGCGTATCGGATTTATTTCTCCACACAGCCACAACTTCTGCGCCACCTGTAACCGCGTGCGCCTGACGGTTGAAGGCCGCCTGTTATTGTGCCTTGGCAATGAACATTCCGCAGACTTGAAAAGCGTGCTGCGCAACTTTCCGGGCGACCAGGGAAAACTGGAACAGTCCATCATCGAAGCCATGAAACTTAAACCGTATCGGCATAACTTTGAAGTCAATGATGATGCTCAGGTGGTCCGATTCATGAACATGACCGGTGGTTGATCGCTAATTGAAGCAACGGCATTCGTCAGCAAGCTAACGCCCACAGGTTTTATGTTTATTCAACGATTGAGGTGTTGAATCTCAACAGCGCAAGGCGCGCGCTGGCTTTTGATTTCCATACTGCAGCAGCCCAGACGCCACAAAGAGCGACCTGTGTGCAGGCTGAACAAATGTGGCGTGGTGTGGCCGAGCTGCAGGGACGCCGCGTCTGCATCAGCCCGGCGGAATGGTCGCCAGCATGCCAATGGTGATGGTCAGGGCCAGGAAGCCCAGCAGGAAAATCGTCATCTTGGCCATAGGGCCTCCTCTCAATGACAGGTTTGCGGTGCAGATGAGTGCACACCGCATCATCCCTCCAGTCAGCCTCGCCAAAGAGGTCTGGAGTGGTTGCCAGTGTGAGGCGGATCGCTGTTTCAATACAGCGCCAGGTTTGACTAAAAAATACGGATCAGATGCAAATTTCCAGGGTGGTGGATCAGGTTGACCGCGTTTGCAGGTCTGACTGCCGCTGCGCGCCACAGGCCAGAAACGACAACGCCTCCACATGGGAGGCGTTGTGTTTCAGGTCGGCCCGCGTGTCAGCGAAGGTCGAAACGGTCCAGCTCCATCACTTTGGCCCAGGCGGCCACGAAGTCCTTGACGAACTTCTCGTGGGCGTCCGCGCTGCCATACACCTCACTCAATGCCCGCAGCTGCGCGTGGGAGCCAAACACCAGATCGACACGGGTGCCTGTCCACTTGACCTCACCGGTCTTGCGGTCGCGCGCCTCGAAAGTGTCGTTGCTGGCCGACGTCGGTTTCCACTCCACACTCATGTCCAGCAGGTTCTTGAAGAAGTCGTTCGTCAGCGCGTCAGGTCGCGTGGTGAAGACGCCGTGCTTGCTGCCTCCCACGTTGCCCCCCAAGACGCGCAGGCCACCCAGCAACACCGTCATTTCCGGCGCAGACAGGGTCAGCAGTTGAGCCTTGTCGATGAGCAACTTCTCGGCCGACACCCGATACTGGCCTTTGAGGTAATTGCGGAAACCATCGGCGATTGGCTCCAGGAAGCCGAAGGACTCGACATCCGTCTGGGCCTGGGAAGCGTCGGTGCGGCCCGGCGAGAAGCGAACACTGACCGTCTGACCGGCATTTTTCGCAGCCTGCTCGACACCCGCGTTACCCGCGAGGACGATCAGGTCCGCCAGTGAGACCTTCTTGCCACTGGCCCCGCCGTTGAACTCGCCCTGAATGCGCTCCAGCGTCCGTAGCACGTTCGCCAGTTGCTCAGGCTGATTGGCTTCCCAATCCTTCTGCGGTGCCAGACGCAAGCGCCCGCCATTGGCGCCGCCGCGCTTGTCGGAGCCACGGAAGGTGGAAGCCGCCGCCCAAGCCGTCGAGACCAGTTGCGAGACGGTCAGACCCGACTCAAGGATCTTGCTCTTGAGCGCGGTGGCATCGTCATGGTCGATCAGCGGATGGCTGACATCGGGAAGCGGGTCCTGCCACAGCAGTTCTTCGGTGGGCGTTTCCGGCCCGAGATAACGCGCCAGCGGCCCCATGTCACGGTGGGTCAGTTTGAACCAGGCACGGGCGAACGCGTCGGCCAACTGATCGGGATTGGCCAGGAAACGCCGCGAGATCTGCTCATACGCCGGATCGAAGCGCAGGGCCAGGTCCGAGGTCAGCATCCTGGGTTCCTGACGTTTGCTCGGGTCGTGGGCATGGGGAATCTTGCCAGCCCCGGCTCCGCCTTTCGGGCTCCACTGATTGGCGCCCGCCGGGCTTTTGGTCAGCTCCCACTCGAAACCAAAGAGGTTTTCGAAGTACTCGTTACTCCACCGGGTGGGCGTGGACGTCCAGGTCACTTCCAGGCCGCTCGTGATGGTATCGCCGCCCTTCCCGGTGCCAAAGGCGTTGCGCCAGCCAAGCCCCTGCTCTTCAAGACCTGCGGCTTCAGGTTCTGGCCCCACGTTGTCGGCAGGACCTGCACCGTGTGTTTTCCCAAAAGCATGACCCCCGGCGATCAGCGCCACGGTTTCCTCGTCGTTCATCGCCATGCGGCCGAAGGTTTCCCGGATGTCATGGGCCGACTTGACCGGATCGGGATGGCCATCGGGGCCTTCCGGGTTGACGTAAATGAGCCCCATCTGCACCGCCGCGAGCGGGTTTTCGAGGATACGATCGCCATCGGTACGGCTGTGTTCTTCACCGTGCTTGGACGGCTCGGCCACCAGATCACCTTGACCGGGCTGCTCCATCTCCTTGTGCGCGCCGTAGCGCTCTTCACCCCCCAGCCAGGTGGTCTCAGCACCCCAGTACACGTCTTCGTCAGGCTCCCAGACGTCAGGACGACCGCCGGAAAAACCGAAGGTCTTGAAGCCCATGGACTCCAGCGCGACGTTCCCGGTGAGGACAATCAGGTCCGCCCAGGAAATCTTGCGGCCGTACTTCTGTTTCACCGGCCAGATCAGGCGGCGGGCCTTGTCGAGGCTGACGTTGTCGGGCCAGCTGTTGAGCGGTGCGAAACGTTGCTGCCCCGAACCGGCGCCACCGCGTCCATCGGCGGTGCGATAGGTGCCGGCGCTGTGCCAGGCCATGCGCACGAAGAACGGGCCGTAGTGGCCGAAATCCGCTGGCCACCAGTCCTGCGACTGGGTCATGACGGCCAGCAGGTCTTTCTTCACTGCGTCGAAGTCCAGGCTCTTGAACTCCTTGGCGTAGTCGAAATCCTCACCCATCGGGTCAGACAGCGAGGAGTGCTGATGCAAAATTTTCAGGTTCAGTTGATTCGGCCACCAGTCGCGGTTCGTTGTGCCGCCGCCAGCAGCGTGGTTGAACGGGCATTTCGATTCAGTTGCCATGTTTTGATCTACCTTTGGTCATATCCATCGAGCGCCTCTGCCTTACGGGCTCAAGACGACGATGAGGGAACTCAGTAGCACAAGGTGCTTATTCTTATCGCCTTATCAGGTTCAACTGGACGGCCTTGGCCGACGCTAGATCAAGGGTAGACCCGATCAGCCAGAGTTCTAATAGTCAAAGCATTGGTGGTTGATAGAGGGAGACTTTCACGCGCAGTGGCGCAGCTGACACGCCGCTGTCACATCAGCAGCGCAACGCTTTGCTACCCTGCCCGTCCCGACTGTCGACAGGTTTTCCCATGATCAACATCCGTGTCATGACAATGGACGACTACGATGCCGTCATCGCCCTCATGAGCGACACCCCCGGCATCTCGTTGCGCGATGCCGATTCCCGCGATGCGACCGCCCGCTATCTGCAACGTAACCCTGGCCTTAGCTTCGTGGCGGAATTCGTGGCTGAAAGCGAAACGGGCCTCTGCGGCTGCGTCATGTCTGGCCACGACGGGCGTCGCGGTTACCTGCAGCACCTGTTGGTGCTTCCGGAGTATCGGCGTCAGGGCATCGCCAACCGACTGGTTGAGCGCTGCCTGTCGAGCCTCGAAGCTCTGGGCATCGCCAAATGCCACCTCGACGTGTTCAAAACCAACGAGTCCGCTGCGCGCTACTGGCAGCATCAGGGCTGGACGCTGCGGGTCGACATCGACCGCTATTCGTTCACCCGGCCGGGCAACGAAAACGCGTGAGCCGACATCGGGCCCCTTTTTGCGGATCAGTCCGGGTTCATGAGCTCGGCAGCCGTTTCGACCAGTAATTGGCGAAACCACAGGTGCGCCGGGTCGTTGCGATAGCGAACGTGCCAGGCAATGTCCACGGGGAAGGTGCCAAGGTCCACCGGCGATTCAATGACCTTGAGTCGCGGGTCCTTGGCGATCTGCTTGCAGATCAGCCGAGGCAGCGTCGCGCAGTAGTCGGTGACCGCAATGATTTCCGGCACCGCCAGAAAATGCGTCACCGAGATCGCCAGTTCACGCCGCAATCCCTGTCGCTCCAGTGCCTGAAACAGGCCGACCCTCATGCGCCCCGGCGGCAACACGTTGACATGCCGCAGCTGCTCATACTGTTCCCGAGACAGGCTGTCGCCGATGTCGGGATGGTCGGCGCGCACCACGCACGCCAGCCCGTCGTCCATCAGGTGCTGAACAACCAGGTTATCGGGCGGATCGACAATCCGGCCCAGTGCCATGTCCGTTGTGCCTGACACCAACCCTGCTTCGGTCAGATCCGCGCCAAAGGGCGCCAACGATACCTTGATCGCGGGGGCCAACTGACGAAGCCTGGCCACCACGTTCGGAATCAGCACGATCTCGACATAACTGTTCGGCGCAATGTTGAACACACGGGTCGAGGTCGCGGCATCGAAATGCTGGCGTCCCAGAATGACGTCATCCAGCTTCGCCAGTGTTTCCAGGATCACCGGGCCAATTTCCTCAGCGAACTGCGTAGGCTTGATGCCATAACGCTCACGGATGAACAGCGGATCCTTGAGCGTGTCGCGCAGCCGATTGAGTGCGTTCGACAACGCAGGCTGGGTAATGCCCAGACGCGCAGCGGCGCGGGTAACGCTGCGCTCTTCCATCAGCGCCATGAAGACCGGTAAGAGATTGAGGTCGTATCGCATGACTCATAATGCTCTGTGAATATCTAAAATCAGATAAGTAAATTTCTCGAATATCTGGGCATGGGGCAAAGTTAGCGCATCCAGACGGATCGACCAACTCCCGCGAGAGACGATTCGGCATCGCTGCGATGCAACGCGCTTCAACGCTGACATTCAACCCAGACCTTCTTAACGTTCGAGGAAATGACCATGAGCATCAAACACGTGCTGTTCGTTGTGACCAACACCGCTGAAATCGGCCCTAACCGCCGCAGCACCGGGTATTTCTTCCCCGAAATCGCTCACCCGTATGAAGTCTTTTCCCAAGCCGGCGTCGCCGTGGAATACGCCTCGCTGCTGGGCGGCACCCCGCCAGAAGACGGATATGACGAAAAGGACCCCGCACAAGTGGCGTTCCGCCAGAGCGCCTCGTTCCGCCGCATGGGCAACAGCCGCCCGCTGTCGCAAGTCGATGTACTGGATTACGACGCGATCTTCTTCCCTGGCGGCCTTGGCCCGATGGTCGACATCGCCAACAACCCGCAGATCCAGCGCGCCATCGAACGCGCCTGGCAGGGAGGCAAGATCGTCGCGGCCGTCTGCCACGGCCCTGCTGCCCTGCTGGGTGTCAAACTGGAAGACGGTACGCCGCTGGTTCAGGGTCGCAGGCTGACCGGGTTCTCGAACGCTGAAGAGCTCGGTTATGCCCAGGCGGATGTTCCGTTTCTGCTGGAAGATGCGCTGCGCGCCGAAGGTGCCGTATATTCGGCGGCCGATGTCTGGCAGGAGAAGGTCGTCGTTGACGGTCGCCTGATGACCGGGCAGAACCCGGCATCGGGTGGCGCACTGGCGAAAGCGATCGTCGACGCCCTGCGCTGAAACGGACTGGCGTTACATCCGACAAGGCCCCTGCCACCGCAGGGGTTATTTCTGAACTCACCGAGGAACCCGCATGTCCGCCTACGTTATTTTTATCCGCGAAAAAACCACCGATGCCGCAGAAATGAAGCAGTACGCAGACACCGCACCGGCCGCGCGCGCGGGTCACGACATCACTCGCCTGGCGTTTTACGGCGCGCTCGACGTGCTGGAAGGTCCATCGGCTGAAGGCGTTGCGATCCTGCGGTTCCCCGACATGGCCGCCGCCCGCGCCTGGTACGACAGCCCGGCCTATCAGGCTGCGCGTGAACATCGCTTCAAAGGCGCTGATTACCGCATGTTGCTGGTAGAAGGGGTGGCTGACCCCGCTTGATTCCGTTTTCGCTGGCGCACCGGCCCATCGTCGGCGCGCCAATCCCGCATCCCCTACACGACCTTCAGCACAATCTTGCCGATGTGATCGCCCTCTTCCATCCGCCGATGGGCGTTGGCCGCCTCGGCCAGCGGGTAGACCCGGTCGATGATCGGCAGGCATTGCCCCTGCTTCAGCAACGGCCAGACCGTGGCGTGCACGGCGCGGGCAATCTCGGCTTTTTCCTCGACACTGCGCGAACGCATCATTGAACCGGTGACCGAGGCCTGTTTATCGCTCAGCGCCGCCAGGTTCAGGTCCTTGACGTGGGCCCCGCCCAAAAAGCCGATGACCACCAAGCGTCCACGCCGGGCGAGCGACGCCAGGTTACGCTCGAAATAGCTGCCGCCCATGATGTCGAGAATCACGTCAACGCCCTTGCCGCCGGTTTGCCTGGCGATGACCTCGTCGAACGCTGCTTCGCGGTAGTTGATCGCTTCGCCGCCCAAGGCGCGGATCTGCTCGCATTTCGCTTCGCTGCCCGCCGTCGCGAAGGCTTTGATCCCTAACGCCTTGCACAACATCAGCGCTGTCGTACCGATGCCACTGGTGCCGCCATGGATCAACACGGTTGAGCCTTCGCGGGCCTGGCCCAGTTCGAACAGGTTGGCCCAGACGGTGAAGAAGGTTTCAGGAATCGCCGCCGCCTGAATCATCTCGACGCCCTCCGGAATCGGCAGCGCCTGTGTCGCGGGAACGACGCAGTACTCTGCGTAGCCGCCACCGTTGGTCAACGCACAGACCCGGTCGCCTACACTGAAACCCGAAACCGCCGAACCCGACGCCACGACTTCGCCGGCCACTTCAAGGCCGGGCACCGGGCTCATGCCAGGCTTCATGGGATAGTGGCCTGCGCGCTGGATGACGTCAGGACGGTTGATACCGGCCGCGTGAACCTTGATCAACAGCTCATGCTCAGCAGGCGCCGGAACATCCGCCTCCGCCAGATTCAACACGTCCGGCCCGCCGGGCTGGGTAATTTCGATGTAGCGCATACGCTTCGGCAGATTCATGGGTGCACCTCACAGTAACGGTTACGCCTTCTGACAAGGGTTGGTCGAAGGCATTCAAAATACTGGCGGGGTCACGTTTGATACCGCAGCGTTTGAGCACCCTCCTGTTCGTTCAGCCCTCTGCGCCAACCCATGGCTGCGAGCGAGCCGCACGCCTCGACGCGGTTGCCGCTGGCCGACAATTCTGCTGGGATGTGGCCCTGTCCTTCTTGGAGTAATCAGCATGCAGTCGTACCAGGAACTGTTCGAGTTCGCCGAGGATTTTGACGCGTTTGTCCGCCGTGGCCTGCCGTCAGAAATCGCCGCAGTGCAGGCCATTCAGGCCAAAATTGCCGAACCTGAGGCGATCAAACCGCAAACGCTGCAGCGCTTGCGCGACGTTAAAGGTCATTTCCATCTGCTCGTGGCAGGCGAGATGTGGTGCCCCGATTGCCAGATCAACGTCACGGTCATGGACTACCTGCAACGCACCCAACCGAACATCCAGCTCGGGGTTATCACCAAGGGACGCGCCGAAAACGAGTTGAAACAGCGCCTGAACCTTGAGCGGATTTCGATCCCGTTCGTGCTGGTGCTGAACCATCAATTCCAGCCCGTCGGTCGGTTCATCGAACGACCGCGCGCCGTCATCGACGGTGGCGACGCCGTGAAACCGGATTATCGGGCTGGCAAGTATCTGGAAAGCACCGTGCAGGACTTGCTCGACATCTTCGAAGCCGCTGTCTGAGCCTGATCATGGCGCGTGCGGTTCCCCGGATGCGGCGTGTGATGACGACGAAATTTCGCGGAGCCGCTTGTGTTTTCCTGCCGGTGAGCCTTACTGAGTAGCGTGCTGAGCCGAAAAGCGACTCGCGTCTTGATCACTTGCGCCACGCCCAGGAGATTGCGACATGGCTACTGCAAGTACACTGGCACCGCTGTTTCGCCAGTCAGTGGGCTTCGACCGTTTCAACGATTTTTTCGAGTCGGCGCTGCACACCGAAACAGCCCATTGCTATCCACCTCATAACGTTGAACGGTATGGCGACGACCATTACCGGATCGTCGTCGCCGCCGCCGGCCTTTCGGCAGACGAGCTGGACCTGCAAATCGAAAAAGGTGTGCTGACCATTTGTGGCGGCAAACGCGAAACCGACGCAGGCGCGACCTACCTGCATCAGGGCATCGCCCACGGCGCATTCCGCCTGGTGTTTCACCTGGCGGACCACATCGAAGTTCAGGGTGCGACGTTCGAAAACGGATTGCTGATTGTCTTTCTGCTACGGGTCGTGCCTGACGAGACCCAGCCGAGGCGCATCCCCATCAATCGCCCCGGCGACGGTCCCGACCGGCGATCAATCAATCGCCATTGAGCGCGGCCAGACAAACGCCGAGAGGCACCTGACCCCGGTCAGGGTGCGACCGGAATGAATTTCAGCGTACCGACCACCCCGTCCTTTCCCCGTTCCGGGTTGTCCAGCGGATGAAGCACGCCGTCATTGACCGGCACCTCTTCGAAATCGAACGGGCTGATTCCGTTCAGGCACGCGGCGTTGATCCCGTATTGATCGGGGCTTGAGCGGCGTTGATGGTGGGTGTAGATGCCGCAGACCGAGCAGAAGAAATGCTTTGCAGCGCCGGTATTGAATTGGTAAAGCGTCAGCGCCTCCTCGCCGGCCGTGATCGTCAGATCCGACAGTTGCGCACTCACTACCACCGCGCCTCGCATGCGGCAATACGAGCAGTTGCAACGGCGGGCGGAGTGCAGCCCATCGGTCAACCGAACTTCAAAACGCACCGTGCCGCAATGGCACTGCCCGTTAATGCGTTCAATGTCTTTGTTCATGTTCGTCTTCCTCCTGACATCGGGTCGTTCAACGTGCGCATGCTCAGCCGCAATGCGCCCAACAAAAAAGCACCCGAGGGTGCTTTTCCTGTCACTGCAGTCAGCGGGACGACGCCACGGTGGCGGCCCGTGCCGAATGCAGCTTCTTATAGCTTTCGATCAACCGCAGGTGCCGGTCGAGCCCTTCGAGCTTCAGGCTGGTCGGGGTCAGGCCGTAGAAACGCATACTGCCGTTCACCGAACCGATGGCGGCGTCCATGCGCTCGTCACCGAACATGCGACGGAAGTTGACCTCGTAGTCGGCCAGTTCCAGATCGTCGTCCAGTTCCATCTCCAGCACAACGTTGACGGCCTGGTAGAACAAGCCGCGCTCGACCGTGTTGTCGTTGTATTGCAGGAACGCTTCTACCAGATCTTTCGCCTGTTCGAACTTCTGCAGCGCGAGGTAGATCAGCAGCCTCAACTCCAGAATGGTCAACTGCCCCCACGCCGTGTTGTCGTCGAATTCGATGCCGATCAACGTCTTGATGTCGGTGTAATCGTCCAGCTCGCTGTCTTCCAGGCGCTTGGCCAGCGTGCGCAGGCCGACTTTACTCAGGCTGTGCAGGTTCAGGATGTCGGCGCGGAACTGCAGGGCCTTGTTGGTGTTGTCCCATATCAGGTCGTCAACCGGATAGATTTCCGAGTAATCCGGCACCAGGATGCGGCAGGCCTTGGCACCGATGTGCTCATAAACCGCCATGTACACTTCTTTGCCCATGCCTTCGAGGATACCGAACAGCGTGGCCGCTTCCTGGGCATTGGAGTCTTCGCCGTAACCGGAGAAGTCCCACTCGACGAATTCGAAATCCGGCTTTGCACTGAAGAAACGCCACGACACCACACCGCTGGAGTCGATGAAGTGCTCCACGAAATTGTTCGGCTCGATCACCGCCTGGCCTTCAAAGGTCGGCTGTGGCAGGTCATTCAGCCCTTCAAAACTGCGCCCCTGCAGCAATTCGGTCAGACTGCGCTCCAGTGCGATTTCCAGGCTTGGGTGGGCGCCAAAAGACGCGAATACACCGCCCGTGCGCGGGTTCATCAAAGTCACGCACATGACCGGGAATTCCCCGCCCAGCGATGCATCCTTCACCAACACCGGGAAGCCCTGCTCCTCCAGACCCTTGATGCCCGCTAGGATGCTCGGGTACTTCGCCAGCACGTCCTGCGGCACGTCCGGCAGCGCCATTTCACCTTCGAGGATTTCGCGTTTGACCGCGCGTTCGAAGATTTCCGACAAGCACTGCACTTGCGCTTCGGCCAGCGTGTTGCCCGCGCTCATGCCGTTGCTCAGGTATAGGTTTTCGATCAGGTTGGACGGGAAATACACAGTCTCGCCATCTGACTGGCGAACAAAGGGCAGCGAACAGATGCCACGCTGCGTGTTGCCGGAGTTGGTGTCGTACAGGTGCGACCCCAGCAATTCTCCGTCCGGGTTGTAAATCGCCAGGCAATAGTCGTCGAGGATCTCGGTCGGCAGCGCATCGTTGGGGCCGGGCTTGAACCAGCGCTCGTCCGGGTAATGCACGAACTCGGCGTTGGCGATGTCTTCGCCCCAGAACTGATCGTTGTAGAAGAAGTTGCAGTTGAGCCGCTCGATGAACTCACCCAGCGCCGACGCCAGCGCGCTTTCCTTGGTGGCGCCCTTGCCGTTGGTGAAGCACATCGGCGAGTGAGCGTCACGGATGTGCAGCGACCACACGTTGGGCACGATATTGCGCCATGAGGCGATTTCGATCTTCATGCCCAGACCCGCCAGGATGCCGGACATGTTGGCGATGGTCTGCTCCAGCGGCAGGTCCTTGCCCGCGATGTAGGTGCCGGACTCTGAAGTCGAAGCAGGCATCAACAGCGCCTGGGCATCGGCGTCCAGGTTCTCGACCTCCTCGATCACAAACTCGGGCCCAGCCTGCACGACCTTCTTGACGGTGCAGCGGTCAATGGAGCGCAAGATGCCCTGGCGGTCCTTGTCGGAGATATCGGCCGGCAGTTCGACCTGAATCTTGAAGATCTGGTTGTAGCGGTTTTCAGGGTCAACGATGTTGTTCTGCGAGAGACGAATGTGCTCGGTGGGGATGTTGCGCGTGTCGCAGTACAGCTTCACGAAGTAGGCAGCGCACAGCGCCGATGACGCCAGAAAGTAATCGAACGGCCCCGGTGCCGAACCATCGCCCTTGTAGCGGATGGGCTGATCGGCAATCACCGTGAAGTCATCGAACTTGGCTTCAAGTCGGAGATTGTCGAGAAAGTTGACCTTGATTTCCATGGGGGATTACCGAAACGAGAAAACGATTTGGCGGCCATTATCCGGCTTTTCGGCCGTATGTCTTGGTTTTCGTCGGACAGCGGCTGTCGACTGGCCCTGCGTTCGCGTGACGGTCAGGTCCCGCATCGAGTGTCTGACGAACGGCATATTCATGGAACTCATGGGCTCAATGTCGGCCCTATACCCTGTACGCCTCTGGAACGGTGCTGATGCATGGGGGCACGCACAGCGCGCACGACGCTGTGCTTATGGAATCCACTCGCTTACAGGTGACACGGTGAATACATTTATTGCGCTGGAAAAACTCGAAGAGATCGATCTGCAGGACTATCACGAAGTCTGGCTGACCACCTCAGAGCGTTGGCCTCAAGACCCGGAGACGGCACAACGCGTGTGCCTCTGGCGAGCCGACCGTGAACTGACCCGGGACGTGGAAATCGACGATGCGTATTTTCAGAACCTGCCGCGCTTGTGGCTGCTGGTCGATGATCTGCACGACAAGCCAGCGGTCAGCCATGTCGAGCAGGCGCTGAACGTGCGCATTGGCGAACTGCAACTGGAAGGCGAGTTTCTTCCGGATGAAAAGGACAAGGTGCCGTCCGGTGACAAGCGCACGGACCTGAGAAGCTGACAGGCAAGTCATCCGAGGCTGCGGCCCCCTCACGCGGCCACGGATGACGCGACTGATCCGTCAGTCGCCCAACGCTTCAAGAAAGTCCGAGGACGGGACAAAAAACAGCGTCCCGCTCACCGCTTTGCTGAAATCCAGCAACCGGTCGTAATTGCCGACAGGCCGACCCACGAACATGTTCTCCAGCATCTGCTCCAGGGGCTCGGGCGAGCGGGCATAGCCGATGAAATAGGTGCCAAACTCATTGGAGCCGGGACGGCCGAACGGCATGTTGTCGCGCAGGATCTTGACCTCTTTTCCGTCCTTTTCGATCACCGTCAGCGCGCTGTGGGAGTTGCTCGGTTTTACCGAATCGTCGAGTTCGATATCGGACAGTTTCTTGCGACCGATGACGAGTTCCTGTTGCTCTACGGTCAGACGGTTCCAGGCCTCCATGTCGTGTAGGTATTTCTGCACGATCACGTAACTGCCGCCGGCAAACGTCGGATCCTCGTCACCCACAATGGTCGCGTCGACGGCTCTGTTGCCCACCGGGTTCTCGGTGCCATCGACGAAGCCGATCATGCTGCGCATGTCGAAATTGCGGAATCCGTGCACCTCGTCAACTACCTGAACCGCGTCGCCCAAAGGTGACAACAGTTGCGTGGCGAGCTCGAAGCAGAGGTCCATGCGGTCGGCCCGCAGATGCAGCAAGATGTCGCCCGGCGTGGCGATTGCCTTGCGCCCTTCCACGCCGAATTCGCGAAAGTTGTGCAGTGAAGCAGGCCGGGTACTACCGAACAGCCGGTCCCAGGCATTGAAGCTGAAACCGCACACACAGGATAAGTTGCCATCCGGTACGCGCTTACCGACAGCGCGCACGAGCCCGGCAATGTCCGCGCACCAGCTTCGGACTTTCTGCGCAGCGTCTTCACCGGGCGCCAGCGTCGCCACCATGAAGATCGCGCTGCTGGTCATCGGCGTGTCGACGCCCTGCGGGTAAGGAGTGTTTTTCATCATGGCCCGTGCATTCCTCAACGATTCCAACCATCGCCTGACGATGGACCGAGGAAGATTACCACTCCTTCAGGCGTCTCGGACGTCTCCTGCAGAGATTGCGACGTCACTTGAATTCGCGGCTGCCCCCCGTCTGGACTGTGGGGTGACACAGGCTTGTGCCGGGCATCGATTCTGTGGGAGCCAGATTGCTGGCGAAAGCGTCAAGTCAGCCGACATCACCATTGGCTGACCCACCGCATTCGCTGCCGTCGTAACCTCCGACGTCTCCCACGGGTCATGTGTGGTCCGGTGATTTGTGGTCGACATCTAACCTGTGGGAGCCGGCTTGCTGGCGAAAGCGTCAACTCAGCCGACATCACCATGGCTGACACACTGCATTCGCTGCCCTCGTAACCTCGGACGTCTCCTACGGGTATCGCGGCGTAATCCGGATTCGCGGCTGACACACCCTCTGTGGGAGCGAGCTTGCTCGCGAAGGCGCCAAGTCAGCCAACATCACTATTGGCTGACCCACCGCATTCGTCCGAAATGCGGCCCATGCCCTCGTAACCTCGGACGTTTCCTACGGGATCAGCTGATGTCCGAAGCAGAATGCCGCTCTGGCACCTGTTTGTCTTCATCACCCCAAGTCCGGTTCACTCGCAGGCCACGGATCACAGCGGGTCGCTTGGCGATTTCTTTCGCCCAGCGCTGCACATGAGTGTACTCCTCGGCCGCCAGAAATTCGGCTGCCGAATAGACGTTGCCCAGCGCCAGCTGACCGTACCAGGACCAGATCGCGATGTCGGCAATGGTGAAGGTATCGCCCGCAATGTATCGGCTCTCGCCGAGGCGACGATCCAGTACGTCCAGCTGACGCTTCGCCTCCATGGTGAAGCGGTTGATCGCGTATTCGATCTTCTCCGGCGCGTACGCATAGAAATGCCCGAACCCGCCACCCAGATACGGCGCCGCCCCCATCTGCCAGAACAACCAGTTCAGGGTTTCGGTGCGCCCGGCCAGATCGGTCGGCAGGAACTCGCCGAACTTCTCTGCAAGGTAAAGCAGGATCGAACCGGACTCGAACACGCGCGTCGGCGGCGTAGTGCTGTGGTCCAGCAGTGCCGGAATCTTGGAGTTCGGGTTGATGTCGACGAAGCCGCTGGAGAACTGGTCGCCTTCGCCGATGCGAATCAGCCAGGCATCGTACTCTGCGTCCTTGTGCCCGAGCGCCAGCAGCTCCTCAAGCATGATGGTGACCTTGACGCCGTTCGGCGTGGCCAGCGAATAGAGCTGCAAGGCATGCTCACCGATGGGCAGTTCTTTGTCATGGGTAGGACCGGCCACGGGACGGTTGATGCTTGCAAACTGGCCACCGGACGCGGCCTCGTTTTTCCAGACTTTCGGGGGAACATAAGCTGCTTTGGTCACGAAACGAACCTCTTGATGGGCCATTACGGTCAGTCACTGCGTCACAGGGATCGCAGCGAGACGACACTGTGGGTCATGATGAGACCGGGCATGAGTGAGAGCGGTTCAGGGTATGTGTTTACCCTGCAGACGCTCAAGTGACATTTCACTGCATGCCCTCGACGCCCTGTTCTTCACGTTGCCGCATTGAGGTGAACTGTCGCATGTCCCAACCCCTTTCCCACCCGCCCTTCTCCGGCGCCAAAATCGCCGTGATCTGCGAAGGCCATCTACTGACCTATCTGCGCGACGACACACCGGCGATCCCCTGGCCCGGTCTGTGGGACCTGCCCGGTGGCGGCCGTGAAGACAACGAGACGCCTGAACAATGCGCGCTGCGCGAAACCCACGAAGAGTTCGGACTGGCGCTTGATCCCGGCTGGATCGTCTGGAAACGGGTGTATCCCGGACAGGGCGTGAATGGCCTCGACACCTGGTTCTTCGTCGCCGAGGTGCCGACCGGAACCTTCGAGCAAGTGGTATTTGGCGATGAGGGACAGCGCTGGGAAATCAAGGCGGTGAGTGCCTTCCTGGACATGGATCAGGCCATTCCGCGCTTGCAGCAACGACTGCGCGAATTTCTGTCCGATGACCGTTCCGGCGCTCGTCAGACCAACTCGGACTCACCCGCAACCGATTCTGCGAACAGTGGCCGAAGCTGATCCGCTGGCACCGCTTTACTGAAGTGAACCCTCTGAACCTCATCGCACGGATGGCGCTGCAGGCATTCCCGCTGCGCCCTCATCACTCGCTCCTTATGTAGGGGCTAGCGGTCATTTGACGTCGGGGGAAGAAGCTGCGATGCGATGACTGCTTTGTCGATGACCGAATGCACATTGCACACACGCCCCTGCCTGAACGCGTAGAACACGTTCTCGGTGAACTGAATACGCCGTCCATTGACCTGCACGCCGAAGAGCTCGCCTACCGGTGTGCAGTCGAAACACAGCCGCGCGGCCACGTGCGGCGGATCGGTCATCAGCAGGTCGATGTTGAACCGAAGATCCGGGATGGCTCGAAAATCGTTCTCGAGCATCTTTCGATAGCCGGCCAACCCGATACGTTGCCCGTTGTAATGAACGTCCTGATCGACGAACTCACCCAGTGCCGGCCAGTCCTGACGATTGAGACAGTCGATGTAACCGCGATAGCGGTCGCTTAATTCCTGCTTGTCCATGGAAGCCCCTTGGTGCAGCTGCGGCTGAATATTTCGCAGTTTAGGGCGTCCGGCGAGCGCGATAGTTCAAATGGACAGGCGTTGTGGCCCATTGGAAGGCGGTTTGCCCTGACATTATTACCCATTGCGCAACACTGTTTATCCCGGACAATTTGCCGCAGGCCGGTCGTTTTTTGATATCTTTACCAAATTAACTAACTGGTTAATTACCATTCGACACCTGTCCGGCGCTGACAACCGGGCGGCCGTCGTGCTGAAGAACCGTTCTCCCCATCCCTTGAGCGTTCGTACAACGCTCAGCGTCAGCAGGATCACGCAACATGACAACGTCTCGACCTTCGGCATCCGTCAGTCGCTGGCCCATCTGGGTCGTCGCACTGGGCGTGCTTGTTTTTGGATTACTTTTCGCAGCAGGTGGCGGTTACCTCGTCACGCTGGGCGGCAGCTGGTATTTCCTGCTGGCCGGTCTTGGCATGGTCGCCTCGGCGTTCCTGCTGTTCAAACAGCGCGTCTCAGGCGCCTGGCTGTTCGCCGCGGTCATGGTCCTGACCGTGATCTGGGCGCTGGTGGATGCCGGGCTGGTGTTCTGGCCACTGGTCTCGCGCCTGTTCGCGCTGGCGGTATTGAGCCTGCTGGTGGCGCTGGTTTACCCGACACTGCGCAAGGCTAATGGTCTGCCGGGCGGCCGAGGCGGTTATCTGTTGAGCGGCCTGCTGGCGATCGCCATGGCAGCCGGTTTCTGGGGCATGTTTCAGCCTCACGCGTCGGTGTCGCCGACCGGTGACGGCCCTGCCCTGACCAAAGTCGATCCGGCGAAGGCGCAGAAAAACTGGGCGCATTATGGCAACGACGAAGGCGGCAGCCGTTTTGCGGCGCTGGACCAGATCAATCGCAGCAACGTGTCCCAACTGGTGCCGGTCTGGACCTACCGCACCGGCGACATCGCCATCAGTGACGGCAACGGCGCGGAAGACCAGATGACCCCGCTGCAAATCGGCGACAAGGTGTTCATCTGCACGCCGCATAACAACGTCATCGCCCTGGATGCCGACAGCGGCAAACAGCTGTGGAAGAACGAAATCAACGCCAAGTCGGCGGTGTGGCAGCGTTGCCGCGGTCTCGCATATTTCGACGCGACCGCCGCCGTCTCTCAACCCACTGACGGCAGCACGCCAGCCGCTCCCGTGACCGTCCCGGCCGGTGCCAACTGCCAGCGTCGTTTGCTGACCAACACCATCGACGCGCGTCTGATCGCTGTCGACGCCGACACGGGCGAGTTCTGCAAAGGCTTCGGCAACAACGGCCAGGTGGATTTGAAAGCAGGTCTTGGCAACGTCCCGGACTCCTATTATCAACTGTCGTCCGCACCGTTGATGGCGGGCACCACTGTGGTGGTGGGCGGTCGCGTTGCCGACAACGTGCAGACCGACATGCCAGGCGGCGTCATCCGTGGTTTCGATGTGGTCACCGGCGAAATGCGCTGGGCGTTCGACCCGGGCAACCCTGAAGACAAGAAAGCCCCTGCCGCCGACAGCACCTACGTACGTAGCACGCCGAACAGCTGGGCGCCGATGTCTTACGACCCGGCCATGAACACCGTATTCCTGCCGATGGGCAGTTCGTCCACCGACATTTACGGTGTCGAACGCACGAAACTGGATCACACCTACGGCGCCTCGGTGCTGGCGCTGAACGCGACCACCGGTGAGCAAAAGTGGGTGTATCAGACCGTCCACAATGACCTGTGGGACTTCGACCTGCCGATGCAACCCAGCCTGATCGACTTCACCAAGAAGGACGGGAGCAAGGTGCCAGCGGTCGTCATCGGCACCAAGGCCGGTCAGATCTATGTGCTGGACCGCCACACCGGCCAGCCGCTGACGGAAGTCAAGGAAGTCCCGGTCAAGCCGTCGAACATCCCGAACGAGCCTTACTCGCCAACGCAGCCGAAATCGGTGGGCATGCCGGAAATCGGCGCGCAAACGCTGACCGAATCCGACATGTGGGGCGCGACCCCGTTCGACCAGCTGTTGTGCCGTATTTCGTTCAAGAAAATGCGTTATGACGGTCTGTACACCGCACCGGGCACCGACGTTTCGTTGAGCTTTCCGGGATCGCTGGGCGGCATGAACTGGGGCAGCCTGTCGACGGACCCGGTACACGGTTTCATCTTCGTCAACGACATGCGTCTGGGCCTGTGGAGCCAGATGGTGCCACAGCAGAAGGACGCTAAAGCCTCTTCGGGCGGTGAAGCGCTGAACACTGGCATGGGCGCTGTGCCGCTCAAAGGCACGCCGTATGCGGTGAACAAGAACCGCTTCCTGTCGGTCGTCGGCATTCCGTGTCAGGCGCCACCGTTCGGCACCCTGACCGCAATTGACATGAAGACGCAGAAGATTGCCTGGCAGGTTCCGGTCGGCACCGTGCAGGACACCGGCCCGATGGGCATCAAGATGCACATGCAGCTGCCAATCGGCATGCCGACGCTGGGTGGCACGCTGTCCACTCAAGGCGGCCTGATCTTCATCGCCGGTACGCAGGACTACTACCTGCGCGCCTTCAACAGCGCCAACGGTGAAGAAGCCTGGAAAGCCCGTCTGCCCGTGGGCAGCCAGGGCGGCCCGATGACCTTTGTCTCGCCGAAAACCGGCAAACAGTACATCGTCATCACGGCAGGCGGTGCACGCCAGTCGGCGGATCGCGGGGACTACGTGATCGCTTATGGTTTGCCGGACAGTCACTGATCAGGCGTCGTCCAAAATAAAAAACCGCTGTCGTCAGGACAGCGGTTTTTTTATTCCAGCAGACGGTCAGTTGCCGGCGACCTGAGCCACCTCACCCGAGGTCACCAGGGCTTTTAGGGACATGTCGAACTGCTTCAGCGCATTGATCTGCAGGTCACGTTGAGAGTCAATTTGAGCGGCGATCTCCGGCGCTGCCTTGTCATGCACCCAGACCGACGTCAGCGCCTTCGCACCTACGCCTTCCGCCTTGCCGATGTACTGCAGGTTCGAGTCATAGAACTTGGCAACAAACCGCGCCTCGACTTGACTGTTACGCTGAGTCACCAACTGGCTGTAAGTGTCGAGCATCACCACCACATCCGGACGCGCCTGCATCAGCGCATCCAGGTTTTCGTAGACAGTGACCGACGCAAACTCCTTCGCTAACGACCCGTGCAGCCACTCAATGGCCAGTTTGGGATCGGAACTGTTGACGAAGGCATTGCGAATACGTGGATCCAGTGCACCGTTCTTGACCCCTTTCAACGCAACCGCGTGGTAACGCTCAAGGTACTCAAGGGTGGCGACCGTGTTCTCACTGTAAAGAACACCGACAGACTGAGTGTGCTTCAGGGCAAAGGTGCTGTCTGCCACGGGAAGGAAGTGGCAGGCCTGCTCCTTGGAAACGTAGTCGGAAGCGTAGGCCGGAGCAGTGGCAGCGGCGCCACCTGCCAGTACAGCGACAAGAGTCAGTAACGTTGAAATTCTCATCGCGGGGCATCCTTCTAAAGCCAGTTCGGTATGGCTCTATCCTGCTCCTTTGCTGGAAAAAAAGAACTCTCAATCCTTGATGTTCACTATCGATTTCACGAATGGTACGTACACGGAAAGAGTCCTTTACGTTTTCCCGAATAAAGCAACTTTTCAATATGCTTATCCAGACTAACTCACCAGGCAAAGTTGCCGATGACTTGGCGAACTTTATGCAGGGCTTGCACTAAGGCCTCCAGTTCGAGGGAGCCAAGTGCCAGACGGATGGCATGGGGCACCGGGCTGGAAATCGCGAACGGCTCAGCGGTCGACACAGCGATATTCTCCGACAGCAGAGCAACGGCCACCTGATCGGCGCGCACCTCCTCCGGCAAGGGCAGCCACAGAAAATACGAAGACGGATGGCTGATAATTTCCAGCCCCGCCAGCGCCTTCGTGGCCAGCTTCTGGCGGTGCCGGGCATCGTCGCGTTTCTGCGCCTCCAACCTGGCGACCGTGCCGTCTTCGATCCAGCCGCAGACCAGCGCCGTCATGACACCCGGAGTGTTCCAGGTGGTCGCCCTGATCGCGCGCTCCATGGCGGGCACCCATTGCAGCGGCGCGACTACATACCCCACCCGCAATCCGGTGGCGATGTTCTTGGAGAAACCCGAAACGTAAACCGTGAGCTCCGGCGCCAACGCCCTTAAGGGGGCCGGCGGTTCGTCGGCGAGAAAGGCGTAGGCCGCGTCCTCGATCAGCATCAAGCCATGAGTCCGCGCGATACTCACCAAGCGTTCGCGCCACGGCAACTCCATCACCCAGCCCATGGGATTGTGCAGGGTCGGCATCGTATAGACAGCCTTGATCCGTCGCTTGTGACACAGTCTCTCCAGACCCTCCAGATCCGGGCCGTGATCGGTCAGCGGAATCGGCACCAGTTCCAGCCGATACGCCTCGGCGATGACCTTGAATCCGGAATACGTCAGCGCATCGACCGCCACCACATCCCCCGGCTTTAACAACGCCATGACCACAGTGGCCAGTCCATGCTGCGCGCCACTGACGATCAGCAGTTCCTCTGGCTCGACCGTCAGCCCTCGGTCACCCAGATGCCGGGCGATACAGGCGCGCTCGTGCCCTCGTCCGGCGTGCGGTTGATAGCGGAGCAAGGCTTCTAGATCGCCCGACAACGCCAACTGCCGCAAACCGCCACGCAGCAACTCGGCCTGACCCGGCAATGCCGGGTAGTTGAAATTGAGGTCCAGCATGCCTGCAGCAGTGGCCTGTTGATCAACGCCATGACTGAGCGGCAGTGCGATTTCCCGCACGAACGTTCCGCGCCCTGTTTCGCCACTGATCAGGCCCATCGCTTCCAGCTCCGCGTAGACCCTCGAGGCTGTCACCAGCGCCAGCCCCTGCTGCTCGGCGAGCTGTCGGTGAGTGGGTAAACGTGTGCCGGGCGGCAGCGCACCGGATGCGATCTCGCTCGCGAAGCGGTCGACGATGGATTTGTAGCGGGCACGAGGCATGGGCGATGTATCCATGACAATTTTTTGATTGTCATGATTCTGCGCCCTAGGATTGATTCCGCACAACCGACCGCTTCACCGAACGCGAAATTCGTCGCGCCTCGTTTGCCGGTCATCATCGAGTCCGTCGCACATGGCACAGGCATCGAACCTGCAGCACCGCCGCATCGAAAAGGCATCGAGTGGATGGCTCAACGGACTGATCGGCGTGATCATCTTCAGCGGGTCGTTGCCGGCAACCCGCATTGCGGTATTGGAGTTCGCGCCAGTCTTTCTGACCGTCGCCCGCGCCTCCATCGCGGGCGTCGTGGCGCTATGCATGCTCATGCTGCTGAAGCAGAAGCGCCCTGAAACGTCACACTTGTTCCCCTTGTTCATCGTCGCCATGGGTGTGGTGGTCGGCTTTCCCCTGCTGACCGCCTTGGCATTGCAATACGTAACCTCGGCGCACTCGATCGTCTTTGTCGGCCTGCTGCCGTTGGCCACGGCGGCCTTTGCCGTGTTGCGGGGTGGCGAGCGCCCGAGGCCGGTGTTTTGGGTGTTTTCGACACTGGGCAGCGCAGTGGTGGTGGGCTTTGCCGTGTCGCAGGGGCTAACGGCCTCGCCCGTCGGCGACCTGTTGATGCTGGTGGCGATTCTAGTGTGCGGGCTCGGCTACGCCGAAGGCGCGAAGCTCTCGAAGACACTGGGCGGATGGCAGGTGATCTGCTGGGCACTGATTTTGTCACTGCCGGTCATGCTGACCCTGACCGGGTTCACCGCGCCGCCTTCGCTGGCGCACATTTCGCTGCCCGCCTGGCTCAGCCTGGGCTACGTGTCGCTGTTCAGTATGCTGATCGGGTTTGTGTTCTGGTACCGGGGTCTGGTGCAGGGTGGGACCGCCGCCGTCGGACAGCTTCAATTGTTGCAACCGTTTTTTGGATTGGCCCTGGCCGCGACGCTGCTGCATGAGCAGGTCAGCCTCGGCATGCTGGCGGTGACCGTCGCCGTGATTCTGTGTGTGGCGGGTGCGCGACGGTTTTCCCGCTGAGCCCGGGCAGGCTCAGTTCGCCAGGGCGTTCGATGCGCGCTTGACGTACACCAGCAATCCGCTCAGGCAGATCAGCACCATGCCGAACACTGATGACATGACCGGGTAACTGTCGAAAAACAGCATGCCGTACCCGGTTGCGAACACGATCTGCAAGTAACCCAGCGGCGCGAGCAATGAGGACGAGGCGTACTGGTAGGCCTTGGAAATCAGGAAGTGCGCCGACAACCCCATGCCGCCGAGAATCAACAGCAGCACCCATTGCGAGGCACTGGGCGACACCCAGAAAAAGGGCACGGCAAGGCTCAGCAATGCGGTGCTGAACACGCCGACGTAAAAGCTGCACACCCAGGGACTGTCAGACTCGCTCGCCAGTTGCGTCAGCAGTTGATACAGCGCGAAGAAGAACGCCGTCGCCAGCGGAAACAGCATCCACAACGAGAAGCCATCCCCCGTCGGGTTGATCACCACCAGGACGCCCACGAAGCCAACGATCACCGACAGCCACTGCAAGCGGTCGGCCTTGATGCCGAACAGCAAAGGCGACAAGAGTGTGACGAAGGCCGGCGCGAGAAACACCAGCGCTGTCGACTCCGCCAACGGCACATGGGTGAGGCCGAATAAAAAGGTCAGGCTGTCGGCCAGCAGCACCACTGCCCTGAGCAGGTGCAGCCAGGGACGTTGGGTGTGAAAAACCTTCTTTTCCCCACTCTTCGCCCGGTTCCTGAGGATGACACTGGTCACCAGCACCGTGTGAATCAGGTAGCGGGCCCACGCCACGAATATCACGGGAAGCGCAAGAATCAGGACTTTGGACACCGTGTCGTGACTGGCAAACGCCAGTGCTACGCTGGCCATCAACCACATACCGATGACATGACGGTGAGAAGGAGTAGAAGAATTCATCGGGCCAACCGGTGATGGAGTGAGTGGTGGACTGAGTAATGGAACAGTGGGCGGAATACACCACAAGCAGGCACCGCGTCCAATGCGCAGCCTAAACTGCCGGGTTTGCGCAACCTTGCGTAGTCTGAAAACGCGCGCGAGATGCGCAGCAGCGACCCGGCGGTCAATTACAGCCTATATAATCGCCCCGGTGCGCGCTCGATTGCCCGCCCTCGCCCGTCTCATTCAGGAAGTCGCCACACGCTATGAGTGTCAAGGAAACCGAAAAATCCGGCGCCGTGCCGCGAATGGCCGATGTCGCCAAACTGGCGGGCGTCTCCAAGATGACCGTGTCGCGGGTGCTGGCCGGTCGGGATGTGTCGCCCTCGACGACTCAACGGGTGCAAGCGGCGATCGACAGCCTCGGCTACTTGCCGGACGCCTCGGCCGGGATGCTGTCGAGCGGACGCTCCGAGTTCGTCGTCGCCCTGGTGCCTTCGCTGGTCAGCTCCAACTTCGCCGACACCGTGCGCGGCCTCAACGACGTGGTCAGCAAGCAGGGCTTGTGCCTGTTACTTGGCGACACCGATTACCACCTTGAACAGGAAGCGCTACTGGTCCGCACTCTGCTCCGGCATCGGCCGCTGGGGGTGATGCTCACCGGCAGCTCGCACCTGGACAGCACCCGGCAGATGCTGCGCCAAGCGCAAGTCCCGGTGGTCGAAACCTGGGACGTGCCGGACGACCCCATCGAACAGTCGGTGGGCTTTTCCAACGCCGACGCCGCCGCGACCATGGTTCGTCATCTGCACGACAAGGGGTACCGGCGCATCGCCTTCATCGGAGGCGCTTCGATGCTCGACCATCGCGGCCAACAGCGCCAGCGTGGTTACCTGATCGCGTTGAGCGCCTTGGGGCTGGAACCGCGGATCATCGAACATGGGGAATCGCCGATCACCATGAGTCATGGCGGCGAATCCGTGGCCCTGCTGCTTGAGAGGTGGCCCGACACAGACGCCGTGATGTGCGTGAGCGACCTGTCAGCCTTTGGCGCAATCATGGAATGTCACCGCCGTGGCCTGGACGTGCCGCGTGACATTGCGGTGGCCGGATTCGGCGACTTCGAAGTTTCACGTTATTGCACGCCCAGCATCACCACCATTGCGGTAGACCCTTATGAAATCGGCCGTCGGGCGGGTGAACTGCTGCTGGCGGGCGCCAACGCCCGCCGCGAAGGTCTGCCGCGACCGTCCGAAGTGGTGGTGACCGGGTACGAGATCCTGGCGCGGGAGAGCACCTGACGCTTTAGCCTGGCGGCGGTCTCGAATCATCTAGCGCGGTGAATCAGACAGACCGCGTCTACTGGATTTACTGCCGCTGCGCGCCAGATCGTCCGGATGCGGCCCAGAGACAAGCCACGCTCCTACGACCTCTGGCCAGATCAAAACAATCGGCAGACCGTCAGATCGCGATCGGGCGGTTATCGCAACTCCGCTTCTGCCCGGAGGGCGTGGGGGAGGCCGCAATCCCGCTTCTGCCCGGAGGGCGTGGGGGAGGCCGCAATCCCGCTTCTGCCCGGAGGGCGTGGGGGAGGCCGCAATCCCGCTTCTGCCCGGAGGGCGTAGGGCAGACCGCGATTCCGCTTCTGCCCGGAGGGCGTGGGAGCAGTCGGAGGTTACGACGGCCGCGATCTGGCGCGCAGCGGCAGTAAAGCCAGCCGCACCGACGCCCCAGATGCACTGCGGTCGCCGGCTTCGCTGCCCTTACCTCGCAGATCGATGGCACGCCAGGTGACGACTACCGCCCAACATCAAAAACCCGGCATCCCGAAGCCTCTCCTACCGACCATGGCTCACACGCCAGACCCGGTTCCCCACATCGTCGGCCACCAGCAACGACCCTTGCTTGTCCAGGATCACGCCCACCGGCCGACCTTGCGCCTCGCCATCGGCATTCAGGAAGCCGGTCAGGAAGTCCACCGGCATCCCCGAAGGCTGACCATCCTTGAAGCCAATGAAGACCACCTTATAACCCGCCTGCGGATTGCGGTTCCACGAGCCGTGCTCACCGACGAATACACCCTCGGCAAAGTTTTGTGGCATGCCTCGGGCATCGGAATACGTCAGGCCCAACGGTGCCACATGGGTGCCCAGCGCATAATCCGGCGCGATGGCTTTGGCGACCATGTCAGGACGCGACGGCTGCACGCGGCTGTCGACATGATTGCCGTAATAGCTCCACGGCCAACCATAGAACGCCCCGTCTTTCACCGACGTGAGGTAGTCAGGCACCAAGTCGCTGCCGATTTCGTCGCGCTCGTTGACCACGGTCCACAGCTCATCGCTGCCCGGTTTCCAGATCAGCCCGTTGGGGTTGCGCAGGCCGCTGGCGAACAGGCGTTTCTGCCCGCTCTTGACGTCGACTTCCCAAATGGCGGCTCGGCCCTCTTCCGCCTCAAGCCCGTTTTCGCCGACGTTACTGTTGGAGCCCACCGTGACATAGAGTTTCGACCCGTCACGGTTGGCCACGATGTTTTTGGTCCAGTGATGGTTCAGGCCCGCCGGCAGATCAGTGACTTTTACCGGTGTGGCGCTGATCTCGGTCTGGCCGTCGGTGTAAGGCACCTTGACGATCGCGTCGGCGTTGGCGATGAACAACTCATTGCCCACCAGCGCCATGCCGAACGGCGACATAAGCCCGCTGATGAACACCTTGTGCACCTCGGCCTTGCCATCCCCATCAGCGTCACGAAGGATCGTGATGCGGTTGGCACTCGGGGCTTCGGCGCCGACGCGGCTCATCACAATGCCCGACGCCGTGCGCTTGACCCAGGCCATCAACCCCGTCCCGCCATCGGTGACGCCCTCAGGCTTGGGTGGCGTGTTGCTCTCAGCCACCAGCACGTCGCCGTTCGGAAGGCTGTACAGCCAGCGCGGGTGCTGAAGATTGTCCGCCAGCGCCTGAACCTTGAAGCCGTCCGGCGCTTTCGGCGTATCGCTGCCGTTCCAGCCCACCGCCTTGGACACTTTCAAGGTTGGGATGACAGAACTGGTGGGTTCGGGCAGTTGCGGTTTGGGGCCAACACCGGCTTGAAAAGGTAATTTGGAAGACTCACCGCAGGCGCTGAGCAACGCGGCAGCGGTCATCAGCAGTGCACATCGGCGCAACACAATCATCTTGTAACCTCGCGACGGCCATCCGTGGGCCAGTTTTTAAAAATCAACGTCTTTCGAAGTATCGCCATGTCGCCCGA
The DNA here is from genome assembly GCF_039697315.1 of Pseudomonas abietaniphila. NCBI lineage: Bacteria > Pseudomonadati > Pseudomonadota > Gammaproteobacteria > Pseudomonadales > Pseudomonadaceae > Pseudomonas > Pseudomonas abietaniphila. The sequence continues at coordinate 5,751,320 of NZ_CP155619.1, read as the reverse complement.
CGCCAAACAGCGCGCGAGCCACAAATCAGATTTGTTTTCCAGGCACGAATCTACGGACCCTGTCGCCGGCCCATCGGTTCAACGCTAGTGCGCAACCCATCCGGGATAGTCAGTTCAAATTTTTATCATTTCTATTATTTATTAACGTTGTCCAAGCAAACTGCGTTAAGAATTCACGCAGCCCTGGACACCCACGAACAAACCGTTTTCTCGACCGGAATTTTCAATGCATATCAATGACCCCAACGCTCCAACGCTCTACCTGATCCGACACGGCGAAACCGACTGGAACGCCAGGCGCCTGCTGCAAGGTCGCCAGGACATTCCACTTAATGAGGTCGGCCAGGGTCAGGCCGTGGTGTCAGGCACTTGCCTGAAGTGGTTGTTGCCAGCGGATGCATCCGTGGACTTCATCGCTAGCCCGTTGAGCAGAACCCGACAGACCATGGAGATCATTCGCCGGCAACTGGGCCTGGATGTGGCGGACTACCGCACTGACGACCGCCTGATTGAAATCAATTTTGGTGAGTGGGAAGGCATGGACTGGCAGCAGATTGCCGAGCGTCAGCCTGAACGCTTCGAGGCGCGTCAGGCCGACCCGCTGAATTTCATCCCCAAGGACGGCGAGAACTACCCCCACGTGTTTGAACGCGTCGGCAGCCTGCTGAAGTCGCTGCAGCGCGATACCGTATTGGTGGCTCATGCGGGCGTGCTACGAAGCTGCCTGGCGCTGTTGACTGAGGTGCCCGACGCCGAAGTCCCCTTGCTGGAGATTCCTCAGGATCAGGTGCTGGTGATTCGTGGCGGCAAATTTGCCTGGATGCGGGTCAGCCTGACGGCAGACGGCCGTCGCGGTCAGTGAGCTGGATGATATGCAGGCCCGAGCACTCCCACAGATGCTGAGTGCCTGACAAAAACACGGCTTCTCGAAGGGTCCATGCCATGCCCGGATGCCCTTACCAATCCAGCGTGATCCTGCTCTCGAAAATCCTCTCCTGGCCGTTGACCGGATCGACAAACCGCAAGCCCTGAGCCAGGAGTTTCAATGGTTTGTCATAATCATCCGCCGCGTCCTTGATCACCTCGGGATAGAACGGGTCGTTACAGATCCCTGCTCCCAGTGCCGCCATGTGCACCCGCAACTGATGCTTCTTGCCCGTCACCGGGTACAGGCCATAGCGCCACAATTCGCCATTTTTTTCGCACACTTCGATGCGGGTTTCGGTGTTGCTCTGCCCTTCCCCTTCCTGCATGCGGAAGAACGGTTCGCCATCGACCAGCCGGCTTTTGTGCACCCGCGGGAATTCAAGTTCGGGCAGCGCACGGGCAATGGCCTCGTATCGCTTGTCGATCTGACGGGTCGGAAACAAGGCCTGATAAGCCGAACGGGTCTGCTTGTTGGCGGAGAACAACACCAGACCCGCCGTGTGTCGATCGATCCGGTGCAGCGGCACAAGGTCCGGGTTGTCCAGCGTGCGGATCAAGCGTCGAAGCAGCGTCTGTTCGACGTACTCGCCGGCGGGCGTCACCGGCAAAAAGTGCGGCTTGTCAGCGACCACCAGATGCTCATCGGCATACAGGATCGTCTCCTGCACCGGGATCGGCGTTTCGTTGGGCACTTCACGGAAGTAATGAATGCGCAGCCCCTCGCGGTACGCCAAGTCCACTGCAATCGGATTTCCCTCGCCGTCCAGCACGCGGCCACGGGCAATACGATCGAGCCACTGCTCACGTGGGATGGCACTGAACCGTTCGCACAGGCAATCGAGTACCGTCAGCCACGGTCCCGGTGGTAAATAAAGGGTACTGGCCTGACGGTGGGCGGGCGTGAAAACGGGTTCGGACATGGTCAACTCGGATCGGGATGGCAGACGCGACAAGCGCGGCATTATTACCCAGTGTCTCCAGCTTGTGCGAGCGACGCGGTCAAGGCAGCTTCTTCACCCCGGAGAGCGTCTGTTTCTGGGCCTTACCCGTGCGCGTGACGAAATGTCGCAGGGCAATCGCGTACCAGTTGTCTGACATCTACATGACAGCGGTAGATGCTGCATTTGATTTGTTCTAAAATGTTTCCAAATCGGCAAGCAGGCGCGAAACCGAACGTAAACGACCCTTTTCAAGGTCGACCTCGAAAACGCCTGCCAGACCTGAACTCATAAAAAGAAAGCCCGTCCTCGACGGGCTTTTTTCGTTTTCAGCGTTTGTACAGCGCGCCATGCGCCCACGCCGGACTTGCAACGTCGGCACTGAAGACTCGAGACACCCGGTGTCTTGCACTGCCCACGACAGATTTTCTATTTCAAACTTTGAGGTTTCGCCATGCTGGGTCAACTGTTTCAATGGATCAAACGCCTGTCCACCGGTACCACTGCCGAGAGCGAAGAAAGCTATTCGCAATCGTTCTCTGACGAAGAGCGCGATGTCGGCCGCTGGACCTTCATGTCGGTGTTCATCGTGTTCACTCTTAGCCTTTACGTCGTCGCAGGCCTTGGCTACTACGCCAAGGTTCACGTCTGGGATGGCATGAGCGAAGCGCAAAAAGAAGCCGTGGCCAAGGCCATGGTCGTGGACACTCAGTATCTGTAAGGCCGTTCTGGCCTAACGCAAAAACATCACCACCTGCCCGGTGTCGAACGGCCAGTCCAGTTCGGCACCGGTGTCAGTGCGCCGCAACACCGGAATCCGCAGGCCATAGGCATCGTTCATGGCTTCGCTTTCCGCGATATCGATCAATTCCACCAGCAGACCATGCTCGACCAAGGGCATCAGCTCAGCCTCGGCGATTTCGCACAAGTGACAACCCAGCGTACCGAACAGTTGGCATTCCGGCGGCATGACGAAACCCTTCGAGCAAGACACGGGAACGCCAGTTTAGGCCCGCCCTGAAATGCCGTCGAGCCTGAAGCGCCGTCTGGAAAAATCGTTGGAGCGGTCCAGCACCGGTTTTTCGAAACAGCGATAGCCGACCCAGCCGTAGCACAACACCGCCGTCATCATCAGCGCCGAGAACAGCACATTGTCCAACAGCGAGTCAGGCCGCGCGCCAACCATTTGCCAGACACGCCCGATCACACCCAGCACCAGCAGATGCGACAGGTACACGGTATAGGACATGTCCCCCACCGCGACCAGAACAGCAGGCATTCGAAGGTGCCGACGACGCTCCAACAGCGCCATCCCCAAGATCAGCGTGCCGAACACCGCACTCACCGCCAACATCCGCAGCATGCCCACGCCGTCGAACAACCGGAAGTAGCCAATCAGTCCAATACCCGGCAGCAACGCGGCAACCAGCGCAGCACCGACGAGCGACGTCGGAATCTTTGCGCTGTGACGACTGTAAAACAGCAACGCCAGCGCAACGCCCGCGATGAACTCAAGCCCATAGGGGTGCAGCATGATTTGCAAGGCCGGGCTGTAGTCCTGCCAATTCTGCAAGCTATTGAAGGTCAGCAGCACCGCTGCCCAGCCGACAAGAAACGCAGGCAGCCAACGTTCGCGAAAGCACATGAGGCCGGTGAACACCAAGTAGAACCACAGCTCGAACAGCAGCGACCAGGCCACCATTACCAGCAGCACTTTATCGTTGGGCAGCAACAGGAATGACATCAGCAGGTTCGACGAGCCGTGGGTGCTGTTGACCATGCCCGGTTGCACCAGAAGCATCGCCAGTGTCAGACCGTAATACAGCCAATAGGTCGGGTAGATGCGCGACACGCGGTTGAACAAAAAACGCTTTGACTCGGCAACGCTCTGGAACCGCCCCCGGCTGACGATCACCATGACGAAGCCACTGACAATAAAGAACAGATCGACACCGAGCTGGAAGAAATCCAGGAAAGGCGGCAACAGAATGTCCCCGCCTGAATATTTGTGTTCCACCGCGGTCATGTGAAAGAGCACCACGCCCAACACGGCGACGCCCCTCAGCCCTTGAAGGGAATAAATGCGTTCCATCGACTGCTCCTACTACGGACGCGATCCACTGGATCGCGACAAATCAGGAAGGTCGACGGGCAAGCGCCTGGCGCAACACTGTGCAGGGCCGTGCTTACCCGTTCGCGGATAAGCATAGCCAAGTGGCAACACCACGCCTCAATCGTGGCTGACGGCACCGATCTTGTGGATCGACAGGTCGGCGCCGTAATACTCCTGCTCCTGACTCAATCGCAGCCCCAGGCACAGCTTGATCACGCCATAAACAAGGAACCCGCCTGCCAGCGCGATAAGCACGCCCACTGCGCTGCCGATCAGTTGACTGATCAGACTGACCCCGCCGATTCCCCCGAGCGCTGTCTGGCCAAAGATGCCGCAAGCAATACCGCCCCACACACCACAGAGGCCGTGCAGCGGCCAGACGCCCAGCACATCGTCGATTTTCCAGCGCACCTGCGCGGCCGTGAAACACCAGACGAACAGCGCACCGGCGATAACGCCGGTGGCCAGGGCGCCGACCGGGTGCATCAGGTCGGAACCCGCGCAGACCGCCACCAGACCTGCCAACGGTCCGTTGTGCAAGAACCCGGGGTCATTGCGACCGACGAGCAAGGCCGCCGCCGTGCCGCCCACCATCGCCATCAATGAGTTGACCGCCACCAGGCCGCTCACGCCGTCCAGCGTCTGGGCGCTCATCACGTTGAAACCGAACCAGCCGACGATGAGAATCCAAGACCCCAGAGCGAGAAAAGGAATGCTGGAGGGCGGATACGCGACCAGTTTGCCATCGCGATAACGGCCGTTGCGCGCCCCCAATAACATCACCGCCGCCAATGCGAGCCAGCCGCCCATGGCGTGCACCACCACGGAGCCGGCGAAATCATGGAAGCTGGCCCCAAACGTGTTTCGTAACCACGACTGCAGGCCAAAATTGCCATTCCACACCATCCCTTCGAAGAAGGGATAGACAAACGCCACGATCAACACCGTTGCGCACAATTGCGGGGCGAACCGCGCACGCTCGGCGATACCACCGGAAATGATCGCGGGGATCGCCGCAGCGAAGGTCAGCAGGAAGAAAAACTTGACGAGGCTATAACCGTGATCGGTGGCCAGGACCGCTGCAGGCTGCAGGAAGCTCACGCCGTAGGAAATCCAGTAGCCAATGAAGAAGTACGCCAGGGTCGACACCGCAAAATCACTGAGGATTTTCGACAGTGCGTTGACTTGATTCTTCTGCCGGACGGTGCCGACTTCAAGAAAGGCGAAACCGGCGTGCATGGCGAGAACCATCACAGCGCCGATCAGAATGAACAGGGTATTGGTACTGTGGACGAGGGTGTCCACAGCACTTTGAACATTTTCCATCGAGGGGCAGGCCTGCAATTAATGAAAAGCACCAAAGCGGAACAACGCCCCTGCCCTATCGCGCAATCAGCACCAATACGGAGCAGAAAAAAGCCAAACCCACCCGCTTTGGTGCACAACGGCAGACAGAAAAATCGAACGCTTAAATGTTTTTCTCGGTTTTAAGGTGATGAAGCAACGTCTCGTCAACGTTGCCGACACTGCGCGCTCTTCTTTGGAGCGCGCCGCCTCCCTGGCGCACCATCCCACAGCAAAAGCTGTACCAGCCGCGATGCAGACAAGTTACGGCAATTGGAATGAACCTTCAGTAATGCGCCATACTCGAAATCCCATATTGCCACCCCAACGGAGAACACCATGGCTCGCCCATCAGCAGAGAAAGCCCAGGACATTTTGATGGCAGACTTCCAGACACTGGTTGCCGACACGGAAAAACTGCTGGCGCACACGGCCTCCCTCGCCGGCGATCAAGCTGACGTACTGCGCGATCAAATCAACGAAAGTCTGCTGCGCGCCCGCGAAACGCTGGCCCTTGCCGAAGAAACCCTTCGCGAGCGCGGGAAGGAAGCGGTCGTTGCGACCGAAGAATACGTTCAGAACAACCCATGGCAGTCCGTCGGCATTGCCGCCGGTGTCGGGTTCCTTCTGGGCCTGCTGGCCACAAGGCGCTGATTGATATGACGCCGGGAACAGGTCCATCCGAGACCGATCACACGTCCTCGCCGCGCCGTCTGGGCGCGGCATTTCTGGGTCTGCTGCACAGCCATGTCGAGCTTTTCGGCATTGAATTGCAGGAACAGAAAGCCCGCACCGTCAGCTTGTTGTTGTTCGCCGGGCTGGCGTTGGTGTTCGCCCTTCTGCTGCTCATCGGGCTGTCGGCATTGCTTTTGATCCTGGTGTGGGACAGCTACCGTCTGGCCGGCATCATCGGCCTGTGCGCGTTCTATACGCTTGCCGCACTGTTCTGTGCCATGCGTTTAAAGGCAGCGATTTTCGATGAGTCTTCACCCTTCCATTCCACGCTGGAAGAACTGGCCAATGACCGCGAGCGACTGATGCCATGAGCCTGCCTGAATTGCCTCAGACCCATAATCGTCGTGAACTGCGAAAGGCGTTGATTCGCCTGCGCATGGAAATGCACCGCCAGGAGATTCGTCACGAATCGGCCCAGCTGATGCGTCCGTTGCACCGTATGCGCGGCATGGCCCACGACTTTCCCGGTTCACTTGGCATCAAACACGCGCCGTTGTGGGGAGTCGGCATCGTTTCCCTGCTGGGTTTCCTGACCGGCAAGGGTGCGCGGAGCAAGCGTAGCGGCAGCGTCACGCGGCTGGTTAAACTCAGCGCCACCCTCATGCCGCTGATCAGGCTCGTCCTTCAGGGTCGCAATCGCCGTCCTTGAGCTGGCCCTTTGGCTGCATTCTTGCAAACAAACCTGACCCGCGCCTTTGTCCAATGGTTCACATCGGACAAAGGCGCGTCGTTGCGTCTGGCAATGTCGCGCGCGTGGTGCAAGAACAACACAGCCAATAACCACTCATGAGGAGGCCATGTGATCGATGGGCAACCGCTAGCTTGCTTTCAGCCGTTCATCGATACCGCCACAGGCCGTATTGCAGGGGTAGAAGCCTTGGGACGCCTGCGTCAGGATGACGGCCGCCTGCAATCGGTCGGCCCCCTGTTCGCAGACCCCAAACGCCCCGCTGCCGAATTGCGTCGACTGGATCGCCTGATCCGGGATAACGCCTTGGGGCGCTTGCACGAGGTCCCCCACGACTGGTTCCTGAGTCTTAATATTTCACCTCGCTGGATCAGCCGCCTGCGCCCCGGCCAACCATTGCCGAGCCTCAAACAGTTACAGCGTCACGGCATCCCTGCTCAACGAATTGTCTTCGAGATTACCGAACTGGGCGGCGACAGCCAGCGCTTGAGTGACGTCGTGGCGCGTTACCGTGAAGCTGGCGCGCGCATCGCAATCGACGACTTCGGCGCCGGCTACTCGCAGCTTGATCGCGTCCTCGCCTTACAGCCGGACATTCTCAAGCTGGACATGCGCCTGTTTCAGGCCGCTGCCCGCGGTGGACCCAGCAGCGATGTGGTTAAAGCGCTGGCTCAGATGGCTGAAAAAACCGGCTGCTGGATCATCGCCGAGGGTGTCGAAACCGAGGCCGAACTCCACTTCGCGCTGGAGTGTGGCTCACGCTATGTGCAGGGTTTTCTCTTCGCCCAAGCCGAAATGGAGTTCTTTGCGGCCGACGCGTTTGTCGAACGATTCGCCGAACTGCGCGATCGCTACGTGATGCAGAAAGTGGTCGAGCGCGAGCGCTTGATGAACCTGCGCAAACAGCTCAGTCAGCTGATGCTGCGCCTGCAAGCCTGGGCCGAGGGCGACGCGCCATTGGGTGACTTGCCGGACGTGCAGGAATACCCCTGGTTGCTGCGGTTCTATCAGTGTGACCGGCACGGCACGCAACTCACCCCCAACCTGGAGCGGCGCAATGGGGCGTGGACGGCCGATACCCGCTACCTGGGCCATAACTGGTCGTGGCGCCCGTACTTCTATCATCTGCTTGCCGAGGGTTGGCATGAGCGCCGATTGACGCTGTCCAACACCTACCGCGACGCCACCAGCAACCAGTACTGCCTCACCGCCGGGCAGTTCTTTGATAACGGACAGCGCCTGTTGCTGATCGACGTCGACGCGGCAGGGTTTTAATCCCGCCCTCGACACCATCTTCTGCTTGCAGCCCGGTAGACGAACCGGGAAGCTAGGCCGGTAATCACCCGATGGAGTACCGGCCTTGGATTGGCAAACCCTGCTCACCCGCGAGCGCCTTGGCAAAACCCTGCACAGCCCTGAGGAACTGGGGCGCAGCCCGTTCCACAAGGACCACGACCGGATCATTTTCTCTGGCGCCTTCCGCCGCCTCGGGCGTAAGACCCAGGTGCACCCGGTCACCAGCAATGACCACATTCACACGCGGTTGACCCACTCCCTGGAAGTCAGCTGTGTGGGCCGCTCGCTGGGCATGCGTGTCGGCGAAACCCTTCGCAGCGCCCTGCCCGACTGGTGCGAGCCAAGCGATCTGGGCATGGTCGTGCAATCGGCGTGTCTGGCCCATGACATCGGCAACCCACCGTTCGGCCACTCCGGTGAAGACGCGATTCGCAACTGGTTCAAGCAAGCGGCCGGACGCGGCTGGCTGGACGGCATGAGCGAAGTGGAGCGCAACGACTTCCTCAATTTCGAGGGCAACGCGCAGGGTTTCCGAGTCCTGACTCAACTCGAATATCACCAGTTCGAAGGGGGCACCCGCCTGACCTACGCGACACTGGGCACGTACCTGAAATACCCATGGACGGCCCGACACGCCGACTCTCTGGGGTACAAGAAGCACAAGTTCGGCTGCTATCAGAGCGAGTTGCCGATCCTGGAGCAGATCGCTCACAAACTCGGTCTTCCGCAGCTGGAAGAACAGCGCTGGGCGCGCCACCCACTGGTCTACCTCATGGAGGCCGCCGACGACATCTGTTACGCCCTGATTGACCTTGAGGACGGGCTGGAGATGGAGTTGCTGACCTACCCGGAAGTGGAGTCCCTGCTGCTGGGGCTGGTGGGCGACGATCTGCCCGAGACCTATCGTCAACTCGGCCCAGGTGATTCACGTCGACGCAAGCTGGCCATCCTGCGCGGCAAAGCGATCGAACACCTGACCAACGCGGCCGCGCGCGCCTTCGTCGAGCAACAGGATGCGTTGCTCGCGGGCACTTTGCAGGGCGACCTGGTGGAACATATGCACGGTCCGGCCAAGCGCTGCGTTCTGAATGCCAAGGACATGGCACGCAAGAAAATCTTCCAGGACAAACGCAAGACCCTGCACGAGATTGGCGCCTACACCACGCTGGAGATTCTGTTGAACGCGTTCTGCGGCGCCGCACTGGAGCAATTTGGGGGGCATACCCCGTCCTTCAAGAGCCGGCGCATTCTTGATCTGTTGGGCAACAGCGCGCCGGACCCGAAGGCGCCCCTGCACACGTCCTTCCTGCGGGTCATCGATTTCATCGCAGGCATGACTGACAGTTACGCCAGCGAAATGGCTCGCGAGATGACGGGCCGTTCGAGCCCGATCTGAACCGCCAAGGATCGACGCGACCGAAGCAGCCCGATCATTCAGCAGCCCGAATTCCGTCAGGAGTTCGGGCTTTTCTTTCCATGACATCCGGAAAAGAAAACCGAATCTTCGGATGTTTCCCACGCACCAATCAGACTCGTCCTATCGCCGCCTTCACACCTCTGCCGAATAATCCGCCAGCTCGTTAACGCCGGCAGACTCGAGTCATTACCTGCTCGCCGACCTCATTCGCAACCATTCCTGTCGAGCGCCCTGCCCCGTGGCTGCGCCCGATCAGGGTTTGTCGCTCAGCCTGGGAAGACCGATGTTCAAACGCAACCTGCGAATCCTGCTGGTAGAAGATCACCCGTTCCAGCTCATCGCCCTGCAGATTTTGCTCAACAACCATGGCCTTTATCTGCTGACACCGGCCTTGAATGCCCATGAAGCGCTCGCCGCGCTAGAACGGAGCGACAAACCCTATGACCTGCTGCTGTGCGACCAGCGCCTGCCGGACATGTGCGGTATCGATCTGGTGGAGAAGGCCAGCCAGCAAGGATTGATCGAGCATGCCGTGCTGCTCAGCGGCCTGGATGCGGCTCAACTGGCCGACATCGAACGCCAGGCCCGGGCGCGAGGCGTTCCATTATTGGGCAGCCTGAACAAGCCACTGAACACGCTGGAACTCCTGCGACTCATTGCGCAAACGGACGGTGATCACTGACGCATCTTGAACATTTCACGGACACTTAACTGCACCCAACTGCGAATAACGACTATGTTTGTACGCTGAATTGTTCGCAGCCATCTCGCACAGGTTTCCAGCGTGAAAAAATCAATCGCTTAGATGGTGCGTCGCCGATAAACGCCTGAGCGAGATCATGACTATTCGAAATAAACATATTTATCCTGACAACTTTTTCAGCTTGGAAAACCTCGACTTTTTTAAACATTTATGAGCCCGATGGATATTGACGTACGTCAATGCGGTAATTTTTGTAGGATCTTTCCCATATACCACCGCAGGCCCTTTCTCTTCATGTGCGCCTTCGAACATCTGGGATATGGTGCGCGCATTCTTCGCTGCTTGTTATGGATTGAATCATGAACTCAGTTTTTATCATTGACGATCACCCGGTCATTCGCATGGCCATCCGGATGCTGCTGGAAAACGAAAATTACGAGATTGTCGGCGAGACCGATAATGGTGTGGACGCCATGCAGATGGTGCGCGAATGCATGCCAGACCTCATCATTCTCGATATCAGCATCCCCAAACTGGACGGCCTGGAAGTGCTGTCGCGCTTCAATGCGATGAACCTTCCCGCAAAGATTCTCGTGCTAACGGCGCAAGCGCCCAGCCTGTTCGCCATTCGCTGCATGCAATCGGGCGCCGCCGGTTATGTCTGCAAGCAGGAAGACCTCACTGAACTTGTGAGTTCGGTGAAAGCGGTACTTTCCGGCTACAATTATTTTCCGAGCCAGGCGCTCGCCACCGCCGCCGCACAAGTCGGCGACCCAAACGAACTCGAACGCTTCAAGCTGGTCAATGACCGCGAACTGATGGTATTGCAGTTATTTGCCCAGGGCCGAACAAACAAGGAAATCGCCAAGGGCATGTTTCTCAGCAACAAGACCGTGAGTACATACAAAACCCGCCTGATGCAAAAACTCAAAGCCAAGACTCTGGTAGAACTTATCGAGATGGCAAAACGCAACGCGCTAGTGTGAGAAACAGGATGTCGAAGGGGATAAAGGACTATTGGATAGCGGCCGTACTTGTGTGCCTGAGCATCACAACCCAGGCCGACCCCGCTGCGGCCGAACGCTATACCCTGCTGAGTCGCTCCAACCCCGCGCACATGGACGTGACGCTGGACCGAACCCAATGGCAGTGGGTACGCAACAAACGCGAATTGATTCTGGGCACCTCAGCACCGGACTACCCCCCTTTCGACATGACCCTCACCGGTCACGACTACGAAGGCTTCACGGCTGATTACGTCGGCATCCTCGGGCGCGCGCTGGACCTGCCGGTCAGGGTGTTGCGCTATGGATCCCGCGACCTCGCCATCCAGGCGTTGGCGAGCGGCGAGATCGACCTCCTCGGCAGCGCCAATGGCTACGAAGCGGCCGACCAGAACATCACGCTGTCATCGCCCTATGCGGTCGACCAACCGGTTCTGGTGACGCGCGTCGGCGAAAGCCGCCCGTTGACCGACGGTCTCAACGCCCTGCGGCTGAGCATGGCGTATCACTACCTGCCCCCCGAAGAGATCGCGGCGCTGTACCCCAAAGCGCGCCTGCAGACCTTTCCCTCGTTTCAGAGCGCGATCAACGCGGTCGCCTTCAATCAGGCCGATGTCTTCCTGGGCGACGCCATCTCTACGCACTACGTCATCAACAAGGGTTACCTCAACAACGTGCAGATGGCCAATTTCGGCAAGCACGAAGCCAATGGTTTCAGCTTCGCGGTGCGGACCGACAACACCCCGTTGCTGGAGATCGTGAACCTGATCCTCAAGGGCATTCCCATTGAGGAGCGCATCGCCATTTCCAAGCGCTGGGGCGCTGGCAGCGACCTGATGCTGACCGATCAGAAGTTGCAACTGACCCAGCGTGAAGAGCGCTGGATCGCCCAGCACCCAACGATCCGGGTGGTGATAAATGATGCCTACGCCCCGCTCACCTTCTTTGACGCCAGCGGCAATTTTCGCGGCGTGACCGCCGACCTGCTCGATCTGATCAGACTTCGGACCGGGTTGCGATTCGAGGTCACCCACGCGCCCAGCATGAACGACATGATGAACCGGCTCAGTCAGGGTCAGGCCGATCTGATCGGTGCGATGGTCCAGAGCGACGAGCGTGAGAATCGCTTCAACTTCAGCCGCCCGTACATGGACAATCCGTTCGTGCTGGTGACCCGCAAGCAAACCTCCAGCCCCGCCAACCTTGACCAACTGGACGGCAAACGCGTCGCCTTGACCCTGGGCAGCCCGATCCTGCCGTACCTGCAGCAGGCCTACCCCGGTATTTATCCCGTGGAAGTCGACAACCCCGCTCAGGCCCTCGACATGCTCGCTCACGGCCGAGTGGAAGGCACGATCACCTCGCTTTTCAGCGCCAGTTATTTCCTGTCCTCTCGCGCCCTTCACGATGCCTTGCAAATGCGCGTCACCGTGGGCCAGGAGCCCGCCCGCATCGCCATGGCGACCTCCCGCAATGCCACGGAACTCAGCGCCATTATCGACAAGGCCCTGTCGAGCATCGCCCCCGAAGACCTCGCGGTGATCAACAACCGTTGGCGGACCTACATTCCACCTGGCCGCGGCGGGTGGCAGGACTACCAGCTGCTGGTCTATCAGATCGTCGCCGGCGCCAGCCTTCTGCTGTTCGGCTCGCTGGCCTGGAATGCCTGGATGCGCCGTCAGATCAAACAACGCGAACGCGCCGAGCGTGCTTTGAGCGACCAGTTCGAGTTCATGAGCGCACTGGTCAACGGCACGCCGCACCCGATCTACGTGCGCGACCGCGATGGCCTGCTGCAGATGTGCAACGAAAGCTACCTGACCGCGTTCTCCGCCAAACGCGAAGACGTGATCGGAATGACGATCCTGGATGGCGTACTGAGCGATGCCCAGGAAGCACGACAGTATGTCGCGGACTACCAGACCGTCATGGAGCAGGACACGCCACTGATCCTTGACCGATCACTGCACATCGGCGACCGGTCATTGACCATCTATCACTGGATCCTGCCTTTTCGCGACTCGCTGGGTAAGGTGCAGGGCATCATCGGCGGCTGGATCGACATCAGTGAACGACGCCAGTTGATCGAGGAATTGCAGACCGCCAAGCAGCAAGCCGATGACGCCAATCGCGCCAAAAGCACCTTTCTAGCCACCATGAGCCATGAGATACGCACGCCGATGAATGCGGTCATCGGGATGCTGGAGCTCGCGCTGAAACGGGCGGATCAAGGTCAACTCGATCGCCCCGCCATTGAGGTCGCCTACAGTTCGGCCAAGGACCTGCTGGAACTGATCGGCGACATTCTCGACATCGCCCGCATCGAATCCGGGCGCCTGACCTTGAGCCCCGAGCGCGCCAACCTGCGCCAGCTCGTGGAATCGGTGGTCAGGGTGTTCGATGGCCTCGCGCGTCAAAAGAGCCTGACGTTGCAACTGGATCTGGACAGCCGGATCAACGTCGACGTGCTGATCGATCCCCTGCGCTTCAAACAGATCCTCTCCAACCTGATCAGCAACGCCATCAAGTTCACCCAGCAGGGCCAGATCCGCATCAGCCTGCAGGTTGAAGACTCGCCTCACGAGCAACAGATCCGTCTGGAAGTCATCATTCAGGACAGCGGTATCGGCATCACCGAAGAGGACCAGTTGCGCCTCTTCGCCCCTTTCGCACAAGCCGACAACAGCGGCCACCTCGCCCGGACCGGCGCAGGGCTCGGCCTCGTCATTTGCCGCAGCCTGTGCGAAATGATGGGCGGCACACTGTCCCTAGAAAGCCAGCCGGGCCAGGGCACCCAGGTTCGAATGATGTTCGAACTGACCTCGCTCGATCCGGTCGCGAATCTCGCACCCGTGCGGGAGAACGATGAGCGCGCCTGCGCGACGCTGGACATTCTGGTGGTCGACGATCATCCGGCCAATCGCCTGCTGCTGTGCCAGCAGCTGGGTTTCCTGGGCCATCGCTGCGATGTCGCCGAACAAGGTGCTCAAGGCCTGGAGCGGTGGCTGGCCCGCCGTTTTGATCTGGTGATCGTCGACTGCAACATGCCGGTGATGAATGGTTACGACCTGACGCGGGCCATACGCACCCATGAGCGTGAGCACACACAGGCACCGTGCACCGTGCTCGGCTTTACCGCCAACGCGCAGCCTGAGGAGAAGCAGCGCTGCCGTGACGCCGGAATGGACGACTGCCTGTTCAAACCGATCAGCCTGACCGCGCTCAACGACCGATTGTCTCGGGTGGGCGCCAGACCAGGCAGCCAGCACCCGACGCCAGACGTCGCGGCGTTCGACATGGCAAGTATCGTAGCATTGACCGGTAACCGTCCGGAAATGATTCAGCACCTGATCAGCCAGCTGATCACCAGCAGTCGGGACGATGTCAAAGAATTGGGCGAAGTGAGCGCGCGAGGCAGCACAGAAGCGATCAAGGACGTCGCGCACAAGATCAAAGGCGCGGCCCGGATCATCAGCGCACGCACCGTCATTGATCTGTGTGAACGACTCGAAGAGGCGTGTGACGCAGCCGCTTCAGCGTCGATCATTTCGGCCCACATCGAGGCGTTGATGAAGGCAATGGCCGCCCTAGAACAAGGACTGTTGATGCAGCGGCAGCCGACAAGCAAGCGGTTTACAGAGCAGTGAACGTAAAAAAGGAAAGCAGGCTCATCGCCTGCTTCCCTTTTCAACAACTCGACTGCGATCAGGCAGGCTTGTTGATTGGCTTTTCCGGGTACCAGGCGTCCTGAAGCGGGGTGACTTCAACCTTGGTCAGCTCTTCACGAGCCTTCAACCAGCTTTCAACGATTGCGCGCTGCTCTTCGGTGACCGAGCCACGTTTGGCGAGGCAGACCAGACCGAAGTCATCGCCGCCGACGTAATCCAGACCGTTGGCATCCATCGCTTCTGTCAGGAAGGCGTCGAGGAAGGCGTCGATCTCCGCATCGTCCAGGTTCTCTTTGAAATCCAGGTTCAGTTCAAAACCCAGCTCCTGGAATTCATCCACGCATAGTTTTTTGCGCAGACGGCGGGAACGGTTAGTCGCCATGGAAACATCCTCAAAAGTAAAATATCGGGCGGCACTCTACCAGCTTGGCCGCACAAAAGCCCGAAACCCGCGTCATCGGCCGATGACGCAGCACAGAAAATCGCGTTTTAACGTGACAATCCGGTGGCATTTGAAAAAATAGCCGGGTTTGACGGCCGTCCCCCGGCGCAAGTCACGAAAGCTTGGGGCATAATGCCGCTTTATCAGGTCGCCATGTTTCAGCCCTCAGGGTCGACATTTTTCGGCTTCCTTTTTTACGTCACGAGGGAATCCATCCCCTCATCTGTTCCCGCCTTTGCGCAGTAGGGTTTTATTGAATGATCAAGTCTTTGCGTCCCCTGTTTTTCGCCTCCCTGCTCCTGCCGATTTCATTCTGCGTTTCTGCTGCCCCGATCAACACCGCACTGCCTCCCAAGGTTCAAGAAGCCATTAAGGCGAGCAAGCTCGATAACAACGCCCTGTCGCTGGTCATGTTGCCTGTCACCGGGCCAGGCACCCCGACCGTGTTCAACGCCGACGTGTCGGTCAACCCGGCTTCGACCATGAAGCTGGTGACCACGTACGCAGCGCTGGAAATGCTCGGCCCGACCCATCAGTGGAAAACCGAGTTCTACACCGACGGGACGCTGAGCAATGGCGTGTTGCGCGGCAACCTCTACCTCAAGGGAGGCGGCGATCCGAAGCTGAACATGGAGAAACTCTGGCTGTTGATGCGTGATCTGCGCGCCAACGGTGTGCAACAGATCACGGGTGATCTGGTCCTGGACCGCAGCCACTTCATTCAGCCGCAATTGCCGGTGTTCGATGACGACGGCAATGACAAGAACAAGCCGTTTCTGGTTCGCCCGGATTCGTTGATGGTCAACCTCAAGGCCCTGCGCTTCGTGACCCGCAACGATGGCGGCAAGATTCTGGTGTCGGTGGAGCCGCCGATTGCCGCGATCCACATCAATAATCAGGTCAAGGCGCTGTCCTCGAACAAGTGCACAGGCGACGTCCTGTATAACCCGGTTCCGGAGGCCGATGGCGGCATTACGGTCACGGTGTCCGGCCAACTGGGCGACGGCTGCAACTCGCAGACGTATCTGTCGCTGCTCGATCATCCGACCTACACCGCCGGCGCCGTGCGCGCCATCTGGCAGGAACTGGGCGGCACGATCCTCGGCAAGGACCGTCTGGACGTCGTGCCTGGCGGCGCAAAGTTGCTGGCCAAAGCCTACTCGCCAGACTTGGCCGAGATCATTCGCGACATCAACAAATTCAGTAACAACACCATGGCCCAGCAGCTATTCCTGAGCCTGGGATCGGAGTTCCGCAACGAGGCCGACGGCGACGACGCCAAGGCCGCGCAGCGCGTGATTCGTCAGTGGCTGGCGAAAAAAGGCATCACCGCGCCGCATCTGGTCATGGAAAACGGTTCAGGTCTGTCTCGCGCCGAGCGGGTCAGCGCCCGTGAAATGGCGCAGATGCTTCAAGCCGCGTGGAACAGCCCCTATCAGGCAGAGTTCATGAGCTCGCTGCCGCTGGCAGGCATGGACGGCACCATGCGCAAACGCCTGAAACGGACCGCCTTGCGGGGCGAAGCACACATCAAGACCGGCACCCTGAATACCGTCCGTGCGATTGCCGGCTTCAGCCGCGACAGCAACGGCAACACCTGGGTCGTCGTCGCGATCCTGAACGACCCACGTCCATGGGGCGCGTCGTCGGTGCTTGATGAAGTGTTGGTCAGCATGTTCAATCAGCCGAAACTGGCCAACACCGCCATCTCGTTGCAGCAGTAACCCTCCAGACCTCGAGCGCGCTGTTACTCGAAACAGCGCGCTCGCCGACTTCTACCAGCGCTCGCCCAACCCCAGAAGACCGAGAATCTCTTTGCGCAAGTCCAGCAGATACGGATCGTCCCGGTGTCGCGGGTAGTCGCGCTCGATGGTGAGCTCAGCCTTGATCGTTGCCGGCCGATCGCTGAATACGATGACGCGATTGGCCAGCAGCAACGCCTCTTCGACATCGTGGGTCACCAGCAGCACGGTGTAGCCCTGGCGCTGCCAGAGATCGACCAGTTCCTGCTGCATCGCGATGCGCGTCAATGAATCGAGCTTGCCCAGCGGTTCGTCGAGAATCAGCAAGCGCGGCTCGTTCACCAGCGCCCGGGCCAAGGCCACACGTTGCGCCATCCCGCCCGACAATTGCCGCGGATAAGCACGCGCGAACTCACTCAGGCCCACCTTCGCCAGCGCCTGATCGACCTTCCCTCGCGTCGTCTTGAGTAACCCTTGGGCTTCAAGGCCCAAGGCAACGTTGTCCCAGACCTTGCGCCAGGGATAGAGGGTCGGGTCCTGAAAAACCACCACGCGACTGGGATCGGGGCCCGTGATCTCGGTGCCGTCAGCCTGCAACGTTCCTCGATCAGCCGTTTCCAGACCCGCGACCAATCTCAACAGCGTGGATTTACCGCACCCGGACGGCCCCAAGAGCGCGACGAACTCTCCCGGCGCCACATCGAGCGATACGTGCTCCAGCACCGGAAGTCGGTGCCCCTCCAGGGAAAATCCATGACTGAGTGTATCGATGTGCAACGCCAGGCCTGGGCTTTGCCCGGCACTTGCCGCACGCGCGGTGCTTACCATTTCATTGCTCCCTGCTGCCAGGCCAGTAGCCGGTCACGGATTAAAAACAATGCGGAAATCAGGCCTGAACACGCCAGCGCCATGAGTAAGAGCGCCGCATACATGTTGGCGTACGCCGCCCAACCCTGGGCCCATTGCAGGTACCAGCCAATGCCGGACTTCACGCCCATCATCTCCGCCACCACCAACGTCGAGAACGATGCGCCCAACCCCATGAACAACCCGACGAACACGTGGGGGAGCGCTGCTGGTATTGCCACCTTGAAGATCAGAAAGCGTTGCGTTGCGCCCAGCGTACGCGCCACGTCGTAGTAGGCCTTATCGACACTCGATACCCCGGACCAGGTCAGCACCGTCACCGGAAACCAGGTCGCCAGGGCAATCAGAAACACGCTGGCGCTCCAACTGCTGGGGAACAGAAAAAAGCACAGCGGCAGCAGCGCCGTAGAGGGCACCGGCCCGAGGATTCTCAACACCGGGTGCAGCCAGTAACCGATGCTGCGTGACCAGCCGATGGCCACCCCGGCAATAAACCCGGTCAGCGCACCGACCGCCACGCCGCTGCCCAGGAGAATCGCCGAGTGCAACAGGCTGTCGGCCAGGCGCGGCCAGTCTTCGACATAGACGTCCAACAATGCCTGAGGCGGCGCGAAGAACGGCACCGGCAACCAGCCGAGCTTGGCGGTGAACAGCTCCCACAGGCTCAACGCAATCGGTAAAGCGATCAGCCAGGCGCCGTAAGACCGCATCCGCCTTCCCAGCCGCTCAGACCATCGACCTAGCATCACCGCCAGGATAATCAGCGCGGCGATTCCCAGGCAAAGGTTGGCCAATCCCTGCGTCATCGGCCACTGACGCGTCGCATTGGGCCACCACGCAACCAACGCCGCCGCTGTAATCCAGGCCGACGGAGCCACCAGCCCTGACAACCAAAGACGCGGCGATGAGGCCTTTACCGGCGTGACTGCCTCTACCCACTCAGCTGAAGACATCGGCAGTGATCTCCCCGGCGAATGTATTGGCATCCGTGCTCTGACGGATCACTTCGACGGTCTTGAGATCCCGTACATAGGTCGCGATTTCCGCCGTCAAAGCAGCACCGACCGCATGATGGCCGTGGGTGTGGTCATGAAGAATGGCCACCACTTCTTCGGTCGTCGTATTCAGGGCGTATGCCTGAAATCCCTTGGCGACTTCTTCAGGGTGTTTGACCGAATAGTCGTGGGCTTCCAGAATCGCCTGCGTCAAGGCAGCCACTACGCGCTTTTCGTCCCTGGCCAGCTTGCCGGTGACGCCCACCACGCAGCAGCTGAGATTGGCGTACTCCTCCACCAGATTGGTCGACAGCTCCCGTGCCTTACCGGCATTGATCAGCCGGTACATGAACGGATCACTGCCGCTGACGGCCTGCACTTCACCTCGCTCAAGGGCCGTTCCAAGCAGGTCGGAGGGATACAGCCGCCACTCGACATCGCGCACCGGGTCGACGCCGTGTTTTTTCAGCAGGATTGAGAAGAAGTTGCGGTCGGGACTGGCCATATCGGTCACGCCGATCGCCTTGCCCTTGAGGTCTTCCAGCCGGCTGATCCCACCGTTGGCAGCACTCAGCAAGCGCAGGCACCCGCCATGCGTACCCGCCGTCAGCTTGACGTCGAATCCCTGCTCCAGCGCCTTGAGCCAGCGCAGCGCCATACCGATGCCTGCATCCGCCTTACCGGTGGCGATGGCCTCCAGCAACACTTCTGTGGAGTTGCCAAAGTTCACCAGTTCGACATCCAGATTGTGCTTCTTGAAGAACCCCTGCCCGTGGGCAATCACCACCGGCGCGAGGCACACCGCATTGAGGTTAATGGCGAGCTTGAGGGCACGAGGCTGGTCGAGCCGAATGAAATCTCCCGTCCCCGCTGGTTCACCCGACGCTTCTGCACCATGGGCCGCATGTTCGGCATGCTCATCGGCAGCCAGGACCCCGCGCGGCAGCGACAGCAACAAGGGTGAAGCCAGTGCAGCGCCCGCCAACCCCAGCAGACGGCGGCGGCTCAGATGATCGAATACGGCCATGGGTGTTCCTTTACCAAATGAATGAAATGGGCGCGGTCACCTGAAATCCTTAATAACCGTTCGTTACGGAATCAGGACCTGCTTAAAACCCTATCATCTGATTTTTAATTACTTAAATTCATTTTTAGTCTAAATGACTATGCAATTAATCTATGTAAAGGAAGACAGTCCGACGCATGCTGTCGAGCGCCGAACGGGCGCGGTCGAGCATTTCTGACAGTGATGTCATCCACCCCACTCACCAGCAGCGCTAAGCTCGGCACTCGTTAACCCACACAGGACTGTGATCCCATGAAAACAACCACTGGCAAACGACTGCGTGACACCTTTCTGGTATCAAGCCTGCTGGTGTCGGCGCTGATGATCGCCGCACCTTCGAACGCCGATGATGCCAAGCCGACTCGGGTACGCGGGGCGATTACCGCCGTCGAAGGAGACCTGCTCAAGATGCATAGCAACCGAGGTGAGGACCTGCAGATAAATTTGACCAAGGACACCCAGGTCCGTGGCGTGACCCTTGCCCAGGTGTCCGAGATCAAACCCGGCAGCTACATCGGCTCAGCGGCGGTTCCACAGCCGGACGGCACGCTCAAGGCACTCGAGGTTCATGTGTTCCCGCCTGAAATGGCCGGCACAGGCGATGGTCACCGGGCGTTCGATCTGGGCAAGGACAGCACCATGACCAACGGCTCGGTGGGTGACCTGGTGATGAGTAACGGTCGCACCATCACGGTGAACTACAAGGGCGGTCAAAAGAAGATTGTCATCCCGGATGACGTGCCGATCGTCAATCTGGTGCCCGCCGACCGAAGCCTGCTCAAGCCCGGCGTGAAAGTCGTTTTGCAGGCACAGAAAGCCGAAGACGGTGCATTGAACGCCGTCTCGGTCTCCGCGGGAGAGAATGGCGTGACGCCACCGATGTGAGGAAGCCGGTGTAACCAATCAGAAGGTCCGATTGCCGGCCAATGACATTACGAGCACATTCATTCGCGGGAAACACTGTCATGCGATACGCAGGCATCGCCCTGCCATGGCCCCGCGAATGAACGTCGTACTGTTGCGTCTGATTGGTCGATTACAGGCAGGTCGCCAATACCGCACCGCGCTGGTCGACGGCCTTGGCGCCCGGTTTCGCGTAGTAATTGATGGTCGTTGACGCACCCTTGCCCATCACGTCAGCGAAGTATTCGCCTTCAGTGGTATAGACGGTGAATTCGCCCGGATTGCCTTTGTCCATGAACACATCGGCGACGTCACCGAACAATTGCACATTGGCCCAGGTCACTTTGACGCATTCAGCGACCGCAGCGGCTGGCTTTTGACTGGAATACACCTGCGCCGGACCCGCCGAACGCGTCTGATTCAAGCCCATGCAACCCGCCAGCATTGCCAGCGCTACAGCTCCCGCCCAGTGTTTCATGACAGTCCTTTCGATAAAAAAGGAGCGATATTAGCAGCAAAGACTCAACGCGGCGCCGGCAGGTGCATTGACTGACAGCCGATCAATCATCGGGCTGCGCAGCGGGGGCGGCCGGCGCGGCCTTGCCTCCTTTACCGGGTTTCCCACCCTGGGCTGTCGATTTGGGTTCGGCGGCGGGCGCAACGGGCGCAGGCGCGGCGGCTTCCTTCTCGGCCATCGGCATCTGGTCAATGGTGCTGAAGATTTCCTTGGGATCGATATTGCCCTTGTGGTCTATCTTGGTTTCCCCGTCCTTGCCGACCAGAATCACCTGTGCCTGATCGCCCGACCGGGCGCCCAGCTTCAGATCACGAATCAACGCCATGGTCGATTGGGCGTCCATGTCCTTGCCGTTACGCTGGCCGATCATGTTCACGATCGTGTAAAGCACCATGCTGCGCTTAGCGAAAGCCTCTTTATTGGCCGGCTCTTCAAGGCTCTTCTTGAGGCTTACCAACGTCGGGTCCACCGAACTCGAGGCAATGATGATCAACGGACGAGACCTGCCCCGCTCTTGGCCCAGCGGGGTATCACTGTCCGCCGCCAGCAACGGGCTGGACACGGCAAACAGAATGGCGAGGGTCAGGGACCGACTTAACATACGCACCTCCTTTCGATATCCATGCACTGATGATCGCGCATCGTGGCAAAAGGTCCAGGCGATAGATTGAAAAATCAGGATTTTTTTTCTGAACCGCCGGCGGTAAGAACCGCAGAAAAGCCGTGAGAGGACCGGCACGGTTGAACGTGGAAGATAGACATTGAGAGAAAATGGCGGACAACAAAAAAGGGCGAATCTTTCGATTCGCCCTTTTTGGACCGCCCAGCAGAGCGGATTTTGTTTGGTAGGCGCGATTGGACTCGAACCAACGACCCCCACCATGTCAAGGTGGTGCTCTAACCAACTGAGCTACGTGCCTGCTGTGGGTCGGCATTCTACGGATATTCAAATAGCTGTCAACGTCTTTTTTCACACTAACCCTATGAATATGCGAATTTTTTGCAGCGACCAATGCCCGCCAGCGAGGACAGCACGCACAGTGCATCCGGCACCCCGCACTTTTCGCGCCCTATACTGAAAAAACCGCAGGGCGACGCGCTGATCGACGTCGTCGGATCCATCGCCCTCGTCACACCCAAGGGATTGCCATCGTGAACGTGCGCGCCCTGATCATTACGCTGCTGGTGATGCTGACGGGCTGCACGTCCGCCCATAAAGCCGCGCCCGCTGCGGTTCAGATTTCGCCCCAGACCTGGCATCAGGTCGACCAGGAGATACTGGCCGCGTCGAAGACCGCCACCGCACCTGCCCGGCGCTACGCCACGCAGACCATGGACAGCTGGATGGACAGCGTCTATCAGCGTACCGAGTCCGACTTCATCCCCTGGTTTACGGGCTACTGGACCCAGCAGTGGCTCACGGTGAAAGTCAGCTGGTACAAAGTCAGCAGCCAGAAAGGTGAGCAGACACCGGCGCAACGGCTGGATGCCTACCTGCAGGACCAATACCACGAGCGGGTGCTCGACCCGGTGTCCGAGCAGATCGATCCCGATGCGGTCACCGCTCAGGCGACGGCCTACTACATTCAACTGCTGGGCCAGCAGCTGCCTCCCATTGCCCAGCGCTACAACATTCCGAGCGAGCAGTTCGACGCCCATTTGAACGCGATTCCCGCCATCACGCTGGCACCACCTTCCACGGACAACGCAACGCTGTATCAGTTGACCCACGCCGAACCGCTGGCAAAGATGCCCGCCTACCTCGCGCTCATCGACCGGGTTCATAAGGCGGCAAATGGACCCGACGCCGGTCGGCCTGATGCCGGGATTTCTTCGGTGGCGATTCACTCCAGCGAGAAGCTCGAAGCCAGCCTCGCCCCGCGAGGGGCGGCCAGCGCCATTGCTGCAGCGGTGGGTCGCGTCGCTGGGCTGATGATCTCTGCCGGCATGGCGGGGTTCGGGGCTATCGCTCACCAGAACGAGCGAGCCGAAATGGAAGAGCAGTTACGCAACAGCCTCTATGCCGCGCTCAACGAGAAGAAGCGCAGCCTGATCGACAACCCGGAGTTCGGCGTCTTGGCCGGGGTTTATTATGTGGCGGGTCAGATTGAAGGCAGCCTGGGTGACGCGCCACTGTTGCCGTCATCGCTGGACAGCGCGAACACACCGTGAGGACGTCAGATGCGACTGCCGCTGGTCGCGATGATGGCACTATGTTTGAAGTCCGAAGGACCAATGTGCAGTTAGGACCAAAGACATGGAGATCACCTGATGAACAGATCAATTGCGGCATTGGCGATGGGTTGCGCCCTCACGTTTACTTCACTGGCGGCCATGGCTGGCTCCACCTCGCCCGACATGGGTCCTCCGCCGTCTCAAACCGGCCTCGACCCAAGGACACAGGGCAACGATATTCAAAGGCAAGGGACTGACATGGACAAAGGCGATCCCGCCACCGGTATTCGTCGTGGTATGAATACGGGCGCCATGAGCAACGGAACCGGCGGCAGCAATGATGCCGACCTGCCCGGTGGCGATACGACGGGCGGCGGCTCGACAGGAAGCGGATCGAAAGGCTCGTCAGGCGGCGCCTCCAGCGCTGGCGGTGCAGGAGGCTAGACCGAGAGCCATCTGCTCGTTTGGCCGGACGATAATCTCGCCTGTATGGTGGCAGCTCAAAACCGTCGACAGGTCGCGTATCATCACGCGCCTGTTACAAAGCGCTGTTAATAAAAGGAGCAGGGCGGATTCGGTATCCGCTCTGCCCTTTCGGTTTTGAGGAAGATGACCGTGGGAATGAAGAAATCCGCGCTGGAGCTCAAGCGCGACCTGAACGCGATTGCGGCAAATCTGGAAAGCACGGCGGGCGAAATCAGTCGTTTGGCTGAACGTGTCAAGGACGTCGACGTCGTCGCCGTGCTCCACTTGATGAACCAACAATACAAGGACGCCGACCGGCTACGAGCCTACGTCGACGAGATCAAAGCCGGGCGGATCACGCGGGGCAAAGCAGAATAACTGCGCGTCGCTTGATGCGACTCAGAATGCAAAAAGGGCGACCCACTCGGGTCGCCCTTTTTAATACCGCCCAGCAGAGCGGATTTTGTCTGGTAGGCGCGATTGGACTCGAACCAACGACCCCCACCATGTCAAGGTGGTGCTCTAACCAACTGAGCTACGTGCCTGCTGTGGACGGGCATTCTACTGATATTCAACAGCCTGTCAACAGCGCCGTTTTGATAACCCCCTGAAATTTCTGATTTTTTAGCCGAAGCCCTAAGCAAGTGGCACATATTTAGGACACTTTATCCTCCCGACCCGCTGGTGGCGGCTTTTCATCTCAGGTAGGATTGGCGCATTCGTAAAATATACTAGACAGGGGCTTCCAGGATGACCAACACCGCATATCCGCAGTCGTACTACGCTGCGTCCGCCAACCCCGCCCCTGCCCGTCCGGTATTGCAAGGTGAAGTGGAGACTGATGTGTGCGTCATCGGCGCCGGCTACACCGGTCTGTCGAGCGCACTCTTTCTGCTGGAGAACGGTTTCAAGGTCACGGTGCTGGAGGCAGCGAAAGTCGGCTTCGGCGCGTCCGGCCGAAATGGCGGACAGATCGTCAACAGTTACAGCCGCGATATCGATGTGATCGAGCGCACCGTCGGACCCAAGCAAGCGCAGCTGATGGGCATGATGGCGTTCGAAGGCGGTCGCATTATCCGCGAGCGCGTAGCGCAGTATCAAATTCAGTGCGACCTGAAAGACGGCGGCGTATTCGCGGCGATCACTGACAAGCAGATGGGCCATCTGGAGTCCCAGAAAAAACTCTGGGAGCGTTACGGCCACACTCAGCTGGAATTGATGGATCAGCGACGCATTCGTGAAGTGGTGGCCTGTGATCAGTACATTGGCGGCATGCTCGACATGAGCGGCGGCCACATCCACCCGCTGAACCTGGCGCTGGGCGAAGCGGCTGCCGTGGAGTCGCTGGGTGGTACGATTTACGAGCAGTCCGCGGCGATTCGCATCGAGCGTGGTGCCAATCCGGTGGTGTACACGGAGCAAGGCAAGGTACGCGCGAAGTTCATCATCGTTGCCGGCAACGCCTATCTGGGGAATCTGGTGCCGGAGCTGGCCGCGAAATCGATGCCATGCGGCACGCAGGTCATCACCACCGAGCCGCTGAGCGAAGAACTGGCCAGCACATTGCTGCCCCAGGACTACTGCGTCGAAGACTGCAATTACCTGCTCGATTACTACCGGCTCTCGGGTGACAAGCGCCTGATCTTCGGCGGTGGCGTGGTCTACGGCGCGCGCGACCCGGCGAACATCGAAGCAATCATTCGCCCGAAGATGCTCAAGGCGTTCCCGCAATTGAAGGACGTGAAGATTGATTACGCCTGGACGGGAAACTTCCTGCTGACCCTGTCGCGCCTGCCGCAGGTGGGTCGACTGGGCGACAACATCTATTACTCCCAAGGGTGCAGCGGTCACGGCGTGACGTATACACACCTGGCAGGCAAGGTGCTGGCCGAGGCATTGCGCGGGCAGGCGGAGCGGTTCGATGCGTTCGCCGGCCTGCCTCACTACCCTTTCCCGGGCGGACAGATTCTGCGGACTCCGCTGACCGCTCTGGGTGCGTGGTATTACAGCCTGCGGGATAAGCTTGGGTTCTGACTCAACACCCAGAGACCATAACGCGCATCATCAATGCGCGTTATTGAGCGTCTTGACCGCTTCGCCCGCCGCCTGCTCTTGTCCGGCCTGGGCCAGATCATTGGCAGCCCTGAGCCAGCGTTCGCGATCGACCGGGACCGGAAGCTGACGAGGGCTCTGCACCAGCACGGCCCAATTGCCAGCGTTGTCCCACTCCGAGGTGAACTCTTCGAAACTCATGGTCAGGCGCCCCATCCCGGTATAGATCAGCACGGTGCGCTTGTTCTGATTGAAGCCCACCAACACACCATAGCGTTGATCTTTCCACCACATCGAGCCTTCGGAGAACCGCAGCAGCACCGGGTAACCCGCCGAGACTTGAGCCAGGAGGTCAGGGAACTGATGATCGACGGGGTATACGACGAAACCGTATTCGCGCGCCAGGTTCGCCATGTTCTGATCGAGCTTTTCTTCAGCGCCTGGCAATTTCAACGGCTTCTCAAGCAAACCCGGCGTGGTCTGTACACCGTGCACGCTCAGCATGCTGGCGAGTGCGAAGGGCCCGCTTTGATAGGCCTTGCCCCTGAAGAAGGGCACCGAGTTGATCTCGACGCGGTCTGGCAGGCGCTTGTATTGCGCCGGAACGCCCGGTTTATAGGCATGGGGATCCGCACAACCGGCCAGGGCCAAGACCATACCCAGCGCCAACCATTTCCGTTTGGTTCCAGAGACATCCCATCGAGACATTTTTCACTCACTTGTCAGGTGCCGGGCAACCCACGACCCGGCCTGGACGCCGATCATAGAGCCGCCAACGCCTCGGGTATAGCCTCATTACGCAGTCAGGACGCGCCGATAGAACAAAACAGTCATGCGTTTCATACCATCGGTCAATTTTCAGCAACAACCGGCGTACTAGACTGTCGGTTACAAAGAGACGAAAGCGAAGAAGCCGGAGGAACCCATGAGCCTCGGAATGACCCTTGTGATGTTGATCGTTGGCTGGCTGGCGGTTGCCGCAGCCATGCTATGGGGTGTGCTGCGAATTTCCCGTCGCCACCATCCGCACTACCGGAGCGCTGACACAGCAAAGGCGGCACCGGTTGTAGCGTCCAAACACCGTCATGCCGCCGCGCACTGACCAAGATTGAACCTTCAGGATCAGCCCTTAAAACGCAGCAAAAAAAACGGTCGGTGATGAACCTCATCCCCGACCGTTTTTCATTCCAGCCTGCCGTCAAGCTTTCTCTGCCTGAGCTTCGGCTTCGAGGCGCCTTTGTCTGGCGCGTCGAGCCAACATGTTCAGGCCCTCGATCAAGGCCGAGAACGCCATGGCGGTGTACACATAGCCTTTAGGAACATGGGCGCCAAAGCCCTCGGCGATCAGCGTCATGCCGATCATGATCAGGAAGCCGAGCGCCAACATGACCACAGTCGGGTTGTCGTTGATGAACTTCGCCAACGGCTCCGAGGCCACCAGCATCACGATCACGGCGGAGATCACGGCGATGATCATGATCGGCAAGTGTTCGGTCATGCCCACGGCGGTGACGATACTGTCGATGGAGAACACCAGGTCCAGCATCAGGATCTGACCGATTGCGGCGGCCATGCCCATGACGACGGTGTTGGACATCGCCTTCTCTTCTTCGCTCTTGATGTCGACGCTGTGGTGGATCTCGGTCGTCGCCTTCCACACCAGGAACAGACCACCGGCGATCAGGATCATGTCTTTCCAGGAGAACATCTGGCCGAACACTTCAATCACGGGCTCGGTCAACTGAACGATCCACGCCACAGTGGTCAGCAAACCCAGACGCAGGATCAACGCCATGCTGATACCGATACGACGCGCCTTGGTGCGTTGATGGACCGGCAACTTGTTGGTGAGGATCGAGATAAAGATCAGGTTGTCGATACCCAGCACGATTTCCATGACCACCAGGGTCGCCAAGGCCACCCACGCCGTGGGGCTGGCCGCCAATTGCAGAAGATATTCCATATACCGGTTGTCCAGGTTCT
This sequence comes from Pseudomonas abietaniphila, assembly GCF_039697315.1. Classification (NCBI taxonomy): domain Bacteria; kingdom Pseudomonadati; phylum Pseudomonadota; class Gammaproteobacteria; order Pseudomonadales; family Pseudomonadaceae; genus Pseudomonas; species Pseudomonas abietaniphila. Next base: position 5,723,280 of record NZ_CP155619.1, on the reverse strand, counting down.
GTTGGAGGAGATAAGCCGGCAGTTTAGAGAGACAAACACTTCAGTAAAATTCGTATTTTTAAGGCGTATACTTCGTTTTTTACGAAGTATCCAACGTTCAGAGACAACAGATGCTCAATTACCGACAGCTGCATTACTTCTGGGTGGTCGCCAAAACCGGCAGCATCGTGCGGGCATGCGAGCAGTTGAACCTGACGCCGCAGACCGTCAGTGGACAGATCAGCCTGCTGGAACAGACCTACGGCGTAGAGTTGTTCAAGCGCGTCGGGCGTCAGCTGGAGCTGACTGAAACCGGTCGCACCGCCCTGCCCTATGCCGAGCAGATGTTTCAACTGGGCGGGGATCTCGAGGCCTTGCTGCGCGCACAGCCGGAAGAGCAGCAGATCCTGTTTCGCGTAGGCGTCGCTGATGTCGTGCCCAAGTCGATCGTCTATCGCCTGATCGCGCCGACGATGGCGCTGAGCGAACCGATACGCATCACCTGCCGGGAGGATCAGCTCGAACGCCTGCTGGCGGACCTGGCGATCCAGCGCCTGGACCTGGTGATTTCCGACAGCCCCATGCCTTCACACCTGGACATCAAAGGGTACAGCCAGAAGCTGGGGGAATGTGGCGTCAGCTTTTTCGCGACACGAGCCTTGGCAGCGACGTATGGCAAGGATTTCCCCCATGGCATGCAGGGTGCCCCGCTCCTGATTCCCGGCCAGCAAACGGTCGTGCGCAGTCGTTTGATGCGCTGGTTCGCCGAGCAGAATGTGCAGCCGAAGATCGTTGGCGAGTTCGACGACAGCGCCTTGATGAAGGCATTCGGCAAGTCGGGCAGCGGCATTTTCATTGCGCCGAGCGTGATAGCCGATGAAGTGATGGAGCAGTACGACGTCGAGCTGATTGGTCAGACCGACGCCGTGACCGAGTCGTTTTACGCGATCTCGGTCGAGCGCAAGGTCAAGCACCCCGGCATCGTCGCCATCACCGAGGGTGCCCGGCGCCAGCTGTTCACCGACTGATCAGGCGCCGCAGTCAGCGGCGCGTGGCTTGGCGGTCATCAACAGCAACGCCAGCAGGATCGACAACAGAATGATCCCCGCCGCCGCGAAGCCCAGACTGGCCAGGCCAAGGTGATCGATGACCCGACCGCCGATGATCGCGCCAATGCCGATGCCCAGGTTGGCCCCGGCAATGTTCAGCGAAGCGGCAAAGGCCGGAGCCTGTGGCGCTGCCTTCATCAAGCGCACATGGCTGACGAGGAACAAGGCGGCCTGGGTCACGCCCCATACCGCGAGGGCCAGGGCCAGCGCCGGAAGCGAATGCATGCTCGGCACCACCATGACCATCCCGCCAATCATGAACGTGCAAAACGTCAGACTGGCAATCAGCGGATGGCGATCCACCAAACGTCCACCCAGCGAGTTACCCAACAAACCGACTGCACCGAAGCCCATCAGGCACCAGCCGACGACGGTGCCATTGAAACCGGCCAGACGCTCGAGCATGTCCGCCAGATAGGTGTACGCGGTGAACATGCCGCTGAACACCAACACCGATAACAGGACGTGGCCCTGCATGACCGGGCTGCGCAGGATCCGGAACTGGCTGCGAAAGGATGCCTGATCCTTGTGCACGCTCTGCGGCAGATAGATAAACAACAGCAGGGCCTTGGCGAAAGCCACGACCGACAGAATCGCAAATGCACTGCGCCAGCCGAACGCGTCGGAAATCAGCGTACCGACCGGGATGCCGAATACCGTGGCACAGACGATGCCGAAGCCGATCTTGGCAATTGCGCGTCCGGCGTGATCCGGTCCGACGATATCAACCGCGGTCTCGCTGGCCAGCGCCCAGAACACCGGCAAACCAAGCGCCGGTATCAACCGCGCTATCGCCATCACACCGATGTTCGGCGCCATTGCCGCCACCGCGTTGGCGACCCCGAACATGATCAGCACCGAAATAAACAGGCGCCTGCGCTCGAAGCGCGAGAAGTACGCGGTCAGGAACGGACCGAAACAGGCCACGGTGAAGGCGAACAAAGTGACCAGCAGGCCGGCCTGGGGGATCGTGACGGCCAGATCGCGCGCGATGGCCGGCAACAGACCGACAATGACGAACTCCGTGGTCAGCACCGTGAACCCGGCAGCCGACAACAGATAGATGGGGAAAAACATTAAAACTCCAGAACGACAAAACGACCCGTCAGTGAAGAGAGGTCGGTCAGGGTGACAATAAGCGGAACGCGGATGGTATCAGAGACCGGCACACGGAGGGCCGGCGAATCCAGAGCAATGAGCATAACCGCCGCCTGAGAGGTTCAGACGGCGGCGCAGTTCAGACGTTCAGTCCGGCCTGCCTGGACAGCAGGTCAGAACGTGCCCATGTAATCACGTTTGCCGACTTCAACGCCGTTGTGGCGCAGCAGGTCGTAGGCGGTGGTGACGTGGAAGAAGAACTGCGGCAGGGAGTAATGCAGCAGGTAGTTCTGGGTGCTCAGACGCTTTTCCTTGTCGGTGCCCGGACGCAGAACGATTTCGCGCTCTTCGTGACCGTTCACCTGATCAGGCGTGATGGTGTCAAGAAACGCCAGGACTTTGGACAGCAGCGCCTGCAGGTCGGCAAAGGTGGTTTCGGTGTCTTCATACTTCGGCATTTCAACGCCAGCCAGACGTGCGCCTGCACCTTTGGCGAAATCGACGGCGATCTGCACCTGGCGAACCAGCTGGAACATGTCCGGGAACAGGCGTGCCTGCAGCAGCGCGTCTGGCTGGATGTTTTTGGCCGTGGCGTGGGCTTCACCCTTGGCCAGGACAGCACCCAGCGCGGTCAGCATTTGCTTGAAGACAGGAATCGAAGCGGCGTACAGGGAAATAGTCATGGGCAGTTCCTGATAGAAAGAATCGCATTGAAAGGCATGCCGAGCATGCGAACGCGGCTTGTCTTTTACCTCATCCAGCCCCTACCCTCATAGCCTTTTTAACGCTTAGGGAAAGGGCCATGTCGACCGAGCCGGATTTTGAGAGCAACGCCGAGAACACCGCCGAAGGTTCAGAAACGCTGAAACTGAACAGCACCGAAGTACGCATTCTGGGTTGCCTCATCGAAAAACAGGCGACCAATCCCGAAACGTACCCGCTGACGCTCAACGCACTGGTGCTGGCCTGCAATCAGAAAACCAGCCGCGAACCGGTGATGAACCTTACGCCCGGCCAGGTCGGCCAGAGCTTGCGCGCGCTGGAAAGCCAGCAGTTGACTCGCCTGGTCATGGGCAGCCGCGCCGACCGTTGGGAGCACCGGGTCGACAAAACCCTGGAGCTGGTGCCCGCGCAGGTCATTCTCACCGGGTTGCTGCTGTTACGTGGCCCGCAGACGGTCCATGAGCTGCTGACGCGCAGCAACCGCATGCATGATTTCGAGGACACCGATGCGGTCATTCATCAGCTGGAACGCCTGATCGGTCGCGGCCTGGCGGTCTTGATCCCGAAACAGGCCGGGCAGCGCGAAGACCGTTACATGCACGCGCTCGGGGATCCGGCCGACATGGAGGTCATTCTGGCTGCACGCCACAACCCGCCCGAGCGCTCAAGCGGTGGCGGCTCGGCGCTGGCGGACAGGGTGGAAGAACTGGAAGGCAGGATTGCAGCGCTGGAAGAGCGTTTGGCCAAACTCGAAGGCTGATCGCGCAACCGCTCGTCAGGCAGCGCGGGTCAGACGCCCCGCGCAAACGCTGCAGCCGCTTGGTACTGCTCCTGCGTCGGTGTCACGCCGGTGTAAAGAATGAATTGCTCCAGCGCCTGGATGGCCGCCACCTGATCGCCCGTGATCAAACGCTTGCCGTACCGTTCGGCGTGGCGGATGAAGGGCGTACGCGCAGGCGTCGCCACCACGTCGAATGCCGTATCGGCGGCTTCGATGGCCGCCGCCTCGAACGCCAGTGTGTCGGCCTGATCGCCGGCCATTCCCAGCGGCGTGACGTTGACCAGCAGCGGTGGCCGTTCACTGCCCAGATCGGCTTGCCACTCAAACCCGCAGGTTTGCGCCAACGCCCGGCCCGCCTGTTCATTACGGGCTACGATCAGCCCGTCGCTGAACCCGGCATCGCGCATGGCGCACGCCACCGCCTTGGCCATCCCGCCGCTGCCGCGCAGTGCAAACCGCGTGCGTGGCACGTTGTGGGTCTCGATGAGTTGCGCGACGGCGATGTAGTCCGTGTTGTACGCCTTTAAATGACCGTCGGTGTTCACGATGGTGTTGATCGAGTCGATGGCAGCCGCTGACGCGTCCAGTTCGTCGACCAAGGCAATGCTCGCTTCCTTGAAGGGCATGGAAACCCCGCACCCGCGAATACCTAACGAACGCATGCCGCCAATGGCGGCGGGCAGGTCGGTGGGAGAAAAAGCCTTGTAATAAAAATTCAGGCCCAACTGTTGATACAGATGGTTATGAAAGCGCACACCGAAGTTGCCCGGTCGGCCAGCGAGCGACATACACAACAGCGTTTCCTTGCTTGCAGTAACGGACATGAAATCTCCTGAACGGTATTAGGTAACGCCTTGAGAAAGGCGTAGAATTCAGTTGCTTGCGCCTGTCAACGCAGCAATTGTCATCATAGTTATCGAATACCTTACACAAAATTTACGCAACGGCTTCGCAGATATTCCGGAATTCGTTGTCTGAGTAGTTATCCCGTGGCAGTGCCTGAGCGTAACGCAGGCTCGCGACAACGGGACTGATCGAGGATTAGTCATGATTCGTCACATCCCCAAGGTTGCCTTGTTGTTAGGTGCCCTCGCCCTCGCAGGTCAGGCTGAAGCCCATGGCGGCGGCCCGGGCTGGGGTGGAGCGGCAGTCATTGGCGCAGTCGTCGGCGGTGTAGTGGGCGCGGCAGTGGCTTCCGGTCCTGTCTATGCGGCGCCTGCCCCTGTATATGCCGCGCCCGCACCTGTATACGCGGCGCCGGCACCTGTCTATTACGCGCCGCCGCCACCGCCTGTTTATTACCAGCCAGCCTACGTCGTTGAGCGTCCGGTTGTGTACGGCCCTCGTTACTATGGCCCACCCCGCTACTACGGCCCACCGCATGGTTATTATCACGGCGGCGGTCGCTGGTAACAGCGCACCCGCAATGACAGTTGCCGGTCGCCGATCGGCAGTCACCTGAATACCCGACCCCGCTCAACAGGCGGGGTTGTTATTTTCTGCGCAAAGTGTTTTGCGCTTGTTCGCCTGCTTGAAGTCATCGAGATGAAAGTTCTTTCATCTCGCGGACAGCTGACGATGTGCTCACTGCGATAAAACAGGTCGCGACCAGAACAGTGCTGATCGATCGGGATGCTCATACTCGGCACAGTTGCACTTACTGCAGCCATTGGGTCAGTCATCAATAAGAAGGGATGTCCATGCCGACACAAAACCCGCATCGCGCCACCGGACTCTGCACCTCCAGCAAAGTCTACAACGCCCTCACCGAACTCAAGAGTCTGGAAGGCCACCGCACCGCCAAGTTTGTGTCCTTGCTGACGCAGAATCTGGTCGAGAAAGGCCTGCTGTCCGAATCTGAAGTGATCGCCATGCTGGATCAGGTCGTTGACTGACCGGGTGACACGGTCACCGTCGAGCTAATCGTCAGCACAGGCTTTTTCTGAAGTCGGCGCCACGCGACCGTGTGACGGTTCGCACGCCCTTACGCTTCCTCCTCCCAAAAATCTGACCTCCGGCGCATCAATGACGACTATCGAGAGCAGTGATTTCTGCTCGTTGTCATCGCGCCGTAAAGTAGCCCCATAGATTGATGGAGGCACTTATGACCAAGGTTCAAATCATGTCGGTAGTTGGCAGCGCAGTTCCCGCACAGCTTCGTGAGCGCGGTCTGCTGGCCTGCTGGTACCTGATGCAGAACGGCGAGCCCGTCAGTGGTCCACTCCTGTCCTTGCCGGCCGCCCAGGCGCTGTCGCAGCAGATGGAAACCCGCAAGCTCAACAGCTGAAACCGAATTCGCTCTTCCCTGAAATCGTGCGTTGCTCCGCACTTCCCTTTAGCCCGCATCCCCTGACGCGGGCTTTTTTTTGCCCTTGATTTGACGCCCTCAGATTCTCTCGGCCTGAGTGGCATTGACCTGGCAACGGTGTGCCAACTTCTGCAGGCGTTTTTCCAGAGCGCCCAGCACGACCCGGTCGGAACGGCCGCTTTCCATCTCTTCGATGATCTCGTTGGCCACCAGCCGCAGTTCGTGGGCAATGACCACGCGGTCGTCGTTCTGGTCCAGCTTGTGCGATTCGAACAGACGGTGCAGGTAATCCTCCAGCGTGCGTTGCAGGCGATGGCGGTCTGTTGCGCGCAGGTGAACGAGGTTGACCGTGATTTTGGCCAGCAGCTCATTGAGTTCGCCGCACAGGTACTGCATGCGCCGCGCGTATCCGGTTTCCCGGTCGCGTACCTGTTTTTGCTGAGCGGCCAGTTCCTGGCGACGTTGAATCGCCGGCACCGCCACCGCCATCATCAGCCCGACGATCAAACCGATCGCCTGGATCCAGCCCGCCCAGTCGGAAGGTCTCACGAACAGGCCAGTGACAAGCAAGAGCACCGCAACGATCGCCGCGATGAACACCAACGCGGCGTAATCCTTGCTGATAAACCCTTTGGGCATTGCGCAACTCCTAGGTCAAATGTGAGTGATGAGCATCAATGGCGTGGAATGCTAATCGGTGACCGGCTGCAGTGCCATGAATATCGAAGCAACCCGTTTAAATACAGGCTTTTTGGATCCTTAACCTGAACGAATGCCATACAACCTGCTTTTATTACTTAAACGTCCTGTGCGCCCCATCGACATACTCGGAAACATGCTCCTAAAATGCGCCGATCTTGTTGTCGCTCTTGATGAAACTGCGACCTTCCACATCGTTACCTCTTATAAGTGAGCTTTGCTCTTGAAAATTCGCGCATCCGTTATCGGCCTATTGTTTGCACTTACAGGCTCCGCACTTTCCACCAGTGCCCTTGCGAACGAACCCGCTGCTTTCAACCGTGACCCTGCCAATCTTCATCTGGCGTCCGGCAGCGCCATGATCACCGACCTGAAAACCGGCCAGGTGCTGTATTCGAGCAATCCGGACGTGATCGTGCCGATCGCCTCGGTGACCAAGCTGATGACCGCCATGGTCACGCTGGACGCCAAGCTGCCGATGGACGAGATGGTCAAGGTGGACATTTCGCAGACCGCCGAAATGAAAGGTGTGTTTTCCCGGGTCAAACTGGGCAGCGAACTCAACCGCCACGACATGCTGCTGATTACCCTTATGTCCTCGGAAAACCGTGCCGCGGCGAGCCTCGCCCACAGCTATCCGGGCGGCTATCCGGCGTTCATCAAGGCGATGAACGCCAAGGCCAAGGCGCTGGGCATGACCCACACCGTGTATATGGAGCCGACCGGCCTCTCGGTATTCAACGTGTCCACCGCTCGTGATCTGACCAAGCTGGCGCTGGCGGCACGCAGCTACCCGATGCTGAGCGAGCTGAGCACCACCCCGGAAAAAACCGTGACGTTCCGCAAGCCGACCTACAGCCTGGGTTTCAGCAACACCGACCATCTGGTCCGCAAATCCAACTGGGACATCAAGCTGACCAAAACCGGCTTCACCAATCAGGCGGGTCACTGCCTGGTACTGCTGACCAGCATGGCGAACCGTCAGGTGTCGGTGGTGATTCTCGACGCCTTCGGCAAGTTCACGCACTTCGCCGACGCCAGCCGCATGCGTCTGTGGATGGAAACCGGCAAGAGCGGCCCTGCGCCGGAAGTCGCGCTGCAGTACAAGAAGGAAAAGAACCTGGTGATGAAGCAGAAAGGGCTTCAGGCGTCGGACTGACCGCCTGAGCAAAAACGCGTCGCTCACGCCTTGCTGTTGGCCAATCGTTTGAGCACCACCACCATTGCCACGCCCAACCCGGCCATGCCCACCAGCAAGGCCGGGTAGCTGATCCACCAAGGGATCGGCGTGGTCATCATGCTGTACTCCGACATCCCGCCAATCCCCGCCAACAGGTTCAACGGCAAGAACACCACGTTGATCAACGTCAGCTTGCGCAGCAGGTTATTGGTGTTGTTGTTCACCAGATTGCCCCGCGCATCCATGAGGCTTGCGAACACCGTCGAGTAGATCTTCGCCTGCTTATGGCATTGCTCGTTCTCGATGATCATGTCCTCGATCAGGCTCAGCCGGTCGCTGGAGTACTGATGCTTGTGGGCATGATTACGCAGCCGGGTCAGCACCGAGCCGTTGCTGTCGATGGCGTTGATGTAATAGACCAGGCTTTCGCTGAGGTTGAACATCTGCACCAGATGGCGACTGTCCATCGAAGCATTGAACTGCTGTTGCAGTTCACGGGCGATCATCTTGATGACCTTCAGGTGTCCCAGGTAGTGGTGGATGTTGTGGAACAGCACTTCCAGCACCACATCCAGCGGCTCGCTCATGGGACGCGAATGCGTGAGATCGCTGATCTGCTTGTCATCCGCGCAGATCAACACCATGTGCTCCTGACTCAGTAACAGCCCGAACGACGAAACGTCGAAACAGAAGCTGTCCTGGCCCGAATAGTTTTCCGGGCGCTTCCAGATCATGAACAACGCGTTGGGGTGAAACTCGATGCGCGAGACTTCGTCAGGGTCCAGTGCCGACGCCAGCGCGTGATCATCGAGATGAAAACGCTCCAGCAGCATCGCCTTTTCCGCTGTGTCGGGATGACTGAACCATAGAACGCTTGCGTCCTGTTCAGCGCATTCGCGCAAGGTGCCCGCTTCGAGGCGGTGGTACTTGATCAAGGCCTCAGCTCGCCAGACCGCGACGCTTGACGTCCAGTCGGCGTATGAACTCTTCAAGGAGCAGCACGTACAGATCGTCCTGCAGCCAGGCGTCTTCGATGCCCGCATCCAGGTTAGGGTTGTCGTTGACCTCGATCACCACTACTCGATCCCCCGACTGTTTCAGGTCCACCCCGTACAGGCCGTCGCCAATGAGGTTGGCGGTCCTGACAGCCAGATCCACCACCGCTTTGGGCGCATCGTGAATGGCCAGTGTGCGGCATTCGCCGTTGATGTCGGCGGCTGTGGCCTTGTGGTTGTAGATTTGCCAATGCCCTTTGGACATGAAGTACTGGCAGGCAAAAATCGGCTTGCGGTTCAGTACCCCGATCCGCCAGTCGTACTCGGTGTACAGGTACTCCTGCGCCAGCAACAGCACTGAGTGCTCGAACAACGTGCTCGCTGCCTCCTGCATCTCCTGAGCGTTCTGCACCTTGATAACCCCTTTGGAGAAGCAGCCGTCGGGAATTTTCAGCACCAGCGGAAAGCCCAGGCGCCTCGCCACTTGCTCCAGTTCATCGGGTCGTTCCTTGTACAGCACCTCCGTTGCGGGCATGCCCAGGCCATGACGCTTGAGCAGGTCGGTCAAATACACCTTGTTGGTGCAGCGCAAGATCGAGGCCGGATCGTCCATCACCACAAGGCCTTCGCTTTCGGCTTTCTTGGCGAACCGGTAGGTGTGGTTGTCTACGCTGGTGGTTTCACGAATCAGCAATGCGTCGTACTCGGCGAGTCTGGAGTAATCCTTTTTCTCGATCAGCTCGACGTCGACGCCCAGTTGCTGGCCGACGCGGATGAAGTTCTCCAGGGCTGTCCGGTTGGAAGGCGGCAATGCCTCCTGGGGGTCGTGCAGGATCGCCAGGTCATAGCGAAACGTGCGGCGCGAACGTGGCTGGCGCCAGATCTTGCGGCTGAAGCTGTCCAGCGACTGGGCGAACTGGTCCTGCTGATGATCACGCAAGCGAGTCATGGACCCCGTCTTGATCCCTGCGATGTGCCAGCTGTCGCGCTTGCGAAATTCCACCAGCAAGATCGGTGCGGGAAAAGCTTCGAACACTTGTCTGGCCAGGTCCTGCAACGGGGCAAGGTCGGTCTGTCCGAAGTAAAGCGTCAGGGTGAAACCTTCAGTGTCATCGTAAGGGTGATCGCGCAGCGCGTGCTCCAGACGTTTATCCAGATCGTCCAGCGACAGGCTGTACAGGGATTTGCGCGTCAGCTCGCTGATGGTCTTCACCGACGGAATCACGTTGTGCCCCCGCGCTTCGGCCAGCAACGAGCAGTAATAACCATGCCCCAGGTAGCGATAGCTGCGACACAGATTGATCACCTGGACCCGTTTGCCGGCGGTGCTTTGCAACGGGTTTTCGAGATAGTCCTGCGCTGTGATGAGGTCTTCGCTGGGCAAGTAGGATGCCCAGTCCTCAAGACGCTCCACGACAATGAGCAATTGGCTCTGGCCAGTGATGGCACGCAGCGATTCAATATTAAAAGTTGCCGAACGTTGAGCGTGTGTTGATACTTCGGTCTTCACCGGCACCGCATTCATGAGTGGATCCTTCGGGAAACAAGTCCTTTCTATAAACCATGGCTTTGTAGAAATGTCCCGTTTCGTTACTCACTCTTTACGGTCGCCGACATGAACTTTATATATCGCCTCGCCCAACTGTCCGATGTAGACGAACTGTTGGCCCTGGAAAATCAGTGTTTTGAAACCGATCGGCTGAATGCGCGCAACTTTCAGTGGATGGTCAGTCGCGCCAATGCATGCCTGCTGGTGGCAAAAGCCGAGGATCGGCTGGCGGGTTACGCGCTGGTGCTGTTTCATCGCGGCACTTCGCTGGGCCGGCTGTACTCGCTGGCCATCAGTGAACACGCTCGTGGCCAGGGTTTGGGCCAGCAATTGCTCGAGCAGGCAGAACGTTGCGCGATGGACCGCGAGTGCGCTTATCTGCGCCTTGAGGTGCGGCCCGATAATCCGTCGGCGATCCGCCTGTACGAGCGCAACGGCTATCGCCTGTTCGATCACATCGACGACTACTACGCGGACCATGCTCCGGCACTGCGCTACGAAAAGCGCATCCGCGATTTCGCCGTGAGCGTTCCTCGCCAAGTGCCCTACTACGCGCAGACGCTGGATTTCAGTTGTGGGCCCGCGTGCCTGTTGATGGCCATGAAGGCCTTGCAGCCAGGGCGTTCCATGCAGCGCCATGAAGAGGTGCAGATCTGGCGAGAGGCCACAACCGTGTTCATGACCTCAGGCCATGGCGGCTGCAGCCCACAGGGGCTGGCGCTGGCGGCGCTACGCCGTGGCTTCGACGTCGGGCTGCAGGTGTCGGTCAAAGGCCCGCTGTTTTTGGCAGGCGTGCGCAGCGAGGAAAAACGCGAGGTCATGCGCCTGGTGCACGAGGAGTTCAGTCGCGAACTGGCAGACAGCCAGGTGCGCCATTTGGGCAGCACTGCACTCGACCTGCTGCACCTGCAAACGAGCCATGCGCTCGCGCTTGTCCTGATCAGCAGCTATCGGCTCACCCGTTCCAAGGCCCCGCACTGGGTGCTGGTCGCCGGCTGCGACGCCGACTTCGTGTACTTGCATGACCCTGACGTCGATCACAGTCAGCAACGTCTGGCGATGGATTGCCAATACATGCCGGTCAGCCATCAGGAGTTCGTGGGCATGAGTTGTTTCGGTGCAGACAAACTTCGCGCTGCGGTTGTTTTATATCCGCCCGATGCCAGGGTTGTATAAGTCGCGTCATGGTACTCATCACGCGCGTAAAGATACCGTCGTATTCATTGCGACGCAGAGTATTTAAGGGATCAATAGCGTCTCTGCCTGCGGGCGTCTTGATGGATTATCAACGTGGATAACTCAGTCATCGGTCTGATTATTGTTTCTGCAATATCGGTGTTTGGCATTTCCGCTTTTTACATCGACTTCGTGCACCCGAGCCGCAAGCGCAGTAGCGAAAAACATGAAAGATGACATCGATTTGCATCGGACCTTTTCAATAACGACGTCGTGAAGTCAGCAACAAGGCATAACGCCCACGACCCGCTAAGCTTGCTCTGTTGACGCTTGCTTTAGACATCGCTCGGGGGAGTTGAACCATGCTCATTAAATGGGTTGTGGCTGCGTTGCACTTGTTGGCTTTCGGCTTTGCGTTGGCGGCGGTTCTGGCGCGAGGGCGGGCGCTGCGGCGGCTGCGCACCGACGACCCGCGCTCTTTTCGAGATGTGTTCGTGGTCGACAACATCTGGGGGTTGTCGGCCGGGCTGCTGCTGATCACAGGTGCATTTCGGGCGTTTGGGGGACTGGAAAAAGGCTCGTTCTATTACCTGCATCAGCCGCTGTTTCACCTGAAAATGACGGCATTCGTCGCGATTCTCGCGCTGGAAGTAGTGCCGATGTTTGCTCTGATCAAATGGCGCATCGCATTCAAGCGCAACCAACCCATCGATACCTCCCGTTCACGGCGCTTCGCGCGCATCAGCCACATGGAAGCGGCATTGATGGTGATCATCGTCATCGCCGCGACGGGGATGGCGCGGGGGATTTTGTTGAGTTGAAGGTCGGGCACACCCTTTTTTGATCGTGCCCACGCTCTGCGTAGGCATGCAGCCTCTGACGCTCTGCGTCAACGCGCTTGGGACGCGGAGCGTCGGGATCGGCGTTACCACGCGGAGCGTGGGAACGATCAGGGCTAGAGGCCGGGCAAACTCTTTTGATCGTGCCCACGCTCTGCGTGGGCATGCAGACCCTGACGCTCTGCGTCAATGCGCCCAGGACGCGGAGCGTCGGGATAGGCGTTACCACGCGGAGCGTTGGAACGATCAGCTGATCCAGAAGAACATCAACGCCAGGTTGGCCGCCGAGATCAAGCCGAACAGTCCCCAGGCCAGCGTCTTGGTCACGGCGTTGTTGGCGAACGGGCCCATCAGTTGTTTGTCGCTGGTGAAGCGAATCAAGGGCCAGAGCGCAAATGGCAGTTGCAGGCTGAGCACGACCTGGCTGAGCACCAGCATCTTGCCCACCGCGCCGTCACCGAACCAGATGACGCCAATCAGCGCCGGGATCAATGCCAGTGCACGGGTGATCAAGCGGCGCTGCCAGCAGGGAATCTTGGCATTGAGAAAACCCTCAAGCACGACCTGACCGGCGATGGTGCCGGTAAAGGTCGAGCTTTGCCCCGCCGCCAGCAACGCGACACCAAACAGCACGCTGGCGAGTGCACCGCCCACCAGCGGGTCGAGCAGGTGGTAAGCGTCCTGGATTTCCACCACATCGGCATGGCCGGTGCCGTGGAACGCCGCAGCGGCGAGGATCAGGATCGCCGCATTGATCACAAGCGCCATGCTCAACGAAGCAATGGTGTCGACCCGCGCATAGCGGATCGCGCTGGCCTTGCTCTCCACCGATGTGCCGTTGACCCGGGTCTGCACCACCGATGAGTGCAGGTACAGGTTATGCGGCATGACGGTGGCGCCCAGAATACCGATGGCGATGTACAGCGGCTCTTGCTGGCTCAGCACGTCCCACGACGGCTTCAGGCCCGCGACGACGTCCGGCCAGAACGGTTTGATGAGCACCAGTTCGATGAAGAAGCAGGTGGCAATGGTCGCGATCAGGCCCAGCACGATCGCTTCCAGACGACGGAAGTTGGCGCCTTGCAGCGCAAGCACGATCACCGTGTCGAAGGCGGTCAACGCCACGCCCGTGGTAATCGACACCCCCAGCAGCAGATGAAACGCCAGCGCGGCGCCCAGCACTTCGGCAAGGTCGGTCGCCAGAATCGACAGTTCGGCCAGAATCCATTGCCCCATCCCGACCCGATGGCTGTAGCGCTCGGCGGACAGTTGGGCGAGGTCGCGGCCGGTGGCGATGCCCAGTCGCGAGCACAGGTTCTGCAGGACCATGCCCGACAGGCTGGCCAGCACCACGACGAACAGCAACGCATAACCGAAACGCGAGCCCGCCTCGATGGCCGTGGCCCAGTTGCCGGGGTCCATGTAGCCGATGGAGATCAGCAGGCCGGGGCCTACAAACAGCATCATTTTGCGCAGAAAGGACGCGTTGGCCGGGATGGCCACGCTGTCGGTCACGGCTGAGGGGCAGAACGGAGCGGTTGCGGTGGTCGGGAGTCTGTATTTCACGGGAGTCCGGCGAATGCTATTAATCAGCCACGGAGCTTAAACTCGCAGAAATGTTTTGTCTTGAATCTCTGTAAAAGCTCTAACATGCGTCGTCCCACGGATCTGGAAAACAATAATGTCCTCCCCGTCTCAAACCTTTGGCACCTCTGATGCCTCGCAACAGCCCACTGATGGCGTCGACCCGGTTCGCGCCGCGCTGATCTCCGCCCGCATCGACCGTCTGCCCGCCGTGGCGACGATCTGGAAGCTGGTGGCGCTGCTGTCCATTGGCGGCTTCTTCGAACTGTACGACCTGTTCCAGACCGCCTACATCAGCCCCGGTCTGATTCGCGCCGGTCTCTTTGCAACCGGTGCGCAAGGCGTATTCGGTTTCTCCGATCAGGCCGCATTCGCGTCGGCGACCTTTCTGGGGCTGTTCCTCGGCGCCAGCTTGCTCAGCCCGATTGCCGACCGCTTCGGTCGCCGCGCGATCTTCACCTTCGCGTTGATCTGGTACACCGTCGCCACCGTGCTGATGGGCATGCAGACCTCGGCGCTGGGGATCATCTGCATGCGTTTTCTGGTGGGCATCGGCCTGGGCATCGAACTTGTGACCATCGACGCCTACCTGTCGGAACTGGTACCCAAGCGCATGCGCAGTTCGGCGTTCGCGTTCGCCTTCTTCGTCCAGTTTCTGTCAGTGCCTTCGGTGGCGCTGATGTCCTGGTGGCTGGTGCCGCAAGACCCGTTTGGCATCGCCGGTTGGCGCTTCGTGGTGCTGGCCAGTGCGGTGTTTGCGCTGTTCATCTGGTGGTTGCGCTCGCGGCTGCCCGAGTCGCCCCGCTGGCTGGCTCAGCATGGGCGTTTTGCCGAAGCCGAAAAGATCATGGATGACCTCGAAGCACGCTGCGTGAAAGACCATGGCCAGGCGCTGGACGAACCGCAGACCCACAGCGTTGCGGTGGAAGGCAAAGGCCGCTTCGCCGACATCTGGCAGCCGCCCTATCGCCGCCGGGCCTTGATGCTGATCGTGTTCCATGTGTTCCAGGCCATCGGCTTCTTCGGCTTTGGTAACTGGCTGCCCGCGTTGCTCTCGGGGCAAGGCGTGAGCGTGACGCACAGCCTGGCGTACGCCTTCATCATTACCCTCGCCTACCCGCTGGGCCCGCTGCTGTTCGTGAAGTTCGCCAACCGCTTCGAGAACAAATGGCAAATCGTCGGCTCCGCCCTGGGCGCCATGGTCTTTGGCACCTTGTTCGCCCAGCAAAGCACCGCGGCCGGGCTGATTGTCTGCGGCGTGATGATCACGTTCTGCAACGCCTGGCTGAGCTTCGCGTACCACTCGTATCAGAGCGAGCTCTTTCCCACCAACATCCGCGCCCGCGCCGTGGGGTTCTGCTACTCGTTCAGTCGACTGTCGACCGTGTTCAGCAGCCTGCTGATCGGGCTGTTCCTCGACCATTTCGGCACGCCAGGGGTGCTGACGTTCATCGTCATCAGCATGCTGATCGTGATCATCACCATCGGCGCCTTCGGTCCACGGACGCGCAACCTGGCACTGGAAGACATTGCCCACCGCTGAGGCCTTTTATCCCACGACCTTGGCATCCATGTGCTTGACTCCTCCAACCACTGTCGCCTTTGGCTGGAGGAGATCATGAGCGGTTCACGCCCCGAAAACCCTGACGTAAACGCGCAAGACGTAACATTTCCGGAAACGGTTCCCGACCCTGTGGAGCCCGACTGCGACCCGGTCGACGAAGGCTGCAACCCCAAGACCGGCTTTGAACCCGGCACCGAAATGGTGCCGGAAAAAGGGGATTTCCATACCCGTCCGGAACGTTGACGGTTGTCAGCAGACTGATCTGTGGGAGTGAGCTTGCTCGCGAATGCGGCATGTCAGTCACTTTGATATCGACTGGCATTGCGCCTTCGTGAGCAAGCTCACTCCCACAGGTTCGGTGTTGCTAACAGAAATCCATGTTTCTGCCGCGTGTTCAATGCAATCGATATCCAGGTGTAAGCGTTCACGCTCACAGGCCCCACGTAGATCCCTGTAGGGGTGAGCTTGCTCACGAATGCGTAGCGCCAGTCACTATGAATGCGACTGACATGCCGCATTCGCGAGCAAGCTCACTCCTACAGGGATGGCATTCACTGCTGCAGCGTGTGAAAAATTGTCTACCTAGCGAATCCCCAACCGCTTCGCCAGCCGGCTGAGATTCGCCCGGTCCAGGTTCAACTCCCGGGCTACCTCGGCCCACTTGCCCTGATGGCGCGCCAACGCATCATTGATCACCACCGTCTGGAACGCATCGACGGTTTCTTTCAACCCTTCTCCCGGCTTGACCACAGGAGAGGCGCTGGCAAGCGCTGGCGGCGCGGTGGCTGGAATCTGCATGTCGTCCTCCAGTCCCAGCGCCTGAGGCTCGATGGTGAGGATTCGCGGCCTTTCAGGGTGACTCGACAGCGCCTTGAGCACTGCACGGCTGATCAGGTGTTCCAGCTCACGAACGTTGCCCGGCCATGGGTACGCCAGCAGCATCTTCTGCGCCTCGGCGCTCATGCGCAGGCTGCGCAGTCCCATCCGCGCGCGGTTTTCTTCCAGAAAGTAACCGGCCAACAACAAGGCATCGCGGCCCCGCTCGCGCAACGGAGGCACCACCAGCGGGTACACGCTCAAGCGGTGATAGAGGTCGGCACGAAAACGCCCGGCGCGGACTTCTTCGGCGAGGTCGCGGTTGGTCGCGGCGATGATGCGCACGTCAACATGGTGCTCCTGATCGGAACCGACGCGCTGCAATTGTCCGCTCTGCAAGACCCGCAGCAGTTTGGCCTGAACCGGCAGCGGCAACTCCCCCACTTCGTCCAGAAAAATAGAACCGCCATCGGCAAGTTCAAACTTGCCGCTTCGCCCACTCACGGCGCCCGAAAACGCGCCTTTGACGTGGCCGAACAGCTCGCTCTCGACCAGCATTTCGGGCAACGCGGCGCAGTTCAGGCTGATGAGGGGCTTCTGCGCACGTGGCGATTGCAGGTGAATGGCTTCGGCCACCAGCTCCTTACCGACGCCCGTTTCACCGGTGATCAGCACGGTCAGCGGGCTGTTGCCCACCAGCTGGATCTCTTGTTGCAGACGTTTATGCACCGCGCTTTGTCCGATCAGCTCTCGCGGCCCTCGCCCGCCCGCCGCTCGCTTGTAGACCTCTGCCAGTTGCCGCTGGTCCTCGAAACCGCGCGCCAACTGGTTGATGCGCTCGCTGGCCATCACCGTGGCTGCCGCCAGACTGGCAAACGCTTGCAGGTTGTCCAGATCGACGCTGCCAAAACTGGAGGGGTCCAGTGAGTCCAGCGTGATCAATCCCCACAACGTGTCCTGCACATACAGAGGACAGCCCAGACAGTCGTGCACTTCCAGATGCCCGTGCAGCCCGTCCACCAGCCCGTCATAAGGGTCCGGCAAGTCGCAGTCGGTGGAGAAACGCGTCGGCTGACGATTCTGCGCAATGATGTCCAGGCGCGGATGTTCGCCCAGACGAAAACGACGCCCCAGCGTGTCCGGGCTCAGGCCCTCCACCGACAGCGGCACGAACACATCGTCCTCAAGCTTGAGCAGGGCCACGGCATCGCACGGCAACAGCTGGCGCAATGAGCGCAACAGCCGGCGGTAGCGCTCGTCATCCGGGAGATCACGAGAGAGGTCGGCAACAAGCGGTACAAGCGCGAGCAACAGGGGATTGGTCATGCGGACTCCAGATGCAGCGATCCAGATGAGGAAGGCGAAAACGCGGTCATTATGACATCCGCGCAGGTTAAAACGACAGCGAGTATTAGAGGTCGTTTTGACTCACTGCACGCAACCTCATGATCTGCAAGCACACTAAAACTGGCATGGATACTGATACAGCTTGAGTAATGGCATCGGCAATGGCCATGCCTTCACTGAACAGGAGTTACCGCCATGTTTGATTTCTTCCTCCAACCCGCCAACGTCCTGCGCCTCTCCACCCGGGTTCTGCTGGTCGGCCTGGCCATGCTGCTGACGGGCATCGTCGGCGCCTACCTGCTGGATCTGCAGCTGAATCTGTTTGAGCTGATCAGTCTGCACGCCATGACCATCATCGGCCCGACCCTCATCAAGATCGGTTACGTCATGCGCCTGCTGTCGCAACACAATTTGCGCAAGGCCGGGTTTCAACCGGTTTACAGTCATTAGTTGGTCGCCAATTAATCGACGCCGAGTGTTTCAAAAGTGAAACCCTCATCGCGAAAAGTTTGTTCACCTGTGCGCCGTTTATTCTGACGCCAACGGCCCGCCGAGTATCGGCAAGCCATTTAATTTAAATGAAGTTGTGAAAAAACGTTTTTGTTTATAGTCGGATGGACTCGCTACGGAGCATTCGACATGGCAAGAATTCAGGGAAGAGTTCAAGAAACTTTCCCGCCCTTGGTAGTTGATCTGGATGGCACTCTGTTGCGTTCGGACCTGCTGATGGAAACGGCGATGGCCTTCGTCAGAAGCCAGCCGTTGAAGGTATACAAACTGCTGGGCTGGCTGCTCAAGGGCAAGGCTGCGCTCAAGGAAGGCCTGGCGCTGGAGACGCAGATCGATGTCGCCGTGCTGCCGTATGACCCGCAGATCATTGAACTGATCACTGCCGAAAAGGCCACCGGACGAATGATTGTGCTCGCCACGGCCAGCCATGTAAGCCTGGCGGAGCGTATTGCCGAGCATTTACAACTGTTCGATCTGGTATTGGCCTCCAACGCCAACCGTAACTTGTCCGGCAATAACAAACGCGACCTGTTAGTTGCGCATTATGGCGAGGGCGGCTTCGACTACATCGGCAACTCCAAAGATGATTTACCGATCTGGACGGTGTCTCGCCAGGCCTACGTGGTTAACCCGGATCCTGGCGTCGAGGGGCGCGTCAAGGCAATGGCTCAGGTCGAGCCGACCCTGCGCACCAACACGGCCAGCCTGCGCGACTGGCGCAGGGCGATGCGCTTGCACCAATGGCTGAAGAACGCCCTGATCTTCGTGCCCTTGCTCGCCTCTCATCGTTTCACCCAGTTCGACCTGATGCGGGATGGAGTGTTTGCCTTCTTCTGCTTCGGCCTCTGCGCCTCCAGCGTTTACATCCTCAACGACTTGCTGGACCTGTGCGACGACCGTCACCACAGGAGCAAATGCAATCGTCCTTTCGCCAGCGGCCGCCTGTCGATCAAGGCCGGGTTGATCGCCGTGCCCACGCTATTGCTCGCGGCATTCGGTGCAGCGCTGTTGCTTTTACCGTGGCAGTTCTCCGCCGTGATGGCGGCGTATTACGCTCTGACCCTCGCCTACTCCCTGCAACTCAAACGCCTGATGGCGGTAGACGTGATCGTACTTGCCATGTTGTACACCTCACGGATCATCGCCGGGGTGGCGGCATTCAACCTGACGCTGACCTTCTGGATCCTGGCGTTTTCGATGTTCATCTTCCTCAGCCTCGCCATGGTCAAACGCTACGCCGAATTACGCGATGCGCGGGTGCGCGAAGTCACCACCATGGCCCGCGGACGCGGCTACTACCCTGGCGATCTGGACATGATCGCCTCACTGGGTGCCTCGTCGGGTTATCTGGCGGTGATGGTACTGGCGCTGTACATCCAGGACGCCAAAACCACTGCCCTGTACGTCACCCCTCATGTCATCTGGCTGGCCTGCCCGCTTCTGCTGTTCTGGGTGACCCGCGTGTGGATGCTGACCCATCGCGGCCTGATGAACGAAGACCCGGTGGTGTTCGCGATTCGTGACCGCACCAGCCAGTTGATCGGCGCTGTCTTCCTCCTGATGTTCTGGATTGCCGCATGAGCGCACCGCTGTATTCCTGGGGACGGTTTCCCCACAATCCGCAGCGAGGCCACAGCTGCGTGTGGCTGGACGATCTGCCCGCGCATCTGGACAAGGTGATCGGCGAGCACAGCACCAGCCTGCCCTATGGCAACGGCCGCAGTTACGGTGACAGTTGCCTGGCCTCCAGTGATCAGGTGCTGCACATGCGCTCGCTGGATCGTCTGATCGAGGCGGATTGGGACAGCGGCGTGCTCAAGGTCGAGGCTGGCATCACGCTGGCCGACGTCCTGGCGGTTGCCATTCCTCGCGGCTGGTTCCTGCCGGTGACGCCGGGCACCCAGTACGCCACGGTCGGCGGCGCCATCGCCAACGATGTGCATGGCAAGAACCATCATGTGCGCGGCACCTTTGGCCGCCACGTTCGCAGCTTCGGGCTGTTGCGCCACGGGCAGCCGGAAATGGTCTGTTCGCCCAGCGTCAACGCATCGCTGTTTTCAGCGAGTATTGGCGGTCTTGGTCTGACCGGGATCATTCACTGGGCAGAACTCCAGTTGATGCCGATTCGCGCCAGCCAGATCGACACCACCACCGTGCGCTTCGCCCATCTGGCGGAGTTCTTCAGCCTGTCCGACGAACTCGACGACAAACACGAGTACAGCGTGGCGTGGGTCGACTGCCTGGCCAAAAGTGCCAACACCGGACGCGGGGTGTTCATCGTCGGTGATCACGCGCAATATGGCTCGCTTGAAGTCGGTCGGCGGCCGAAGCTCAGCATGCCGATCACCCCGCCGGTTTCGCTGATCAACAAACTTTCGCTTGGTGCCCTCAACAACCTGTATTGGCGTGTGCACCCGAGTCAACGAACCCTCGGACGCAGTGCCTATGAACCGTTTTTCTACCCGCTCGACCGGATCCTGCACTGGAACCGCATCTACGGTCGCCGGGGTTTTCAGCAGTATCAGTGCGTGATTCCGACGACCAATGCCGAGCCTGCAATGGGTGAACTGTTGCGGGCGATTGCCGATTCCGGGCAAGGCTCGTTTCTCGCCGTGCTCAAACGTTGCGGTGATGTGCGTTCGCCGGGCCTGTTGTCGTTCCCGATGCCGGGCACGTCACTGGCGCTGGACTTCCCGCAGAGCGAACACCTGGAAAACGTTGTATTCCCGCGTCTGGACGACATCGTCCGGGCTGCGGGAGGCCGCTTGTATCCGGCCAAGGATGCCCATATGAGCGGCGCGGACTTTCGTCAGGCGTACCCCGCCTGGGAGCGACTGGAAGCGCTGCGCGATCCCTCCCTGATGTCCCGTTTCTGGAGCCGCGTACTGTTATGAAAAACGCATCGAAAAAAGTGCTGATCATCGGCGCTACCTCGGCCATCGCCAGCGCCTGCGCCCGGTTGTGGGCCAGCGAAGGCAGCGATTTTTTCCTCGTCGCGCGCAACGTCGACAAACTGCAGCAGACCGCCGCCGACCTCAAGTCGCGCGGGGCGAAGAACGTGACCCTGCACGAGATGGACGCCAACGACATCGACGCTCACCCGCTGATGTTGGGACGATGCCTGACTGCCCTAGGTCAGATCGACATCGCCCTGATCGCCCACGGCACCCTGCCCGACCAAAAAGCCTGCGAACGCGACGTCAATCTCGCCTTGCGCGAGTTCGCCAACAATTGCACCTCGGTGATCGCCTTGTTGACCTGCCTGGCGATGCAGTTCGAAACCCAGCGTTGCGGCAGCCTGGCGATCATCTCGTCGGTGGCAGCAGACCGCGGACGGCCTTCGAACTACCTGTATGGCAGCGCCAAAGCCGCCGTGTCGACCTATTGCGAAGGCTTGCAGGCGCGGCTGTTCAAGGTCGGGGTTCACGTCACCACCATCAAACCGGGGTTCGTGGACACGCCGATGACTCAGGGCCTGTCGCTGCCCGCCGCGCTGCTCGCGCAACCGGCCCAAGTGGCGCAACGGATCGTCAAAGGCATCGCCAACAAAGTACCCACCCTTTACGCGCCGGGGTTCTGGGGCTTGATCATGCTGATCATTCGTTCGATCCCGCAACCGGTGTTCAAGAGGCTGAACCTGTGAACCCTGTTGCCTCACAGGAACAGCTGCACCTGTCCGGCTGGCGTTACCGCGCCGTGTTGCTGTCGGTGGTGGGGTCAGCGCTGGGTTACCTGGGCTTCTCGCTGTGGGGCGGATGGCATGCGGTCGGCGCGGCGGTGAGCGAAGTCGGTCTGGTCGGCATCGTCATCGCGCTTTTTATGTCCTCGGTCAACTACGGCCTGCGTTTCGTGCGCTGGCAGGCCTACCTCAAGGTGCTGGGTCACCCGATGCCCTGGCGCCCGAGCCTGAACATTTACCTCGCCGGATTCGCCTTGACCACCACCCCCGGCAAGGCCGGTGAAGCCCTGCGCGGCGTGCTGCTCAAGCGTTGGGGCGTGCCGTATCCGCAGAGCTTTGCGGCGTTTTTCAGCGAGCGACTGTCGGACCTGTTCGCGGTGGTGCTGCTGACGCTGTTCGGTTTGTCGCTGTACCCCGAAGCGCTGCCCATGATCGTGGTCGGCGTCGCACTGGTGATGGTCGGTTTGCTGGTGCTGTCGCAGCGTCGTTTGCTCGAACGCCTGACGCTGATGGTGCCGACCGAAGGCGGCAGAGTCATCGGGTTGCTGCGGCACCTGCTAGAGGTGTTGCTGCACGCCCAACAGTGTCATCGCCTGCGCCTGATGCTCGGCCTGACGATCCTCAGCGTGATCGCCTGGAGCGCCGAAGCACTGGCCTTCGACTGGATTTTGAAGTGGATGGGCGCCGACATTCCGCTGACCTTCGCGGTGTTCGTGTACGCCCTCGCGATGCTGGCTGGCGCGGTGAGTTTCATGCCCGGCGGCCTCGGCGGCGCAGAAGCGGTGATGGTCGGCCTGCTGGTCTGGAAAGGCATGAACAGCGCCGACGCGGTGGCGGCCACGGTGCTGATTCGCCTGGCCACGCTGTGGTTCGCCGTGGCCATTGGCGCGCTGATGTTGTTCAGGCTCAACGGCGAAAGAACGCCCGAAGGCCAACCGGTTCAATCACACGATTCATAGCGTAAGACAGGGACAGGAGTGCAGTTCATGATGGCAGCAGTACGTTATCGAGCGGCAACGGTGATTCCGTTGCTGCTGGTGATCGGGGCAATCATCGCCAGTTTTCTCGCCTCGAGCGGGCCGATTCAATGGATGGACAACGGCATCTTCCTCGCCGATGCGTCCCAAGGCGTGTATTTCAGCCAGACCCTGGGACCGCTCGACCATCCGCTTTACCTGTTCGTGACCACCGCGCTTTACGCCGGGTTCGGTCCGCTGGTGCTGAGTTTCATGAACTCGCTGCTGCTGATACCGCTGGCATGGGCCATGTACCGCCTGGCCAAAGGCGTGGGCGCCACGACGGAGCTTGCTCTGCTCTCCGCCGCCGCCGCGATCCTGTGCCATTGCGTGTTCTGGGTCTCGACCAAGGCAGAGGTTTACCTGTTGCACGCGGTACTCGTCACGCTGGCCTACATGCTGCAGTTCGATGAAAAGTTTCGCCTGGGCGCGTTGCAGAAGTTGTTCCTGATCGGCGTGTTGACCGGGCTTGCAGCGGCGATTCATCAATTGACCTTCATCGTGCTGTTTCCGCTGTACGTGCAACTGCTGTGGCAGCACAAATGGCGCACACTGATCACGCTGCCTGGGTTTGCACTGGGCTTCAGCGTGGCGTTCCCCGGCGTCGCCAACGAGCTGCGAGCTGGCGTCGGGCTTTACGACATCGGGCATCGCTACCTGATCGGCATTCCCGACCGCGCCATGGAACAAAGCTGGCAAGGGTCGCTGTTCCGCTTCGACGACATGTGGCACGAGAAAAACTCCGTCATGCTGTTGATGCTGTCGTTAATCGGGCCGCAATTGCTGGGGCTGGTGGTGTTCCCCAACAACCCGAAATTACGCCTGTTATGGTGCGCGGCGATGATGAACTTCATCTTCGCCGTCTCCTACAACGTCACCGATCGCTTCACCTTCTTCCTGCCGGGCGCCGTGCTGTTGAGCATACTCGGCGTGATACAACTGCAGGCCCTGCTGCAACGCACCGCAGCTGCGACGCTGGTCAATGCCTCTCCGCTGGCGGCGCCGGTGACCATTCTGGCGGTCTTCGCCATCTATTCAAGCGGCGTCGTCAATCTGCCAACCCACAAGGAAGCGTTGCCCTTCAGGGACGATATCCACTATTTCATGACGCCCTACCTGAGAGACCGCTCCGCCGAGCAGTTCGTCCTGAGCTACGAAAAATCAGCCCCGCAGGGATCACTGATCATCTCCGACTGGACCCCCAACGGTGCCCTGCGCTCGGCCCAGGCAGCGGGCGTCCTGCAGAACCGGACCTTTGAACTGTGCGAGGAAGTGGAAAACATTGACGCGTATCTGAAAGGACCTGGCGCGTACCTGGCGCGCACCAGTTATTGCGGAACAATCGCCGACCGGTTCGATTTGCAAACGTTGCCGGTGGGGTATGAGTTAAGGGCCAAGTAGCGCGTAATGCGTCTGCCCGCAGGGTGTGGGAGCGACACGATTCTGAGCTTTAATTCTGGCCGCAGGCTAAACGACACGTCTCAATGCTTTTGACTTCTGCCGCAGGCTGTAGGAGCGAGGCTTGTCCGCGATCTGGCGCGAAGCGGCAGTAAAGTCTGGTAACTCGGCGTGTCAGCAAGACCGCATCAGCCGGGTTTGCTGCCGGTGCCCGGCAGATCGCGGGACAAGCCACGCTCCTACGCCTTCGGCAGAAGCAGGCAAGCGACACGTTCTAGGCTTTTGATTCTGGCCGTAGGCCGTAGGAGCGTGGCTTGTCCCGCGATCTGGCGCGAAGCGGCAGTAAAGTCAGGTAACTCGGTGTGTCAGCAAGACCGCATCAGCCGGGTTTGCTGCCGGTGCCCGGCAGATCGCGGGCAAGCGCGCTCCTACACCTTCAGCAGAAGCGTGGGAGCGAAACGTTTCTATGCTTTTGATTCTGGCCGCAGGGCAAGCGACACGTTCTAGGCTTTTGATTCTGGCCGTAGGCCGTAGGAGCGTGGCTTGTCCCGCGATCTGGCGCGAAGCGGCAGTAAATTCAGGCAACTCGGTGTGTCAGAAAGACCGCATCCGCCGGGTTTACTGCCGGTCCCCGGCAGATCGCGGGACAAGCCACGCTCCTACGCCTTCGGCAGAAGCGGACCAGCGACACGTTTCAAGGCCTTTGATTCTGGGCGCAGGCGAACGACACGTCTCAATGCTTTTGACTTCTGCCGCAGGCTGTAGGAGCGAGGCTTGTCCCGCGATCTGGCGCGAAGCGGCAGTAAAGTCAGGCAACTTGGTGTGTCAGCAAGACCGCATCCCCCGGGTTTACTGCCGGTACCCGGCAGATCGCGGGACAAGCCACGCTCCTACGCCTTCGGCAGAAGCGGGCAAGCGACACGTTTTAGGCCCTTGATCTGGCCACTGGCCGTAGGAGCGCGCTTGCCGACGGTTGAAGCGCTACCAAACGCGCTCACCCAACATACTCACGCCTTCTCCAACGCCCCTTCCTTGTGCATCGCCAGATGCCCGGTCTTGTCGCTTTTGACTTCGTACTGCGGGTCGTCCTGCGACGCGGGGCGGTGGCGGCCCATGAATTCGCAGTCCTTGGTATGGACCTTGGTCACCTTACCTGTCACATGCCCGACATCAGAGTTCCAGCGTACGTGATCGCCGACCTTAAACGCGTGAGCCATGACACTTCTCCTCTGTTCAGGGCTGCCAGAGCGTCTGGCTGCCTTCGAGTTTGCGATCAAGAAAACTCGCCGCGCTGATCAGCGCCAAGTGACTCAACGCCTGCGGCGTGTTACCCAGATGGTGGCCGTGGGTGTCGAATTCTTCGGCATACAAGCCCAGCGGGTTGGCGTAGCGCAGCAGTTGCTCGAACTCGAGGTGCGCCTGCTCGATACGTCCGGCCCGCGCCAGGCACTCGACGTACCAGAACGAGCACGCCACGAAGGCGCCTTCGTCACCCTTCAGGCCATCCCCGTAATCGTCGTCGTTGCGGTAGCGGAACACCATGCCATCGCGCACCAGCGTGCGCTCGATGGCTTCCAGCGTCTTGATCCACTTGGGATCGCTGGCGCCGACGAACCTCACCAGCGGCATCAACAGCATCGACGCATCCAGGTTCTTGCTGCCCTTGTGCTGGACGAAATGCCCAAGTTCCGGGTCCCAGAAGTTTTCCCAAATGTCATCGTGAATCGCCTGGCGTGTCTTGTCCCACTTTTCAAAAGGTGCGGGCAGCGAACGTTTCAGCGACAGGCGCAACGCGCGGTCCAGCGCCACCCAGCACATCAGCCTGGAGTGCAGGAAATGCTGATCGTCCCCGCGCATCTCCCAAATGCCGACGTCCTTGGTGTTCCAGGTCTCGCACAGATCATTGACCAGCCGGGTCGCATGTTTCCAGCCTTCGTGGGAGATCGCTTCACCGTACTTGTTGGCCAGGTAAACTGCGTCCATCAACTCGCCGTAGATGTCGAGCTGCGTCTGCTTGTACGCTTCGTTGCCGATGCGCACCGGCGTTGCGCCGCCATAACCTGACAGGTGCTCAAGATTCTCTTCCGGAAGTTCTTCACGGCCGTCCAGCGCATAGAGGATGCCCAACCGGGTGGATTCTTCGCAGCAATCGCCCATGCGCTCGCGCACCCACTTCATGAAGTCGTTGGCCTCTTCGGTGTATCCCAGGCGCATGAACGCATAGACCGTAAAGGACGCATCGCGAATCCAGGTGTAGCGATAGTCCCAATTGCGCTCGCCGCCCTCTTCTTCCGGAAGTCCGAAAGTGGCCGCAGCGACGATTCCGCCGTGTTTGCGTGAGGTCAACAATTTGAGCGCCAGCGCCGAGCGATTGACCGTTTCGCGCCAACGACCCCGGTAGTTGGAATGCCGGCTCCAGTGCTGCCAGAAATTCACCGTGCTCTTGAGGTCGCAGTCGCATCGAGTGGCCTTGACCTGCTCGTCGTCTGCACCGCCCAGCATGAACTCAGCGATTTCGCCTTGTTCCATCTCAAACTCGGCGACGGCCGCCTGCCCTTCAATCGTTAAGGCCGTGGTCGCTGACAGGCGTAGGGCTGGTTGCTCAAGAGCAGTGAACAGCACGTCCTCGCCCGCCATCTGAGCCTGAGTGTCCGCACGGCCGTAATCGTGGCGCACCCGGCACAGCATGCGCACGCGCGCCGTGCCGTGGCGCACATGAATGCGACGGACCAGGCGCGGCAAGTCATCGACATCGGAGGCAATCGGCATCAGATCGGTGACTTCAACGACCGCATCCTTGGCGATCCAGCGGGTCATCAGGACGTTGGTTTCCGGCAAGTACAGCTGCTGCCGGCGGGCGTCGGGCAACAGCGGGGACAACTGGAAGATCCCGGCGTCCGGCGTGTCGAGCAGTGCACTGAAAATGCTGGGGCTGTCGAAATCGGGCCAGCAGCAGAAATCGATGCTGCCGGTGTCGGCGACCAGTGCGGCGCTGCGCATGTCACCGATGATGCCGTGGTTCTCGATGGGGTTCTGCGCCTCGTCGCGTAAGCCGTTCTGAGGCTGTTGAGGGTGTCCCGCAGGGTTAACCATTGTTGCGGAACTCCGGGTACAGGCTCATGCCACCGTCGATGAACAGCGTGGTGCCGTGGACATAATCGGACGCGTCGGACGCCAGCCAGACCACCGCATTGGCGACGTCCTCAGCTTCGCCAACACGCCCGTAAGGAATCAGCTCCAGCAGTTTCTTTTCAGCGTCACCGGACGTGGCCTTCGTGTTGATCGCGGTACGGATCGCGCCGGGCGCAATGCTGTTCACGCGGATCCTTTGCTCGCCGACTTCCTGAGCGATGCTGCGCATCAGCAGGTCCACCCCGCCTTTGGACGCCGCGTAATTGACGTGCCCGGCCCACGGAATCACCTGATGCACCGAGCTCATATGAATGATCTTGCCCAAAGCGCGGGAGACCTCGGGACGGATTTCTTGCCGGGCGAACTGGCGCAGGGCGGCCCGCGCGCAGAGAAACTGGCCTGTGAGATTGACGTTGATGACGGTGTTCCAGTCTTCCAGGGTCATCTCGGCGATGGGCGAATCTTTCTGCAAACCGGAATTGGCAATGAGGATGTCGAGCCTGCCAAAGGCCTTGATGATTTCGGCGAACAGCGTTTCGACCTCGTCCTCCTTCGATACATCGGCACCCACGGCAATGGCTTGTCCGCCTGCGGCACGTATCTGCTCAGCCAGCTTTTCAGCGGGTTCGGATTGCGAGTGGTAGTTGATCACCACGGCCGCTCCGGCGTCTGCCAGCCCTTTTGCCGCGCCCGCCCCTAGCCCTGAACTGGCGCCGGTGACCAGCGCAACCTGACCTTTCAAGGAAATCTGCATGGAATGTCGAGCCTCATGATGAGCGTTTCCATGCTGACTGACGAGGCTGGAAGGAAGTTCATTGGGATTGATCCCACGTGGGCGCAAGACCTGCATTAGACGACTTGAAGTCGCCGAGATCAGACGAACGCGGCGCCAGAGGAGCATGGATGCTGAATGACACAGCACATTCGCTGCCGTCGTCACCTCCGACGTCTCCTGGCGTTGATCCCCGCCTGATCGGTTAGCCCCTTGATTCACGAAACATTGGGTTGCGCTGGACGTGAACCAACGGCGATCCATAAACTGTTGCCCATCATTTCGTTACAAAATGGATGACACATGCCGGCCTACGGGGACGATGTATGAATCGCAATGAGCTGCGCAAGGCCGATATCAACCTGATGGTGGTGTTCGAAACCTTGATGCAGGAGCGCAACGTGACCCGTGCCGCCGAGAAACTGTTCCTCGGCCAACCCACGATCAGCGCCGCCTTGAACCGTCTCCGCGCGCTGTTTAACGACCCGCTGTTCATCCGCGTAGGCCACCGGATGGAGCCCACCGCGCGGGCCAACGAGATCATTCATCATCTGTCGCCAGCGCTCGACGCCATGTCCGTGGCCCTGAGCCTGACCCGGGATTTCGATCCGGCCAGCAGCGACATGACCTTTCGCATCGGCCTGTCCGACGACGTCGAGTACAGCCTGTTGCCGCCCTTGCTGCGCGCGATCCGCGAGGAAGCGCCCGACATTGTCATCGTCATCAAACAGGTCAATTTCTGGAATGTCTCAGATCTGCTCATGTCCGGTGAGATTACCGTCGCCGTATGCCTGACCCGCGAACTGCCGGCCAATGCCAAGCGAAAACTGCTGCGCACCATGCAGCCGATGGTCGCGCGGGCCGATGATTCGCAGGAACCGATCACGCTGGACGAATACTGCTCACGCCCGCATGTGGTGGTGTCTCATGTCGCCAATATTTCGAGCTTCGCGGATGAGTGGCTGGCGGCGATCGGACGCAAGCGCAAAGCGGTGCTGTCCGTGCCGCAATACAGCACGCTGCCGGCTCTCATGGCCGGCACGGACCTGCTGTGTAACCTGCCGGATCACTTGACGCTGGCGTTGAACAAGACGGGGATATTGCGAGGAGAGCCGCTGCCGTTCATCACGCCCAATCTGGAGCTGTCGATGGTCTGGCTGAGCGTGATGGACACCGATCCTGCAGAGCGCTGGCTGCGCAAACGACTGGAGCAGTTCATGGGGGATCACAGCACGATCATCCCTGCCCCGCTGGGATGAAACGCGAGTCGCCAAGCGCATGGCTTGAAACCCGATCCTGTAGGAGCGTGGCTTGTCCCGCGATCTGCTGCACAGCAGTCGTAAAACCTGGCGATACGGTAGTGTCAGTTTGGCGGCGTATGCAGGTGTTACTGCCGCTACGCAGCAGATCGCGGGACAAGCCACGCTCCTACAAAGACGGCCAGACACAACCCACGCGCTTACAGATGACGGCGTCCATGCCGTCAGTTGCCTACGGCATCAACCGAAACGACCGGTGATGTAGTCTTCGGTCTGGGTCTTGGACGGCTTGGTGAAGATGGTGTCGGTGTCGCCGTGCTCGATCAGTTCACCCATGAACATGAACGCGGTGTAATCCGAGCAGCGCGCCGCCTGCTGCATATTGTGGGTCACGATGACCACGGTGAACTGCTCTTTGAGCTCGGTGATCAGCTGTTCGATGCGGCCGGTGGAGATCGGATCGAGCGCCGAGGTCGGTTCGTCGAGCAGCAACACTTGTGGACGCAGCGCGATGGTCCGTGCAATGCACAGACGCTGTTGCTGACCACCGGACAGGCTCTGCGCGCTTTGCTTGAGCTTGTCTTTCACCTCATCCCACAACGCCGCGCCACGCAGGGCTTCTTCCACACGCTCTTCCATCTCGCGACGGGATAGTTTTTCGTGGTGACGCACGGCGTAGGCGATGTTGTCGTAAATCGACATCGGGAACGGGACCGGCTTCTGAAACACCATGCCCACGTGACTGCGCAGGCGGTTCATCGAATAGCCAGGGGCCAGGATGTTTTCGCCGTTCAGGATCACTTCACCCTTGGCTTCCTGCTTCGGGTACATCGAATAGATGCGGTTGAACACGCGCAACAAGGTCGACTTGCCGCAACCCGACGGACCGATGATTGCGGTGATGCGCTTCTCTGGAATGGTCATGTCGACCGATTTCAGCGAGCGATGACCGTTGTAGAAGAAATCGAGGCCGCGTACCTGAATCTTGGTTTTTTCGTCGGCAAGGGAAAGGTTATTCATCAGGATGCCTTATTGCGCAAAAGGAGAAGACGGGAGCTGAGGCTCAGCACCAGTACGAACAAGGTCAGAATCAAGGCACCGGCCCAGGCCAGGGAATGCCAGTCATCGAACGGGCTCATCGCGTACTGGAAGATCACCACGGGAACGCTTGCAATCGGTTTGAGAACGTTGCTGCTCCAGAACTGGTTACCGAAGGCGGTGAACAGCAATGGCGCTGTTTCGCCGGTGATGCGGGCGAGTGCCAGCAGCACACCGGTGACCACGCCCGCCTTGGCGGCGCGCAGCACGATCTGCAGGGTCAGCTTCCACTGCGGCACACCGAGCGCCAGTGCCGCTTCGCGCATGGTCGACGGTTGCAACTGGAGCATCTCATCGGTGGTGCGGACCACGACCGGAATCACCAGCAAGGCCAGGGCCAGCGCGCCGGCAATGGCCGAGAAGCCGACCTGATGGTTGGTCAGAGCGCTGACTGGCAGGATCACGGCGGTGTACACGAACAAGCCCAGCACAATCGAAGGCGCCGACAGCAGGATGTCGTTGATGAAGCGAACCGCGTTGCCCAGCTTGGAGTGACGGGCGAATTCCGCCAGCCAGATACCGGCCATCAGGCCGATCGGCGTACCGATCAACAGGCCGATGCCGGACATCAGGAAGCTGCCGTAAAAGGCGTTGGCCAGACCGCCGGCCGAACCCGGTGGCGGGGTCATGTCGGTGAACAGACGCAGGTTCAGTGCCTGGAAACCGTTGATGATGGTGGTCAGCAGGATCCACACCAGCCACAGCAAACCGAAGACGGTGGCGCCGCAGCTGAGGACCATCGCGATCATGTTCTTGAACGCGCGGGCCCGGTACAGGTTTTCGTTATCGGGCTTACTCATAGACCCTCCTTGCGCGACAGACGGGACAGCATCAGACGGGCAATCGCCAGCACGATGAAAGTGACGACAAACAGCAGGAAGCCCAACGCGATCAGCGACGAGCGATGCAGGTCGGTATAAGCCTCGCTGAACTCGTTGGCGATCACCGACGCAATCGAGCTGCTCGGCATCATCAGAGACGCGGAGAACTGGTGAGCGTTACCGAGCACGAAGGTCACGGCCATGGTTTCACCCAGTGCGCGACCCAAGCCCAGGAAAATCCCGCCGACCACGGCCGAGCGCGTGTAAGGCAGAACGATGTCCCAGACCACTTCCCAGGTCGTGCCGCCGAGGGCGTATGCCGACTCTTTAAGCGCGATGGGTACGCTGCGGAACACTTCGGTCATCACCGAGGTAATGAATGGCGTGATCATGATGGCCAGGACGATGCCGGCGGTCAGCATGCCGATGCCCAGTGGCGGACCCTGGAAGATCTGACCGATCAGCGGCAGCGCGCCGAGGTTGTCGTTGATCCAGGGCGCCATGTATTCGGCCATGAACGGGCCGAACACGAACAGGCCCCACATGCCGTAAATAATCGAAGGAATGCCCGCCAGCAGTTCGACCGCGGAGGCAATCGGCATCCGCAACCAGGGCGGCGCCACTTCAGTCAGAAAAATCGCGATGCCGAAACTCACCGGAACGGCGATCAGCAGCGCGAGAAAGGATGTCACCAAGGTGCCGTAGATCGGGACCAACGCGCCGAAATGGCCGTTGACCGCATCCCATTCAGTGCTGGTAAGAAATTCAAAGCCAAACGTTTTGAACGCCAGGGCACCGCCCCAGAGTGTCGAGCCGGCGATGCTCGCCAGCAATAGCAGCACCAACAGAGCCGCTCCCAGCATCGTGCGCCGGAACCAGGCGTCGTGTCGGTGATCGCGGGCCGCGCGTTTTTCGCTCTCGGATGTCACATCCGGAATCACAGCGGACATATATTGGGTGTTTTCAGTCATGGTGGGTCCACTCGCAAGGAAACCCTGTCACCGAGCGCTCGATGACAGGGGTAAGCCGGATAACGTCGAGTTACTTCTTGAACTCGGTTTTCCAGTAGTTTTCGATCTTGCTGACCAGCTCTTTAGGCAGAGGTACGTAGTCCAGCGACTCGGCTTGAGCCTGACCTTTTTCCAGGGACCATTTGAAGAAGTCGAACGCAGCAGCGCTCTTCTCGGCGTTCTTCGGTTCCTTGTACATGATGATCCAGGTGGTCGCCGTGATTGGCCATGCGTCAGCGCCCGGGGCGTTGGTCATGATCAGGTTGAAGTCTTTGGCGTCTTCCCACTTGGCAGTGGCAGCGGCTGCTGCGAAGGCCTTGGCGCTAGGCTCGACAACCTTGCCAGCCGAGTTTTCCAGCTTGGCATAGGAGATGTTGTTGGTCTTGGCGTAGGCGAACTCAACGTAACCGATCGAACCTTTGATCTGTTTTACGTAAGCAGCCACACCTTCGTTACCCTTGCCACCTACACCGACCGGCCATTGAACGGCAGAGCCTTCGCCAATCGCTGATTTCCAGTCCGGGCTGACTTTGGCCAGGTAGTTGGTGAAGTTGAACGAAGTGCCCGAGCCGTCAGAACGGTGAACGACGGTGATGTTGGTTTCAGGCAGCTTCAGGCCTTTGTTCAGTGCAGCGATCGCTGGATCGTTCCACTTGGTGATCTTGCCCTGGAAAATGTCAGCCAGGACCTTGCCGCTCAGTTCCAGCTTGCCAGTTTCGATGCCTTCCACGTTGATGACCGGAACGATACCGCCGATCACGCTAGGGAATTGACCCAGCTTAAGCGAGTCCAGCTCTTCGGCTTTCATAGGAGCATCGGAAGCGCCGAAGTCCACGGTTGCCGCCTTGATTTGAGCGATACCACCGCCCGAACCGATGGACTGGTAGTTGATCTTGGTATCAGTGCTCTTGCTGTAGTCGGTCGCCCATTTGGAGATGACAGGGAAAACGAAGCTCGAACCAGCACCAGTGACGTCCGTAGCGTGTGCCATTCCAGTCAGGCACATCGAAGCCAGCAGGAGCGACAGGCGTGTTTTTGTCAGCAGATTCACGGCAATACCTCAGCAGAAGAATTTGTGTTGTGCGGTCACAGTTGAAGACCCGATGCAGATTTAAAACCCGAAACATTTCTGTTTGATGACAGTCTTTAGACACCAGTCGAAATTAGCCTCGTGATGTAGGTGATTTCCTACAGGCTGTAAAAACAAAACCCCCGTTTTCATTGAAGAAAACGGGGGTTGTCTACTTCGGGGGAATTTAATATCAATGCGCCACATCGAGCACAAATATGCGGTCTACAGGCCCCATTCTCGGTTCAATTGTGACAATCAGAAGGCAAAAGGACCGCCCCGCACGCTCGGGTTTCCTCGGCAGCGTTTATTTCGCGATGGCCTCTTTCGTCAGATTTGTTTCGAGGTTTTGCGGCCTCTGCTTTTTTCAGCCATCACGAACAGATGACCGTCTGTCGGCAAGACTGCACGTCTGCTGACGGCCACCAGACCAATGTGTATCCACGACAACAAAGGGATTCACATCATGATCAAGTCAAAACTGACCGCGCTGACCCTGGCCAGCCTCCTCGCCGTCGCGACGGGTTCCGCTTTCGCGGGCTCCACGGGGCCGACCGACCCGGTCGATTCGAACACCACTGGTCCACGCACCAGCAGTCAGGGTCCTGACACAGACGGCACCCCTAAAACCGGAAACAGTTCCACACCCGGCACCAAGGGCATGGGCAGTTCGAACGGCAATGGCACTGCCGGTCAGGGTGGCGGCATGAGCAACGATAATGGCATGGGCGGCAGCGGCGGCGGTGGCGGCACCAGCGGCGGCAGCGGTGGATCCAGCGGCAGTAAATAATTCTACGCCCTCTCACACGCTCCCCTATCGAGCTTGATTACGACAGCGCACTGTCATCCCGCACACGGGGTTGAATCCGCTAAAACCGTGAGCAAGCTCGATCATTCATTCCTGACTCCCTCTCCTTGATTGGTCTCCTGGTCAATTGCTCTATTGGATACTGGCAATTGCGCCGGTCCCCACTAATATGGCAACGGTTGAGAACGATCTCGGTGCGATGGAGAACCTGCATGACCCCGGAAAACCAGGAAGCCAGCAATACGGTCCGAATTTACGCAGCCCACGGCCGCTCGCAAGAGCTGGGCGAATACTTGAACACAGTCGTCAGCAACCTCCAGCGCCTCCCCGGTTGCCAGCACAGTGCCCTGAGCCAGGATGAAAACGACAGTGACGTGTGGGTAATCAGCGTTCAGTGGAAATCCTGCCAGGCCATGTCCGAACACTTTGCTAAACCGAGCAATGAAAACCTCAACGGCCTGCTCACCAATCGTTTCGTGCGCCAGGTGGCGTTCGAAAGCGACATCGAACGGTGCAGCCTGCCGGGTACGCGCTGATCGTCGGAAACGCAGTGCCATGGATGAACCTCCACTTTAGAAAAACGGGTTAATTGCCTGTTAACTAAACCAATCGTCAGAAAACCTGCCGTTGGCGTGTTGATTGCGCGCGTAAAGTGGCGAACTGAAAATCACCGATTATCCTTTGCGTCTTGCGGGCCAGTTGGCGTTATTACTGATTGAAGTAATAGCAAGCTGCCTCAAAGACCCTAGAGGTAATGCCATTATGAGAGTGATAAGCCTGAGCCTGATCGCCCTGGCGGTTTCAGCAGGATATGTCCAATCCGTAGAAGCAGAACCCTTCGTCAGTGATCAGGCCGATGCCAAAGGCTTTGTCGAAGACGCAAAACTGAATGTGCTGTTACGCAACTATTACTTCAATCGCGACGGCAAGAGTGGCGCTGGGGACCGACGGGACTGGTCCCAGGCGGCCATGGCCAACTTCAGTTCCGGCTTTACGCCGGGCACCGTCGGATTCGGCGTCGATGCTTACGGTTGGTACGGCCTGAAACTGGATGGCGGCGCCGGGCATTCGGGCACCGGCAACATCCCGGTGGACAGCAGCGGCAGTCCGGAAGACGAGTTTTCAACCGCAGGTGGCGCCCTTAAAGCGCGCCTATCCAAAACCGAACTCAAATGGGGAACCTTGCAACCCACCGCACCGGTGTTCGCAGCGGGCGGTACACGGCTTTTCCCGCAAACCGCGACGGGCTTCAGTCTCCAAAGCAGTGAAATCACCGGCTTGGACCTTGAGGGCGGACACTTCACGGCCGGCAACGGTCCACAACACACCAGCGCAAGCAATGAGCTGTTTGCCAGTTATGCCAACGTCACGACCAACAGCGTCGATTTCGTTGGCGGCAAGTACGCGATCAATGACGCCCTCAGCGTCCAGTTGTACGGATCGGAGTTTGAGGACATCTGGCGACAGTATTACGGTAACGCCAACTATGTACTGGCCATGCCGAGCGATCAGTCGCTGACGTTCGATTTCAACATTTACCGCACGCTCGATGAAGGCCAGGCCAAGGCGGGCAGCATCGACAACACCACGTGGTCATTGGCTGCGGCCTATAACTTCATGGCCGGTCACACCTTTACCCTCGCCTACCAGAAAGTCCATGGGGACGAGCCGTTCGACTATGTAGCGTTCGGTGATAACGGCCCGGGCACGACCGGCGATTCGATCTTCCTGGCCAACTCCATTCAGTACTCCGACTTCAACGGCCCGGGCGAGAAATCCTGGCAGGCGCGCTATGACCTGGCCATGAGCGCCTACGGTATTCCGGGGCTGAGTTTCATGGCCCGCTACGCCAACGGTCGCGACATCGACGGGACCAAAATGGCCGTCGACAGCCCCTACCGAGCCTATGGCTACGGCGAAGACGGCAAGCACCACGAAACCAACCTGGAAGCCAAGTACGTGATACAGGACGGGCCGGCCAAAAACCTGTCGTTTCGTATCCGTCAGGCGTGGCATCGCGGCAACGCCGACCAGGCCGAGGGTGACCAGAACGAGTTTCGCCTGATCGTGGATTACCCCATTTCAGTCCTGTGAAGTACCCGATTTGAAATTGGCCTCATGATCTTTCCCCAGATTGGCGGTGTGACGGATGGGCACGCAGGCATAGCGTGTCATC
Organism: Pseudomonas abietaniphila; assembly: GCF_039697315.1. Lineage (NCBI taxonomy): Bacteria > Pseudomonadati > Pseudomonadota > Gammaproteobacteria > Pseudomonadales > Pseudomonadaceae > Pseudomonas > Pseudomonas abietaniphila. Next base: position 5,686,785 of record NZ_CP155619.1, on the reverse strand, counting down.
TATCACTTCGTTCACTGAGGACCGATCATGAACCCGATCAGATTGCTCGCAGCCAGCCTGTCTTGCCTGACCCTTTCGCTGCCAATGACATTCAACGCGCAAGCCCACGATGCCGAACACGAGAAAGTCACCGTGCTGGAGACTCACCCGATGCTCAACGCGCCGGGTAAAAAAGCCACGGTGCTGACCGTCGACTACAAACCCGGGCAAGTGTCCATCCCCCATAGCCACAGCGGCAGTGCGATTGCCTATGTGCTGGAGGGCGAGGTGATTTCGCGGGTCAACGACGGCAAAGCGATCACTTACAAGGCCGGTCAGACCTGGTACGAGCCTGCCGGTTCGAAGCACTACGAATCCAGAAACGCCAGCACCACCCAGCCGGCAAAACTGCTGGTGTTCATCCTGCTGGACGACAACGGGGAAATCCTGACGCCCCTGCCTAAATAACAACCCCTGATCCATCGTGTGCCGCTCTGGCGCGCGGCACCGCTGGTCAGCGCGAGTGTTTCAAAACCTAAACATTCTTCCATCGGTGTCGATAAGCCATCAGTAGAGCCCGAAAGGTGGGCTGGACTTGATCAGTGAAAGGCACAGGTATGCACGACATTTTTCTCTTGGTAGAACACGGCCGCGATCATGGCGAAGTTTCTGTGATTGGCTGGTTCGATGACGAACGCGCAGCGAAAGACACCGCAGAAGCCATGGAGTGGAAAGCATGGCGCGAAGAGTCCAAGCGCCAGCATCAATGGTCCAGCCAGCCGCTGCTGCCACCCAATGAAACCTCACACCGACGTTTCTGGGTCAAAGGCATCTCGAAATTTACTCACACACCGGCGCCACGGTCCTGGGCGGTGCATTGACCCATTGCGGACTCGGTCACTTTTCCCGAGTGCCCGTATTGTTTTAATGACCGCAAGGCAAGATGATATCCATCCATTTTTTGATGACTGTGATTCCCCTTCCCGTCGTACGACGGTCATTAGGAGCAACTCGATGGACCCGGCCGCAAAGGATAACCGCGCCGAGGACGGAACCGACCCCGCCTCTGATTTTGTTCAATCCATACTGTCCGCACTTCCTGACCGGGGGCACGACGCATCGACCCGATCGGCTCAGCGCCGCTGGTATGAATCCTTGTCCGAGCACGACCAGATGTTGGTACGGGACAAGCTGCGTGAAGAGATCGCGCGCATTCGCGGCGAATTCGGTAAAAAACGCGATGCCTCCTCGATCTCAGCGCTCAGGCTGCGGGACCACGGGTAACGGCGCCGGGGCGTCGCGCTTACCTGCTGAAAACGTACAAAACATGGTCCTATTGGCTTGAGTTTTAACGATGGTAAGCCGGCGCTTGATGCGGTTGTCTTTGACCGGTCAAGCTGGCTGGTGTTGAAGTTCAAACAGTTCGCGGCAGCGTCCTATCGGAACTGTTCACTATCGACGAGCTTGCCTGTGTCGCGGCTGTGTAGTTAGCCGTTCGCTTCGTATTCGTATTCGTACTTGATCTCGCCGCGCAGTTTGTCGAGGGTGCGGATGAGTTCGCCGGCCGGGTCGTATTCGTAGCGGCGGTGGATCGGGTTTTGCGCGTGTTCGACCAGCAGGCTGTTGTCGCCGGGGTTCAGGATCTGCGAAAGCTTTTCAGCCGGCATCGTCGATGCGAACTGCCAGCGTTTGCGACCCATGGCGTCGTAACCGAAGCAACTGGTGAGTTTGCCTTGGGTGCGAAGGACCTCGCGGTGCAGGTCGTTGCGCCCTTAAACATCACCAGAAGTCAAGCAAACTCTATATTAAGAGATACAACACTGACGCGCTATTAAACGACCGAACATGGTCTAACCTGCTATACAATAAAATCCACTTGACTACCGCTAAACATATGGTGCAGCGCTTTTTTTAAACTGAGGTAATTTATGGAAAGCTCATTATCATTCGGTAAAAACTCCGCAACAATACTTGAGCAGCCATAAAACTCCGTAAACTCAGGTTTCACTACTATCTCCAGCTTATTCAACCTCAAAATTACCTTGGCTATAACTCCGGACTTCTCATACTTAGCTTGATCTGTCAGAAGGCCAATTCCATCATCTACGCTAGCGTTATCTTCGTCGTCTAGACGCGTAATAATTAAGAAATTATCTGGATCTTCGGCATCATCCCCCAATGCAACGGTTAAAACTTCGTCTTCTTTATAGCATTTTATCGCCGAGGCGAGGAATTTCTTCATTGATATTTTTCCTTATTAACCACAACTTGACATAGGTAGTTTCTTGGCGCCTTTCGCTTTGGCATTCCATGTTTCTGCAGACTCTCCCTTGCCGGCTGGCCACTTATACTCCACATCTGCCCCCGTAGCGCCTTTAAAGCTATTCATCTTACCTTTACAGCTATTGCAAGGAGGGTATTCTCCTTCAATAACGAGTCGATCACCTGCCACTGCTTGCGGATGTAGTTCACGGGTAATCCTCGCTTCAGTATGAGTTGCAAGTGTGCTTTTTGGAAAACCTAGCGCAGCCTCGTCTGGCGTCATGTTGCCACTGCGCCAAGCTCCGGTCGCCTTTACGTTTCCTTCACTATCATAAAGCGTGGCGATGGCGTTGTGTGTACCTTTACCCGAACTAAATGAAAGACCCAAGGGGTCAATGTAGTCGATGGGATTTAAGACATATTGGTAAACGTGGATCCCACCACTTAGTCCAATCGGATCCTGCGTAATAAACCGTCCCACCTGCGGATCGTAATACCGAAACGTGTTGTAGTGCAGCCCTGTCTCGTCGTCGAAATACTGACCCTGAAACCGCAGATTCTGCTCGACGTCGTTGACGGCAAACGTTTCAACCTCGCCCCAAGCCTTGTACGTCGCCTGCCAGACAATGCTGCCATCAACGTCAGTCATTTCCAGCGGCGTGCCGATTTGGTCGGTGTGAAAGTAGTAAAGCTTTTTCTTCTCTTCACCTTCGTTTTGGTCCACTCGCGCCAGCGGTGCATAGCTACCAGGTTCGTAGACATAAAGACTGCTCTGCCACGGCGTTTCTTCGCGCAGCATTCGCAGACCTTGCCAAAGGAAATGCTTGTGTTCGGTCTGGCCGTCAATTTCGGAGGTTTTCCCGACTCTTCGCCCAAGGCTGTCGTAGCGGTAGGTGCCGACGCTCTGAAGCTTGCCGTTAACCAGCATTTCAGCTTTGACCAAACGGTTTTCGCAGTCGTAACTGAACGTCTGCAGCTTGCTCAGCCCTACCCGCTTTTCAATCAGGTTGCCCCACGCATCGTAGGCATATTCCTGGTCGCGCCAGCGCTTGATGCGGTTGTCTTTGACCTGATCGAACTGACTGGTGTTGAAGTTCAGCCTGTTCGCCGCAGCGTCGTACCTGAACTCTTCGCTATCGGCGAGCTTGCCTGTGTCGCGGCTGTGCAACTGACCGTTGGCTTCGTATTCGTATTTGATCTCGCCGCGCAGTTTGTCGAGGGTGCGGATCAGTTCGCCGGCCGGGTCGTATTCGTAGCGGCGGTGGATCGGGTTTTGCGCGTGTTCGACCAGTAGGCTGTTGTCGCCGGGGTTCAGAATCTGCGAAAGCTTTTCAGCCGGCATCGTCGATGCAAACTGCCAGCTTTTGCGACCCATGGCGTCGTAACCGAAGCAACTGGTGAGTTTGCCTTGGGTGCGAAGGACCTCGCGGTGCAGGTCATCGCGCTCCATGTCGCTGATGAGCAGGCCGTCGAGGTTTAGTTGGTGCAGGTGACCGCTGCCGTAGTACAGGTGATTGAGGTGTTGGCCTGTCGGTAAGGTCAGCGTGGTCAGGTTGCTCAGTGGATCGTATTCGTAGTCCAGGGCGCCTTGGGGTGTGGTCTCTTTGATTAGCCGGCCCAGGAGGTCGTATTCGAACGAGAGTGTTTCTTCGCCGACGCCGAGTTTTTTACCAATCGATGTAGGCAAGCGCGCGATGGACAGCAGGCGATCACCTTCGTCGTAGGTGTAGTCCTGACGTGCATCATCGTTGAGCTTGGCAAGCAAACGCCCAATTGTGTCGCGCTCAAACTCAGTGCTGCGCTGTGGACGTTCGGCCCGCTCGCCATAGCCGATTTCATCGACCCGCGTCAGATGCCCGCCCACGTTGTAGCTGAAACGGCGTGTCAGGTTGTCGATGCGTTTTTCTTCGATCAGGCGATCTGAAGCATCGTAGGCAAACTGATAGGCCGTGTTGTTTTCGTTAACCAGTGCGGTGAGGCGGATGGCTTTGTCGTACTCGTATCGAATGCGCTGACCTTTAGCGTCCTGTCGGCTGCTGGGTAATCCGCGAGCGGTGCGCAGTAAACGCGTGGTCTGGCCCTTGCCATCGGTGTGCGTCAGGACCTGGCCGAGGGCGTTGTAGGTAAAGGACTCTGCAGTACCGTCTGGGTGATCGATTCGCAGCACTTCGCCGTCGGGTTTGCGTTCGAGCTTTGTCGTTTGATTCAGCGCATCAGTGACCGCGATCAGGTGAGCGCGGTCGTCGTAGGTGTAGAAGGTGCTTTTGCCTGAGCAGTCCTGAAAACGCTCCACCTGCGCGAGGCCGTTCCACCACAGGTATTTGGATTTGTGCGTTGCGTCGATGATAGTGTGCGGCAGACCGTCGTCGCTGTTGAGGTACTCGGTTTTGTGGCCGAGTGCATCGATTTCGGCGATGAGGTTGCCCTTGTCGTCGTAGCGCGCCTTCCAGACGCTGCCGTCCGGGTACGAAACCGACGACACCAGCGTGGTCAGGTGGTGATAGGCGTATTTGACACTACGGCCCAGCGGGTCAGTTTCCTCAATGAGTCGGGAATATTCGTCGTATTTGAGCTTCAGGCGATTGCCGTCCGGCAGCGTCAGGCCGGTCATGTTGCCGCTGTCGTCTATGTCGATCTTGTAGTGTTCGCCACCGTAATCACGGCTGGCGATGACGCGATGATCTGCGTTGTAGTGGACTTCCAGCTCACGGCCCAGCACGTCGGTCGCCCATGAAGTGCGCTGTTTGAAGTCGTAACGAAAGTGAAAGTGCTCGCCGTCACTGGTCCAGTGCTCGACCACGCGAGGCTGGCTATCGAGAATTTCCCAACGGTAGTTGCAACTCAGCCCGAGCGCGTTGCTGTGGCTGGCCATGACGCCTTCGGCGTAGCTGAAGCGGCGCATCGAATCGCCGTTCCGATTGATCACCTCAGTGAGCTGACCGTTGTCGTCGTAGCGGTATTGAACGAGGGTTTCAACGGCTTCGTTGTCGGCAACGCGTCTGACATCCGTCAGGCGGCCCAGCGGGTTGTCGTAATGCAGGTGCACACGAGTGCCACCCGTAGCACTGATGTCGGTGAGCACCCCATCGACCGTGCGGGTGAAATGCAGAAAATGGCCGAGTGCGTTTTCGATGCGCTGTAACGGCACGGCGGTGTTGTCGTCCGGGACCTCACCGAAGTAGAAAAAGATGTTGTCGAGGGTTTGCAGCAGGTAGTGACCGCCCTCGGTGCAGACCAGATAGACCTGCTCGTGAGGGTTGTACACCCGCTCACCCGGCTGCACGTTAACGAAGGGAACGCTGCGGCCCTGATTGTCGGTGAGATAGACGAAGGACCCGCTTCTGCGAAGGCTCTGTTCCCATGGCAGGACCCAGCCGCGCCCCAGGATGCTGTCGACGGTCAGGTCACTGGCATAGAAACGCGACCACTCAATCGGCATCAGGCCCGGCAGACTGAAGTCGGTTTCATCGGGAATAACTTTGCGTCCGGTGGTCAGGTCAACCGGATTACCCGTCAGCCCACCAATCGCACCCTCGATGGCCGGGCCGACGACGTAGCGACTGGCAACTTCGCCCGCAACGAAGCCTGCGGTGAATTTCATGACGCACGGCATGATGGCTTTCATGCCCGCTTGACTGCCGGCCTTGATGAGCTGAGCGATACCGCCCGCCGCACCGGCGACGGCCATCAATATGTCTACCGTTGTGCGCAGCCAGCCGGGGATCTCATCGTCAACCGGCAGATACCGCTGAGTGCCGCCTCCAATGAGCACGTTGTCCGAGCCGCTGGAGATGGTCGCGCCACAGGTGATCTTGTCGCCCTTACGCGCCGCCGCCGTGCCGTTGATGAATACGTTGGTCGAACCTTCGGCAACCTGAACCGGACCCGGATGCTTGCTGCATGCTCCCAGACTCAGCGCAACGTGCGCCGCCTGCCTGCTGTTGACGAAAACATTGGGTGAGGCTGTGACGATCGTTCCGGAGGGCGATGAGAACATACTCCCTATCGCCTCCCCTGCGGCAGTGAGCAGGCTACCTCCTATGCCTGCTGCAAGGCCCGCCAGAAGAGCGACGCCGAATCCGCAAGTAAAGGTCGCAATGGCGACGGTCGCAACGAGTGCGATCCCCAGCGCAGCGCCGATGAGGAATCCCCCAAGCGCGCTGGTGTGTGAAATGTCGTCGCCGAACCGGGCTGCTTCGAACATGAGCGTTACTCCTGTTCGTTGGAGTCGGTCGTGGCCGGAGTGTGATGACGAGGCTGGAAGCTGGACAACAGGTTTTGCCAGTCCTCGTTCTGCTGGGCACTGAAGTCAGCCTGAGCGGTGGTGGAGAAAATCAGCGCACGGCCCGGCTCGATCAAAAATGCGGCCTGGCGCTGAAAGAAAGGTCGTCCTTCGTTCATGTAATAAGCGTCGATCTGCACGCCGTCGATGGGCGCAATGGTCGACAGGGACACTGCTTTTTTGCCCAGCAACGTGTAGCCACGCAGCTTGGAAGCCAGCATTTTTACCTGGCGGTCCACATAGGCATTGAGGAGCTCTGAGGGCAGCAGGTTGTCCCGTGAAATGGTGATGCTCAAGGGCGCCGGAATGCTTGCGCCGAGCACAAACATGTTGACTGTGCGATCTTGAAATCCCTGTGGCAGCGCAACACTGCCTTCCTGCAACTCATAGTCCATGTGAAATTCATTCCTGAAATCAGTAAATCGGGTTCAGCGGGTCACCATGCCTGAGAGCATGTTGTCGAAGTCGACGAGCCAAAGGCTCAGGCTGGGTTTGACCGGGTCAATCACGCACGAGAGGCTAAGCCACTGGGATGCTTGTCGTTCAGCCACCGGAACAATGCTGCCCACGAGCCTGCCATGTCGTTCCGCGTGCCCCATTGTGAAGTGAAAATCCACGGCTTTCGCGGCGCTACCCGCGAGTGTGCAGTCACGCTCACGGATGATCCGTAACTGGGGATAAAGCTTGCGGAAGGTCTGCATCGCTTCGTCCATCAGTCCGCTCAGCGTCGCGCCCTCACGCACGTCTCGACGCTTGATCGTCAGCACCACAGGCTCGCCTTCGTGCTCGATGGTTGTCTGGATATCTCGAAAGCTGAAGCCTTCAGGCAACGACAAGTCAAAGCCGCCAAAGCTGAACCGACTGGGCGTGTCGCGCAGAGGCGCGACGGGGTCTGGCTCAGGTTCAGTCTCTATTACGGGCGGAGGGCTTTGCTGTTCAACACGCGCCGCCTCTTCAAGCGCCAGGCGTCGCTCGGAGATACGGTCATAAATACTGGTCCTTGTCATCCGTTACACACCTTTAATCGTTCACGCGCACTGGCGCGCCGGTGATCTGCGTCGTACCGGTGCTCACCGTCGAAATCGTGTTGCCTTTGATCTCAATCCCATCCGGCGTCAGCGTAATGCTGCTATCGCCCACCTGAAGAATGATGTGCTGCTTGGCACTGACCTGGATGAACTGGTTGTCGACCTGAATCGTCAACGAGCCTTCCTGCACATTCATCACGGTGTCTTTCTTGATCGTCTCGGTGTGCGTACCGCCAACGGTAATGGTTCGGTTCGCGCCGACGTGATGGCTCTCGTCGACCTCGATCTCGGTGTCCATGTTGCGTTCGGCGTGCATGATGATCTGCTCGGCGCCGGACTTGTCTTCAAAGCGGAAGAAGTTCGCCGTGCCGCCATCGCCTTTCGTCGACCGCGTCAGAAACCCGCTTTGCGTTTTGTTCGCGGGCAGCGACCAGGGCGGTGTGTTCTGGCTGTTGTAGAGGCTGCCCATGACCAGCGGGCGATCGGGATTGCCGTCGAGGAAAACGACGACGACCTCATCACCCACGCGCGGGATCTGGATGCTGCCGAAACCGCCGCTGGCGCCGGATTGGGCGACGCGGACCCAGCAGGAACTGTGGTCGTTGTATTGGCCGTTGCGGTCCCAGTGAAACTGGATTTTTACGCGACCCAGTTCGTCGGTGAAGATTTCTTCGCCCGGTGGGCCAACGATGATGGCGGTCTGCGGGCCGGGAATCGTCGGCCGTGGCGTGGACAGTTGCGGACGGAACGGGATCTTTTTGCGCACGCAGGTGAAGGTGTTGTAGTAGCTCGCCTGATGGCCGTTGAGGTAGTTGTTGTGGCCTTCGCTTTCAACGCCCATCAGCAAAAACTGGCGGTCTTCGGCCGAGCCTTGATCGTGGTCGTAGTGCTGCAGCAGCTCGAAGGTGTAGCCGGGTTTCATCGCACGGCAGTTGCTCGCGCCGCTGAAACTTTTGCCCTTGAGCTCCAGCGCTTCGACCCTCAGGCGGACCAGCGCTTCACCCTCGTCGTAGGTGCCGTGGGTGTACTGGCCGGGGAAGTCGTAGATCTCGAAATTTTCGACATCGCCCTGCTTGTTCAGACTGTTCATCGACACGGGCAGCCGGTTTTTCGGCTGGCGGTAGTCGAAGGTCTGGACGGCGATCTTGCCGGACTGCAACTGACGGTTGCCGCTCCACTGGGTGATGGAGTCGGCAGTCTCGGTGACGGAGGCGGTGTGAAAACGGATCTGCGGTTGTTCAGGCAATGGCACCAGCGTGCTGGAATCATCGCAGATGATCATGGTGTGGCCTTCGGCGGTGTGCTCGAAGTAGTAAAACATCCCCTCTTCTTCCAGCAGACGCTGGACAAAGTTGAAGTCGGTTTCACGGTACTGGGTGATGTAGGTGTAGCGCTTTTGAGGTTTGGTCAAGCGGAACTCATGCCGGGAAAACGCCGGGCACAGGGCGAAGACCTGAGTGACGACTTCCTCGACCGTGTTGCCTTGAAAAATCCGCGTATCGAACCGGTTTTTCAGCATCGAGAACCAAGGGTTCAAGGTCGCGGTGTAGCGCGCCATGCCGCCGTCGCTGCCAATGCTGGCGAAGCGGGTCAGGTAACCGGCCAGGTAGCGCGGCGACCCTGTCGCGAGTTCGATTTCGATGGTAACCAACTGGCCCATCATGGACTTGAGCTCGACCCCGGAATCCTCGCAGACCAGCAGCAGTTCAAAGCTGTATGCCTGCGACAACCCTTCGCGTCCCTTGAAGGACTCGATCAGCAATTGCTGTTCAGGGTTAGCCAGGTTGTTGAACTTGAACAGACGCCGGTTCTGAGGTGAGAGCAACGCGGCAAGGTCCATCGACATGTGTATCTCCTTGGAGGCATGGGGAACAACGCTACCGCCATGCTCGGCAACAACAGGTTACGAGCAACCGGGGAACAGCTATCCCGTCGCACTATCACTGATTAATCCAGTGCGCATCGACACTCGAACGCACTAACACCCGTAGCACTGCTCCGAGCGCTGTGTAAGACACTGACCACCGCTGCGTTTATTCATGCGCCGACCAATACACGTGCACTGCGCGATCAGTTTGCATTGCCAGGCGACTGCTCAAGTCGTTCGACGAGCGCGCGCATTGCCACGGCTGGACAATGCGACCGCCAAACAATACGAAAGTGCCACCAGTGCATCAAAATTGAGAATCGGAGCACAGTCTCAAAAATGTTACAGATGCTCGAAAGCGAGGAAGGAGACACCTGCGGGCTGCGTCGTGTCAACCCAAAAACCGCTTTTTGCGAAGTGATGCGCAGTGTTCGGGTTCACTCTTCCCGCAATATTCGGAGAAAAATCAGCAGCCTTGGTAACGACTAAATTGAAGTGTGACAGTGGGTTATGGGTATATCAGTGGAAGTTGATATTCATATGACATCATTGCCGAGTGTAACGTAGATGAGAAAAATGCAGCCCATTCTGAAATTTAATGCGCAAGTGATGGTCTTACCTGCCACTAGTGGCTCGGTGATATCGAACATCGCAACTTAATGGCCGATATCTGGCAAGCGGCTTTCACTCAAGGACAGTGATGTGTAAATGGACCTTTTAGCCCACGTCCCCAGCTGGGACGACATCGAACGAAACCTGGACCATAAATTCAGCGAACTGAACCAGAGCGTCAGCCAGGGTTTGCAGAGCGCTCATGACGGCTGGGACGGTTTCACCCGCCGGGTCAGCAATGGCGCGAACCAGGCGTATGGCGCGATGGGTGGCCACCGGATCGACAATGTCCGGCAGGCGATGGCCCTCTCCTACCCGATCATGCAGTCTGATCTTACCCGCAAGTGGGCGTCGATCAACATCAAGGAAATCCTGCCGGTATTGCTCAAGCTGGTGCAGGAAGTGGTGATGATTTTGGGTGGGAGCGTTGCGGTGGGTGGTGCCGTTGGCGGCGCTGCTGGCTCTCTGGCATTCGGGATCGGAGCTGCCCCGGGAGCAGTGGCAGGTGCTGGCATCGGTTTGCAAGTTGGCAACCTGATCCTGATGGCGCTGGGCCTGTCGGCAATCGCGGAATACTTTTACAAAGGGCTACCAGCCTGTTTGTCCACTCTGCAGGAAGGTCTGGCAACGGCCTGGTATGCCGAAGACGGACTCAAACCGGCAGGGCTTGATCCAACTGGCGGCTCTTCAGCGCAGATCCAGGAACGTACCGAACGCGCTGCCAGACAGCTCGCTCGCGGGCAGGAGCAATTGGTTCTGTTGCTGCTCACGGCCATCGTGACCTATTTGACGCGCGGGCAGATGAAGGCCGGCGTGATGAACAGCATGGAGAGCATTGCGACGCGCAGTGCCACGCTTCAGGCGAGTATTTCAAACAAGGAGTTTGCGAGCTGGCTGGGTAAGAATCAGAGCAGGATTCTGGCTGAGCCGGAGTTGCAGGTGAAGGATGTGGCGCCGCTGAAGAAGGTTGAGCGTGAGGTCGTACATGATCTCCTGCCAAGCAAGCCGGCAGTCAATCCCATTGAGGAAGTCGTTGAGCCTGCTGTGTCACGTCGCGATTATCTGAACAAGAAGTTTGGGCGGACAGGCGATCTGATACAGGATATAAACATCCGGGGAAATAGAGAGACCGCGGTGAATTTCTTCGAGTCCCAAGGCTACGCGGCCAAAGACTACGAGGGTTACATGAACGGATTGGACTTCACCAAACCCGTTAGCGTCGAGACCATCAATCGCGGCAAAACGCTCTGGCAGTATCAGGTACCCGGAGGTCGTCAGGGTATGTGGTATTCTCCGACTCCGGATATCATTCCTTCGCAACTGGGTATCAACCCTCTCGGGCAGATTTACAAAACTGACATCGTTGTACCCAAAATCGTGAATGTTTATCAGAGCACAGAGAAAGTTACGCTACTGCGAAGCACATCAGCGCCAGTGCTTGATACCTGGTCCGTTCCGTCGCAGCCGTTTGATGCAATAGGGGGCGCTCGGCAGATGACGACCGGACAGAAAGAACTCTTCAAATTGATCAGCCCAGGAACACCATGAATCCAACCACACCACTCGGCTATGTCGAAAAAGCGATCGCCATAACCATTGACCGTCGCAACGGGTGCCCGCAGTTTCCTGTCTATGACATGCTCCTGCGACAGCTGGAGTACGTGAAGGCGGTATTCGAAGGCGTTGAGAAAGATAAATCCAAACTCCACCAGCTCAGCATCGGCGCCATTGCATCCAAGGAGTTTGAAGAGGAAGACCCCGATCTCGCACGGGCCCTCAAGGATGCTTACTACGTCGCGATACAGTCTGGTCGTGGGCTGAAGATAAAACTGCCGGACTGAGCCTTTGGCGTTGCGAAAGCATGGGTTTTGAGCGCACTCGTTTGCGCCACAGAACCTTAGGACGCACGCGTGAATCGACGCGTGTGCAACTGACGACAAGGAACGTTGATATGAACCCGCTCCGACCTAGCCTTGGACGCTTGCCCTTACCGCAGCCATTTTCTGCAACACACCTATGTACGCTCAAGACAGTGAGCAAGCGCTGAAGAGCGTTATCGCCGAGCAACAGAAACAAGTCCCCATCATGCTCGACCCGATAACCCGGATCGACAACATCAGCTACGCCAATCACAACGTGCTCTATAACATCACGCTTTATGGCTTTGAGAATCGCCCTGGCGAGCGGGGGTACTTCGAGAGCTACCTGACTCAGCAGATCCAGAAAGCGCTGTGCAGCCAGACGGCCTATCTACTCTTGCTTGAGCTTGGGAACACGATCACCTACAGCTACTCCAGCACCCAGGCCGAGCCGATTACCGAGATAACCTTCGGCCCGGAGACTTGCCCAAAAATGTAATCGGCGATTCATCGCGATAAAAAGGAATTGACCATGTCAGAACCTCTGAGCTGACAGATACCATTCCAACAATTACGGAGATGACACGCATTTCTGCAAATAGGCGCGCTGTATGGCTACTCTACTAATGATTTTTACAAGGAGTTTAATGTGCGCGCGGGTACGATCACTCCTTAGATAGAAGCTTTTGCTCATCATGCAATAGAGGGGCCGGCACGGTTGCCGCGGTTTAACGGTTTTGAAACGTACCGCGGGCCCGATTTGCCAAAAGCAGTAGCAGTATTGGACCGAATGCACATGGTAGCAACGGAAGCGGACAGGGCATTCTTTAGCTCATCAGCGACAACGCCATTTAAAGGCAACACACAGATGGTCGTGCGCGGAGTATCTGGCAAAGATATCAGCTTTCTTACGCATCTTCCTGAGGCTGAAGTATTGTACACACCCGGAACGACTTTCAAAGTATTGAACCGGATTGAATCTGGCTCCACGACCCATCTCCTACTGGAAGAAATTCCATGATTGACTTGCACAGCTCGACGCTGATCGTTACCGAATACGCTTACCGATACAACCACTTGCTCCCGACAGCTTCGCCACGCGAAACGGTGAGTAGAGGCTATGTGGAGCCCGAGTGGCAAAAGTCTCGTCCGTCCTCTCTTACTGATGCTCAGTCTCTAGACAGAGCCAAAGGTGCTCTATTGGGTCTGGCTATAGGCGATGCGGTAGGCACCACCCTCGAATTTTTACCACGCGATGCAAACCATATTAACGACATGCTTGGCGGTGGTCCGTTTAATTTGAAACCGGGGGAATGGACGGACGACACGAGTATGGCGCTCTGCTTAGCAGAAACCTATCTGGCGCATCAGAAGTTCGACACAGCTGACTATCTGGACAGGTTGTGTAAGTGGTACAAGCACGGGGAAAACAGCGTGAATGGCGTCTGTTTCGATATTGGCAATGCGACGCGCGCGGCGCTGGATGGATGGCTTAAGCAAAGGTTGGACTGGATCGGCAACATTGACCCTGATACGGCGGGAAATGGCTCGATTATCAGATTGGCGCCCACTGCTATTTTCAGACGCCACTTGCTGTCCTCCACATGGAGAGATGCTCAGACCCAAAGCCGGGCCACTCACCGAGCGCCGGAAGCATTGAGCTGCTGTGAGCTTCTCAGCGCTCAATTGCATCTGGCGCTCAACGGTGCAGACAAAATAGAAATGTGTACGCCGATGGTTCGGCCACTACAGGCTCGGGCGACGATCATCAACGCTGGCGAGTACAAACAAAAACACCGCGATCAGATCCGCTCTTCAGGTTATGTCATCGATACGTTGGAAGCTGCGCTATGGGCCGTCTGGAATACCGATAATTTCAAAGATGCAGTGCTGCTGGCTGCCAATCTGGCCGATGATGCTGACAGCGTCGCGGCGGTCGCAGGCCAACTGGCGGGAGCGCTGTATGGCGTCTCTGGAATGCCCGAAGAATGGGTTGAAAACGTTGCATGGTCCGAGCATATACAAGAACTTGCCCGCCAACTGCATGAGCGCGCTCCTGAAATAGACCGGTTCTACCAAAGTTAACGGACGTTGAGTCCCTGCTCTATATGGAAAACCGACAAAAGCAAAAGATACAGTTATCACACTACATAGCTAATTTTTTTAAGTGCTTTCGAAATGAATGTCCGACTCATCAGCCATCCAACCGGATCGATAACGTCGTGTACGCAATGGGTCTCTTTCACCCGGTGACGCAAATGGACCTCTCCCGCGAATAGACCTCGATCAACATCGCGGACATTGGCCGGCGTTGCTCAAACTGGTTCAGGAAATGATGATTCTGGGGGGAGCGTGGCCGTGGGTGGTGCAATGGGCGGCGCTGTGGGCTTTCTCGCTCACGGTGCAGGCGCACTTCCTGGTGCCATGGTCGGCAGCGGTATTCGCTTGCAAGTCGGCAACCTGATCCTCATGGGCTTAGGACTGGCGGCCATCGCCGAATATTTCTACGAAGGCCTCCCGGCTTGCCTGTCCACGTTGCAGGAGGGTCTTGCCACCGCATGGAATGCCGAAAACGGCGTCAAGCCTGTGGGACTTGACCCTACTGGCGGCTCGGCAGCGGTTATCCAGGAACGAACCGGCGGCGCCATGTAATATATGATTCCAAACAGAAGCTATTGGTCGCCAGCGAAAAATATTGACAGCATTGGAAACTAATAATGAACACCGAAGATCTTCAGATATCTGCAGGAAAATTAGAAGAAACACTCATTGAATTTTCACAAAAAGACGTCGAAGCGTCAGCACTGTACGCTGATTTGAAGCCGTTGCTGAAGCTTGTTAAGGATGGGGTAATCACCACGCCTTGGGAGTGGGGACAGATTCCAGGACGATACTGGTTCAGCGAAAGAGGGCTTCAGGCGTACGAACAGTTAGAGCAGGCGTTTGCAACTTTTTGCATTGAGCTCACGGGAGGTGAGACGCCAGCTCTGAAATGGATGCGTGAATTCAGGTCTCAGGATAACTAGGTCAGCGAAACCCAACTAAAACACCGACAAGGGATGTCAATATGGCCCACCCCCTCCTGAACCGACTCCTGCTTGCATTGGCAGCTATCGGAGTCCGTGGCTCAGAATCATATAAAATGATGAAAGAAATGACAAAAGAAGCCAAGAATCAGAAATAAAAGTAACGCTAGACACCCGAACGTCCGAATGTAGTTACTCTGGCAGTTCTCTCTGACGCCGCATCGCCTTGATAGCAGAACAATTCAGCTGATACCATCCAGTCTCAATGGCAACATCCACACATCGGATCAGGGTCTGAGTTGAGAGCAAAATGAAAGAAATCAGTAAAAGCATAATTATTAAGCTGGGAGCCCAACGCACAGCGTCGACACCGCGCCTGAATCACAATTTTTTCCCTGCGGGCTGTACCCCAAACAAAATATTAATTGATCTAGCAGCCGATTTTATTGAAGGCATTATGTTTACTCGGGGCGCCAAGATACGGATAGGTGCAAATACTTATTATCTTGATATTATTTACGGAAACACCACTAATGAAAACAACATACACTATCGCAACCAGATGTATTCGGGCAGGATACCTAACAATACTTATACGTTCGGCGAATCACCAACAGGCGATCAATTCTGTATCAGCTGCTTAACGGGTGAGGTCTACTACTGGGTGCATGATGCAACCGATGGTGAAATCGATACGTTTTTATTGGCCCCTTGCCTCGATATTTTTTTTAAAGAACTTAGTGCCGACGAGGCAACTGACATCGGAGCGCTGGCAAAAAGCAAAAAAATAAAAAAAATCGATTTGGACTTTTAAATTATTTTAAGCTTCTCTTTTTTACGCCACGTCATAAACATTGAGACTTGCTCAATTACTCTAAAATCTCCGACAAAACAACGATGTACCACTAGCGAGATGATGATAAAGAACGCGTTTACTGGCGCAGCATTAAATCGCACTTAATAGGTCGCTTCGCTCTGCATTCTTAAGGCAGCGAAATGGAAAAAACATTCACCGACCACACTAGCGTCCTCGAATAGTCAGTTTGATACGCCATGCCTCTCGATTACTCGCGGAGAAGCGATTGCTCTCACGCTCGACATCAGAGCTGCGTGTCCGCCACTTCCGCTGCGGTCGCAAGCAGTGGATGGGAGCGTGCTGCGACGCATCAGGGATGCCTGTCGGCAGGTAGAAAAATTGTATGGTTAAAGCACACACACACTCGTATGCTGATGACTACCTTATAAACTCATCCTCCCTCAGGCAAAGCAAGCGCAACAATGGAGTACCCCGTGGACAAGGAAACTGCCAACGTACTTGAGCTTGCGTTGCATCACGATGAATTCGACAGATTCCTCGCAGGCGAGCCTTTTTATTTTCTCGAAACCAAAGATGACAACGCCGAACCTCAGAATGTTGTCGTCGCTTTCGATCAGTTGTTCATGCCGCAATTCAACGCCTGCGACGCTTCATTCCCAGCAGAGTTTGTCCGGGCCTTGGTAAAACTGCTGGAAAGTTATCCAGACCCAAATCGAGCAGTCTATATGGCTCAACGCTGGATCTGGTACTATTGCTATTGCCTCACGAAAAAGGCAGCGCAACCAGACGGGCCATATGCAGCGCTGCCCACCCTTGATTTGAGTGCTGTCTCAGTTACTCTCAAACAGCGCCTGGTTGAACGCAGGGCTGAGTTGACCGCTGACCAGCGCTGGGCGGGTGCTCCCTGGAACAGCAATGCAGGCTTGTGGGGTCCCCTGGTGCGTACAGCACACCACGTTCGGGACAAGCTTAACGGCCCTGACTACGTTCCTGATCATGTTTAATAATTTGAACGACCCGCGCGGGGTCATCAGGTCGGGGGGCAGAATGAGAGCATTGAGCTAAACACTGTCTGAAGTACTCAAAACTCATTGCGCAAACCCCGCCCCTCGTCAGATTGATACTCCCCTGTCGGAGGAATGCTTCATTGATGGAAGAACTATTGATGGATCTCTTAATCCATGGGGGAAGAGCCATTGTCTTCACCCTAGGTGCCAGCTGACGATCCTGAGCGGGACCTACCACTTGGACATTCTCTATGGCCTATCAGCCGACGGATACAACATATTCCACAGAGACGAATTTATTTCGGATCGATTTACAACGAGTCCATACCGTAGAGGGCCTTATGAAATTTACTGACACTTACTTTAACCGCGAGGAACGCTTCTCACTAGGAGTAGAAGAAACGTCCGGAAAGTTTTATATAGCATTTCCGGTGAGAAATGACATGATCGAATATGAAGAGTATTACGAAATTGATCGCGCAAAGTTTGACCTTTTTGAAAAAGATCTCAACGCCGCACTGACGTTCGTCACCAGATGCCGACGCAGACAGCTGGATGAGCTGCTCATCGAGAGGCCAGGAACTAGAAGAGGGACAGCTATATAATCCTACGCACACGGGCTGAAAATCCAGTTACCGGATGGGCAGCCGCCAGAGAGCCTTTCGAGAAGGTAAGCCGCCAGCGAGTCAATCTCTCAGACGGGATGCTCAATCCGGACAGCTTCTTCGGGTACGACCATGAACCTCACGCTACTCAAAGCCAAAGCCATCGCACTGGAAGCGCAACTCCAGTTGCACGCCCCGCTGGACCCGGAAGCCATCAGGCTTTGGTCAGCTCTCAAGCCACTGTTAACGCTGGCCAAGGCAGAGCAGATCTCCCAGCCACTTGAAACTCGAGAGGTGCCTGGTCGATATCTCTTCACTGAAAAAAACCTCCAGCAATACGGCGAACTTGAAGAGGCGTATGCAACGTTTGCGATCGAATTAACAGGTGGTGAGACGCCTGCATTAAGAGCGTTTCGTGAATCAATGCGTTCGCGGCCCTGATGGCGAGCGCCGGGGCCAGCATCAACACCAACGATTCCCCCAGGAGCTTCAATGCAAACCACGGACCTGCAACACCTCTACAACAACGCCTGGCTTTTCGCTTCTCAGGCTCATCTCGGGCAGACGATGACCGGAACCCAACTGCCCTACTCCACGCACGTGGCAATGGTGGCGAACGAGTTGATTTTTGCCGATCGCGAAGAGTCAGTCGGTGCATTGGAAATTGCGTTGCCCGCCGCGTTGATGCATGACGTGATCGAGGACACGTCCATCACGCAGGCAGCGATAGCCGAACGCTTTGGCGAACAGGTCGCCTCGGTCGTTGCGAGCTTGAGCAAAAACCTGATCGTGCCGTTTTCCGAAGACCGGTATTTCCGGGCCATCGCTGCGCATTCGAAAGAAGCGGCGGCCATCAAGCTGTGTGACCGGATCACCAATCTTCAATCAGTACCCGCGACGTGGGCGCACGCCAAGAGAGCGAATTATCTGGTTGAGTCGGGGCAGATCTTGCGCACGCTGGGGCACGCAAACGCGTTCCTCGCGAGGCGTTTGTCCGAGTCGATGGCGCGATACGAAACGCTGATATGAAGAACATCAGCGAAACGACCGTGAACATGGCGCGCATCGCGGAATTGCTACGTGGTGCCGACGAACACGCGTGGGTCTACGACGATTGCAAGGATGCACGCAGTACTTGAGGTCTGCGAATTACCGGCAGCACATGACCGTTCTCTGGCGCAAAACATTGTCTTATTGACGTCTGACGGTAAACGAATCCACGTACAGATCGAAGGCCTGAACCTGCCCGCTGACCTGCGGCCAATCCCTGTAGTGATCCACGTCCTTGCGATATTCGATGAAAGTCACCGATGTCGGCCCTTCCGCGAACAACGCTGCGATGGCCGCACACTGCATGTACCCGTAGATCCCGATCCACTGTTCAGTCGCCTTCGCGCAAGACAGGTCGATCGCCCGGCTGTGACATTGTCGCGCCAACAGACGCCCTCTTTCACGGTCGGCTTCTGTCATCCGTTGAGGACCGACCTCTTGAGCGTGCGTCACGTAGGCCAGATACCGATTGCGCAGCTCGGTGTCCTGTTCCATCAGCGGCGGACAGCCGGGCAAAGGCATTGAGAGCGGCTCGGGCGCGATGTTGACCGGCAATCCGCTCAAGTTCTGCTGCACCCGGCTCGACGTTAGATCCTCTGGCCTCTGCGACGGGCGCACCGCCGACTCTGACGCCTTTCCAGGTTCGTTACGACTCAAACAGGCTCTGACACGGCGCAACCATTGCATTGATAAGACTCCCTATGACGTGTTCGCTGCTACCCGGTCATCTCGAAAAATGCCAAGGGTTTAACAAGCTCCGTGGCACGCTCTCCTTCAGCACGCAAAACCGGCCAGCACGATGGCGGCGTTATACCGTGATACCGGTTCTGGCGTAACCCTTGCCCTCGCAACGAGGCCTGTTTTCGAATCGAAGCCTATCTCGGCCTGGTCCCTCGCCTCCGCCTCCGCCATCGGCCAAGGTTGCCATCACTGAGCTCAGCGAACATTCGCTTCGGCTTCAAATATTCCGTCGAGACGTCAGGGTTCAAGGTGAACCGGTTCACCTTTTTCATCTTTTATTTGAGCGCCATGATGGGATCCAAAAAATCGCTGTAGCCGTTGATATATAAGGCTTTCAGCGGCAAGCAGGTGTATCAGAATCGTAACTAATAGCACTCAGACATCATTGCGATGTGTATCAAAAACGAGAAAAACTTGCCGCCCGTAGGAACTTTCCTACACGAAATGGTGCCTGAGCTGACGCTACTGGCTAGACAATATTGATGTGCTAGCACCCCACTTCCATCTTTTTGCGCGGGTCGATTTCGCGATGCTGTCTGTCCAAAATCGAACTTCTCGAACAGGTGTGCCGGTTGAGAAATACGTAGCCCTTCTCATTGCCCTGTGGTTGTCCGGGCGGCTTTAGCGAAGGGTTCAAGGACGATGTATTGATGACTCAGACGTTTGATGTAGAAGCATTGATCAAGCTGCGAAGCCAGACGCGAGCGATTTCCGACGTGCTCAAGGCGCAAGCTTCGGACTATCTCGCGACGCTGTCCTTGCTGATCCGTCCGCAGAACCTGTTTGGCGAATACTTGCAAGGCGCACAACGAAGCAGTGGCCGGGAAACCCAGCATCACTTCAAAGAGCTCAAAGCGTTGTACGACAGAATTGGCGCGGCCTCTCCGTTCCAGTTGGTCAGTGAACTTGAAGTGCCGCTTAACCTGATCAGCACTACGCCTGAGCTGTTCCCCCTTGAATACGACAAGGTGCTGGAGCCCAGCGGCCAGTCCATCCGCATCACCAGCCCGACGCGCTGGGTAGTGGGTTTCAACTCTTTCGATCTGGCGCAGTTTCGCAAGGTCATCAAAGACCCGAACCGCAGCAGTGCCGAGTTGTATCGCTTCGTCGTGCATTACCTGGTGCTGTTCTATTGCGTCAGCAAATCGCCGGGGCTCGGCCGTTTGTTTGAAGGTCTGCGGTTCCCGGTCAGTTTCGAGCGTTTGAAGGACTTCGGCGACCTGCCCTTCTGCGTGATCAGCTCGCCGGTGCGTTCGACGCTGCCGGACGATTCGGTGATCCGCAGCAGTACTCAGATTGCAGGCAACGCCAGCTTTGAAGAGCTGGTGGGGCGCGACAGCATCATGGAAATGAACGATGAGATCCGTCAGCGCCTGCTGATGACGATCGAAGGACTGTAACGCGGCCGGCTCAACGTCGGGCCGGCACGCAAATGACTTGCAGCGAGTTACTCGCACAGGAGATCACGATGGCGAAGAAGGAAAGTACCCAGCACAAACTCGACCGCGTTCGCGCCCCTCGGGTCCACATTACTTATGACGTGGACATCGGCGACGCTCAGGAAAAGAAAGAGCTGCCCTTTGTCGTCGGCGTGCTGGGCGATTTCTCTGGTAATCCGCTGGAGCCTTTGCCGAAGCTCAAGGACCGCAAGTTCATCTTTATCGACCGCGACAACTTCAACGGCGTGCTCAAAGGCATCAAGCCACGTCTGGCGTATCGGGTGGATAACACGCTGGCGAAAAACGGTACGCAACTGGGTGTCGAGCTCAACTTCAACACCCTGGAAGACTTCGAGCCGCAAAACGTCGTCAAGCAGGTCGAGCCGCTGCGCAAGCTGCTGGAAGTCCGCAACAAGCTGGCTGACCTGCGCAACAAAATGGGCGGCAACGACAAGCTCGAAGAGCTGCTGATGGATGTGTTGCAGAACACTGAAAAGCTGAAAACGCTGGGCAAGGAATTCGGTCGTGAAGCCGCCGTTCCAGCCACCGATGCCAAAGAGTAAGCAGGAGCACGACGATGAACGATAAACAAACCGTGGCTCAGCAGGACGCCGATCTGGTTGAAGTGGAAAACTTCGCGCCACAGTCGTCACTGCTCGACAGCATCATTTCCGAAAGCCGTGTCGCGCGTTCCGAGACCGAACGCACCCGCACCCGTGACCTGATCGGCGAGCTGGTCGGCCAGGTGCTGGAAGGCGAGATGACGCCCAGCAAAGACCTGATCGCCGTACTGGACGCGCGGATCGCCGAAATCGATTCGATGCTCTCCGAGCAGATGAACGAGATCATGCACGCTCGCGAGTTCCAGCAGCTGGAAGCGTCGTGGCGAGGCCTGAAGTATCAAGTCGATCAGACCGAAACCAGCACCACGCTGAAGATTCATCTGCTCAATGCCTCGAAAAAAGACCTGGTTCGCGATCTCAAGGCCTCATCCGAGTTTGACCAGAGCGCGCTGTTCAAAAAGATCTACGAGGAAGAGTACGGCACCTTTGGTGGCGCACCTTTCGGCATGCTGCTGGGCGATTACGAGTTCAATCGCAACCCTGAAGACATGTACCTGCTCGAAGAGATTTCCCATGTGGCCGCTGCGGCCCATGCGCCGTTCATTTCTGCGGCGTCGCCTGAGCTGTTCGGCTGGGACTCGTTCACCGACATGTCCGGCCCGCGTGACCTGGCGAAGATCTTCGATACCGTCGAATACGCCAAGTGGAAGTCCTTCCGTAATTCCGAGGACTCGCGCTACGTCGGCCTGACCTTGCCCCACGTTCTGGGCCGTCTGCCGTATGGCCCGGATACCACGCCGGTCGAGGAATTCAATTTCGTCGAAAGCGTCGATGGCCGCGACCATAACAAGTACCTGTGGATGAACGCCGCCTATGCACTGGGCACGCGCGTCACCGATGCGTTCTCGCGTTATGGCTGGTGCGTGGCGATTCGGGGTGTGGAAGGCGGCGGTCTGGTCGAAGGCTTACCGACGCATACGTTCAAAACCGACGACGGCGAAATCGCACTCAAGTGCCCGACCGAGATCGCGATCACCGACCGCCGTGAAAAAGAGCTGTCGGACCTTGGGTTCATCCCGCTGGTGCACTGCAAAGGCACCGATTACGCCGCTTTCTTCGGCACGCAGTCGACGCAGAAACAGAAGCAGTACAACACCGATATCGCCAACGCCAACGCGCGGCTCTCGGCACAGCTGCAGTACATCTTCGCCACCTCGCGTATCGCTCACTACATGAAAGCGATCATGCGTGACAAGGTCGGCAGCTTCGCGTCGCGCAAGGACGTCGAACTGTTCCTGAACAAGTGGTTGTCCAGCTACGTGCTGCTCGACGACACCGCGAGCCAGGAAGCGAAGGCGAAATTCCCGCTGCGCGAAGCGCGCGCCGAGGTCTTCGAAGTGCCTGGCAAACCTGGCGTCTACAAGGCCGTCACCTACCTGCGCCCGCACTATCAACTGGACGAGCTGACCGCGTCCCTGCGACTGGTTGCAGAGTTGCCACAGTCCACACGCGGCTGATCGATGTCGTTGCCAGGGAGGCATCATGAGTAGCCAACACAAGTTGTTGCCGTCACTGCTGGACAGGTTGCTGGACGACCGTCCACACCAGTCCATCGAAGCGTCGTCGCAACGCTTGTGTTCGCTGGCCGATTACAAGGCCAGCATCGTCCGTGACCTGGAGATCCTGGTAAACACTCGTCAGTCTCTGGTGGCTGAAGAGCTCGACGGTTTTACCGGGTTAAGCGGCACGATCCTCGATTACGGCATGCCTGACTTCACCAGTAAGAGCGTGCTCGACCCGCAGGACCGCCTGCTGATTCAGCGACAACTGGAGAAAGCGATCTCGGTCGGCGACCGTCGCTTTCGAAGCGTCAAAGTACAGCTACTGGCACAACAAACCGGCCAACGCATGCTGACCTTCCGCGTGGACGCCGTACTGCGCCTGCAAGACATCTCGCGTCAGGTTTCCTTTGACGCGGTGCTGCAGGTCAATACCCAGGAATACAAAGTACAGAACCTCAACTGATGCTCGACGACCTGCTCCCCTATTACGAAAAGGAACTGTCGCACCTGCGCTTTTTGGGCCAGGAGTTCGCGAGCCAGTATCCAAAAATTGCGTCACGGTTGCTCATTGAGGGCGATAACTGTGAGGACCCGCATACCGAGCGTTTGATCGAGGCGTTTTCGTTCCTGGCGGCCCGCGTTCACAAGAAGCTCGACGATGAGTTTCCGGAGATCGTCGAGTCCTTCCTTGAGGTGCTGTACCCGCACTACCTGCGCCCGACCCCGTCGATGTCCATTGTCGAATTCAGCATGGGCAAGAACGAAAAAGTCACCGAAGCCTATCGTGTCGCACGGCATACCGAGATGCACGCCAATCCGGTCGACGGCGTGGTGTGCAAGTTCCGTACGTGCTACCCGGTGGAGCTCTGGCCGATCACCGTGCAACAGGCATCCTTTGTTGAAATGGAGCGCTCGGCTTTCAACGGCCACAGCGCCGATTTGGTCGCGCGTCTGCGCATCGGCTTGAGCACGACTGCCGATGCGCTGTTCGGGCAGATGGAACTGGACAGCCTTCGCTTTTTTCTCGATGGCGAAAGCACCTTGATGCTGCAGCTGTATGAGTTGCTGTTCAATAATCTGGCCAAAGCGACCGTCACGTTCGAGGATGAAGGCCGCAGCCGTGAGGTGACGTTGCCTGTCGGCGCGCTGAAAGCCGTGGGTTACGGTCTGGATGAAGGGCTGGTCGATTATTCGGAGCGTTCATTCCTGGGTTATCGCCTGTTGCATGAGTACTTCACCTTCCCGGACAAGTTCATGTTCTTCGACCTGTCCGGTTTCGGCCGCATCCTGGCGGGCAAGGCACTGGAAAAGATCGAGATCAATTTCTACTTTTCCGACTACGACCTGAACGACCGTCTGGCGCGCCTGACGCAGAACATCGGGCGTAACAACTTCAAGCTCAATTGCACGCCGATCATCAATCTGTTCCGGCAACAGGCCGAGCCGATCAAATTGACGCACGCACAGCACGAATACGCCGTGACTCCGGACGTGCGCCTGCATGAGTCGGCCGAGGTGGTGTCCATTGACCGTGTGCGGCGAGTCAAGAAGCTTGGCGGGATCGATCAGGTCGACACCTGCCCGCCGTTTTTCGAACCCCGTGCCGATCAGGGGTCCGGTAACAGTTTCTGGATCGCTCGACGTCGCCCGGTGCAAACTCGGCAAAACGACGGCACGAATGTGTTCATCCGTGTGGTCGACCGTGATCTGGAACTGATCGATTCCAACAATGACACATTGAGCATCCGCCTCACCTGCAGCAACCGGGACGTTCCCTTGATGCTGCCCTTCGGCGGCGAGCGCGGGGACTTCAATATGCCTGCCAACTCGGTGATCAACGACATTCGCTGCCTGCGTAAACCCACCCCGTCGGTGCGCGTGCCGCTGGGCAACGGGGTGATCTGGCGCCTGATCTCGCACTTGTCGCTGAACCATATGTCGCTGGTGTCCAACGGACGCGAAGTCCTTCTGGAGCTGCTGTCGCTGTACAACTACCGCAACACCTCGGCGATCCGCAAACAGATCAACGGCATCGTTTCGGTTAACAGCGAGCCGGTTGTGGCGCGCATCGGTCACCCGCGCCCGAACTTCGTTCGCGGGGTCGGCATCACCCTCACCCTCGATGAAAGCCAATACACCGGCAGCGGCGTGTTTCTGTTCGGCATGGTGCTGGACCATTTCTTCGGACAGTACTGCTCGATCAACAGTTTTACCCAATTAACCCTTCGCACCTTGCAGCGTGAAAAGAGAGTGGTCCAATGGCCCCCGCGAACCGGCGATCAACCCCTGGTCTGATTGACCAGGCAAGGGCTGAGCCGCACCGATTCGAATTCTTTCAATTGGTGCGTTTGCTCCGCCTGCACTACAGCAGAAACGGGCGCATGGACCTGCAGACACGGCCCCATGAGGACCCGCTGCGCTTCCGTTCGCAGTTGTCGCTCAACTTTCCGGCGAGCGAAGTCAGCGATCTGAAATTCGAGCGCGAGGGCAACGTCTCGGCGGCCGGACTGCCGCTGTCCGAAGTGCAGGTCACGTTCATGGGGCTGGTCGGTCCGTCCGGCGTGCTGCCGCGTCCGTACACCGAGCTGTTGATGGAGCGCCACATTCAGTATCGCGATGACGCCGCGCACGCGTTTCTCGACCTGTTCTCCCATCGCATGACCACGCTGTTTTACGAAGCGTGGCAGAAGTACAAGTTCTACATCGAGTACGAGCGCAATGGCAGTTCGAACTTCGACCGCTACCTGTTGAATCTGGTGGGCTTCGGCCCCGAGGCGCAGAAACGCAAATTCGGCAAGCAATCCTCGCCTCTGCGTAGGGAACTGTTCAGCTATTTCTCCGGCCTGTTCACGCAGAAGCCGCGCAACGCATTGAACCTGCAAGTCATGCTCGGCTTTTATTTCTCGCTGCCGTTCAAGGTCAGCCAGTTCGCGGGGCGCTGGCTGAAGCTCGATGTGAGCCAGTGGACCCAACTGGGGCGCAAGAATGCTGTCCTGGGACAAAGCGCCGTGGCGGGCAACCGTGTCTGGGATTACCAGTCTTGTGTGCGCATTGACATCGGCCCGTTGCAGCTCGCCGACTATCAGCGCTTCCAGCCCGGCACCGAGGATTACCAAAGGCTGGTCGAGCTGGTGCGCTTTTACGTCGGTGCCCATCTGGACTTTCAGATTGCGCCGACCCTTGCGCGTGAGGCCATGCCCCTCGCCCGCCTGGGCCGTCAGGGCAATGTCGCACTGGGCTGGCTGGGCTGGCTCAAACGCCCGGGCGTTGAGGTCGAGCCTGACCGTTGCGCCGTTTTCCACATTCCTTTTGATGGGGTCTCCCTGTGAACCTGAAGTCGCTGTTCGCCAAGCTCAACGAAACCAGTCGCACAGCCACAGAAGGCGCTGCCGCCCTGTGCCTTTCCGAGCATCATTACGACGTTGAAGTCGAACACTTGCTGTTGCAGTTGCTGGAAGGCGACGACAACGATTTGCCGGCCATTCTGCGTCACTACGATGTCGTGCCTGAGCGCTTGCAGGCGCAGTTGGTGACGGCACTGGGCACGTTCAAAAAGGGCAATACCCGCACGCCCGCTCTTTCACCTCACATTACCCGCATGATCGAGCAGGCATGGCTGTTGGCCTCGATCGAGTTCGGTCAGAGCCAGATCCGTACCGGCTACCTGATACAAGCGTTGCTCGATGACGACGAACTGCGCCGCGTGGTGATTGGCTCGGCAGCGGAGCTTGAGAAAATCAACGCCGACGACCTGCGGGTCAATCTCGCGGCACTGGTGCAAGACAGCCCCGAGTCGCGCCTGGCGCAACCCTTGGGCACCCTGGACGCCAGCGCCGGTCGGCCACTCGCGGGCAACGGCAAAACGCCCGCTCTTGATCAGTACACCATAAACCTGACGCAGAGCGCGCGTGAAGGCCGGATCGATCCGGTGCTCGGTCGTGAATTCGAAGTGCGGCAGATGGTGGACATTCTCACTCGCCGTCGGCAGAACAATCCGATCCTCACCGGTGAAGCGGGCGTCGGCAAAACCGCAGTCGTGGAAGGCCTGGCGCTGCGCATCGTGCAGGGTGACGTGCCTTCGGTGCTCAAGGGTGTGGCGATTCACACGCTGGACCTGGGCCTGTTGCAGGCAGGCGCTGGCGTGAAGGGCGAATTCGAGAATCGCCTGAAGTCGGTGATCGAAGAAACCAAGCGCAGCCTGCACCCGATCATTCTTTTCATCGATGAAGCGCACACGCTGATCGGCTCCGGTGGCCAGGCCGGTCAGAACGACGCCGCCAACCTGCTCAAGCCTGCACTGGCCCGCGGCGAGTTGCGCACCATCGCTGCGACGACCTGGGCGGAGTACAAGAAGTACTTCGAGAAAGACGCCGCCCTCGCCCGCCGCTTCCAGGTCGTGAAAGTCGAAGAGCCGGACGAAGACAAAGCCATTCACATGCTTCGCGGCCTGCTGGGCAAAATGCAGGAGCACCATAAAGTCACGGTGATGGACGAAGCGCTGGTGCAGGCTGTTCGTCTGTCCAACCGCTACATCACCGGGCGTCAGCTGCCGGATAAAGCGGTCAGCGTACTGGACACCGCCTGTGCGCGCGTGGCATTGGCGCAGTCCGCCCAACCCGGCCCGCTGGAAGACTGTAAACGGCTCATTGAAAACGTGCAGTCGGAAATCACGGTGCTGCAACAGGAAGCGTCCAAGGGCAGTGATCATTCCCGTCGTCTCGCAGCGCTCAACGATGAGTTGCAGGCGGCAACGCAGCGCCGTGAAACCCTCGTACACCAGTGGAAAAGCGAGCTTGAACTGGTCGATAAACTGGCTCGCGCCAGCGCCAGCGAGACGCCGGACGCCCATGAGATTGCTGCCCTGCGCGCCGAGCTGACGGCCGTTCAAGGCGAACAGCCTCTGGTCCATGCGTTGGTCGACGGCGGCACCATCGGCGAAGTGATTTCTGGCTGGACCGGCATCCCGCTGGGCAAGATGCTGCGCGATGAAATCGAGACCGTGCAACGTCTGCCCGCCCTGCTCGGTGAGCGCGTGCTGGGCCAGGACCATGCGCTGCTGGAGATCGGCAAGCGCATCAAGATCTCCCGCGCGCGCATGGAAGACCCGAACAAGCCCATTGGCGTGTTCCTGCTGCTGGGCCCGAGCGGCGTCGGTAAGACCGAAACCGCACTGGCGCTGGCCGACACGCTGTACGGCGGCGAGCGCAATGTCATCACCATCAACATGTCCGAGTACCAGGAGGCGCACACCGTTTCCAGCCTCAAGGGCTCGCCGCCCGGCTATGTCGGCTACGGCGAAGGCGGTGTCCTGACCGAAGCCGTGCGGCGCAAGCCCTACAGCGTCGTGCTGCTCGATGAAGTGGAAAAGGCGCACCCGGACGTGCTGGAGCTGTTTTTCCAGGTCTTCGACAAGGGCGTCCTGGACGACGGCGAAGGCCGCGAGATCAATTTCCGCAACACGGTGATCATCCTCACCTCCAACACCGGCACGGATCGGATCATGCAGTGGTGCCTGAACGCGGCCGAGCAACCGAGCCCTGAAGACATTGTCGAGGGGCTGCGCGACGAACTGAACCAGGTGTTCAAGCCGGCGTTCCTGGGCCGTCTGTCCATCGTGCCTTACTACCCGGTCAAAGACGCGATCCTGCAAAGCATCGTGGGGCTGAAACTGGAACGTATCCGCAAGCGTTTCGAACGCAATCATCAGGCGGTGCTGGGGTACGACGAATCGCTGGTCGCGGCCATTGCAGCGCGATGCACCGAGGTCGACAGCGGCGCCCGCAACATCGACAACATTCTGTCCAAGACGCTCATGCCCGAACTTGCCCAGCATGTGCTGGAGCGCATGGCTCAGGACAAACCGATTCAACGTCTGGACATCGAACTGGGCAGCGACGGCGACTTCGCCTACCGCCTGACCTGATTTGAGCATTCATAGGTAGCTGTCATGAAGATGCACAACATGGAACGTACCAGCGCAGGCTGGACAAAAGGCTTGACCGTTCTGGCCATGATGATGGCGCTGACGGCCTGCGGCATCACTGACCGGGCCAGCAAGCGCGTGGACGACACCTGGGCAGGCGACATGCTGTTCGGCGACAAAGAGAACGTCATCCTGACGTCCGACGGCGGCAATCAGCTGAACCCCGACGAGTCGGGCAAACCGCTCTCGGTCGTCTTGCGGGTGTACCAGCTCACGGCCCTTGAGCGCTTTGCCTCGACCGACGCCGACTCACTGTGGGATGACCCGCAAAAAGCGCTCGGCAACACGTTGATCGACAGCGAGGAGATCACGCTGCTTCCCGGCATGGGTCAGAACAACCGGTGGCCGCTGAACAAGGCCGCCAGTTACGTCGGCGTGGCGGCGTTCTTCCGCTCGGAGGAGAAAAGCCGCTGGAAAGTCGCCTTCGACGCCAACTCGTTGCGCAAGGACGGCATCTGGTTTTCATCGGACGGTTTACGCGTACTCGTGGACAACAACCAGATGGTCGCAGTGCGGGGTGATGACGTCCTGAAAAAGCCGCCTACTGAAGCCCAACTGGCCAAGAGCAACACCATGCCCGAAAACCCTGCGAAACCGACACTGACACATCAGGTGCAGGACGCGCTGGTGCAGAAAGCAGAAGACACCGCCACCGATTCTGCACAGAAGAGCATGCAGTCAAAATTCGATTCACTATTGGAAGGCGTTCATGAGTAAGCAGAGCCGCGTGATGTGGTCTGAAGGCATGTTCCTTTTGCCACAACATTTCCAATATCAGGATGAGTTTCACCAGCACCAACTGGCCGAGTCGACATTGCGCAATACCCCCTTTCACTGGGGCGTTCAAGCGTTGCAGATCGATGAGGAAGCGCTGGCGAATGGTTCGCTGCAGCTCAAACGGCTGAAACTGGTATTTCCCGACGGGACCCTGTTCGACGCCCCACAGCACGATCCGCTTCCTGCTGCCCGCGATCTTCGGGAGCTGCTCAAAGGCAACGATTTCAAGGTTTATGCCGCGTTGAAACTGCCTGAGCCGTTCGGTCTGAACTACGTCGAGGACGGACAGGAGCAGAAGAGCGCGCGACGCTTTCGCAAGCAATTCGACACCCTGCCCGACCTCAACGAAGGCGACCTGGAAAACGAAATCACCAGCCTGCGCCTAAATGTAGTGATGCTGATCGACGGCGACACACTGGATGGCTACAGCTATTGCCCGGTCGCGCGGTTGTCACGCAACAACATTGGCGGCTTCAATCTGGACACGCACTTCGTGCATCCGACCTTGCACCTCGGCAATCACGAAACCCTGATCGGCCTGGGCAAGCGTCTGCTCGGTGCGCTGCAATCCAAAAGCAAGGCATTGTCGGGTCGCCGCCGCGAGCGTGCCGACCAGATCGCCGAGTTCGGTTCCAGCGATGTCACGCTGTTCTGGCTGCTCAACACCGTGAACCGCGCCTACCCGAACCTGGCCCATTTGCTGGCACACCCGCGCCTGCACCCGGAGCGCCTGTACCTGTTTCTGGCAGAGCTGGCGGGCGGGCTGCTGACGTTCTCCCTCGATACTGAGCTCAACGACATTCCCGAGTACAACCATCACGACCCGGCGGCTTCTCTGGTCAAGCTGGACGAGATGATCCGGGTGCTGCTCGATAACGTGATTCCGAACCAGTGCATCGTGATCAACCTCACGCAGACCAAACCGTCGTACTGGCAAGGGCAGTTGCATGACCCGCGTCTGGCCGAGGCGGATTTCTACATTTCCGTGCACGCGGACATGCCCGGCTCCAGCCTGCTGGAGCTCGTGCCGCGCGCCTTCAAGGTCGGCTCGCCGGAAGACATCGAAGTAGTCGTCAACAGCGCCATGCCGGGGGTCACCCTCAATCACTCCACGCGCCTGCCAAACGCCATTCCCGTGCGGCTGGATAACCATTATTTCTCCATCGAACCTCATGGTCGGGTCTACGAACGCATGATGAGTGCCCAGGCCATTTCTTTCTATGCACCCAGTGCCTTCACCAACCTCAAGCTTGAACTGATGGCGGTACTCAAATGAACGAAGCCGTGATACAGGGGGCAACGAACGCCCCTGTCGCCAAACCCACCCTGAAAGATCTGGTGCAGGACTTCATCAGCATGGCGCTGATCGTGCGTCGCGGCCGTCAGGTCACGTCGATCAGCGCGTTCGAAGCGAGTGTCGACGCATTCTTCACCACGCTGGAACGCGATGCCCGCAGCGCCAATTACAGCGTCGATCAAGTCAAGGACACCCAATACGCGCTGTGTGCCTTTCTGGATGAAAGCGTGTTGCGCTCGGGAGACAACGAACTGCGTCGTCACTTCGAGCTGTCGCCGTTGCAGTTCCGCTATTTCGGCGTGCATCTGGCGGGCCAGGGCTTCTTCGAAAAAATTGACGCTCTGCGCGCAGATGTCAAAACCAACCTTGATGTGCTGGAGGTCTATCACCTGTGTCTGGCGCTGGGTTTCGAAGGCAAGTTCGGCCTTAGCGAAAAGGATCAGCTGCGTTATCTGGCCAACACCCTCGGTCAGGACATCGCGCGTTATCGCAAAACCCCCAAAGCGCTTTCGCCCGACTGGGCGCTGCCCGATCAGGTCTCGCAGATGCTGCGACACGAAGTCCCCGTCTGGCTCTATCTGGCGCTCATCGCGCTGGTCTGCGTGGGTGTGTACCTGACGCTGGACTGGTTGCTGGGCAAAGACGTCGCCGCACTGTCAGAACACATCAGCCAGCTGTTCAGTGCCTGAGCAATGGTCAGGTAACCGAGTCAGGAAGACATGAAAACACTACTTCGTGCGTTAAAAAGCTTTTGGTTCCTCGTCATCGTGATGTGGCTGGCAAGCCTGATGATTTGCTGGTTCGTGGCCCCGCGCCTGCAATGGTCGCGCGACCATGTGCTCGAAACGATGGCGATCGTGAGCGCGTTTTATTTGCTGGTGATCGTCCTGCGCCAGTACAAGCGCATCCGCACCGAGCACAACCTTGAAAACCTGGTGCAGATCGAGGTTGACCGGTCGCTGAAATCAAACGGTGAATTCCGCGACCAACAAGTGCTCAGGGACAGGCTCAAGCATGCGATTGCCATGCTGCGCGCCGACCGCTCTGCGGGCGGCGGCGGTTCTTCGGCCCTGTATGACTTGCCGTGGTATCTGGTCATCGGCATGTCAGCGGCGGGCAAGACTTCCCTGCTCACGCGTTCGGGCCTGTCTGCCAGCATCGCCAGCAGTCAGAACGATAACGACAGTGGCACCCAACACTGCGATTGGTACTTCAGCCCTGATGCGGTGCTGATCGATACGGCCGGACGTTACCTGCGCGACGACCAGTCCGCGAGTGAGTTCACCGCATTTCTTCAGTTACTCAAAAAGCAGCGTAAAAAGGCAGCCGTCAACGGTCTGGTACTGGTTGTGAGTCTGCCGGAACTGCTAGCGGCTACAGCGCACGAACGCGCCCAGATGGCCACGCAGTTGGTATCCCGAATCGAAGAATACGCGCGCTGCCTGGACGCCAATCCACCGATTTACCTGATGCTGAGCAAGACGGACCAGTTGCCCGGCTTCAATCAGGCATTCGACGGGCTGGACATTACCGAGCGTCAGCAGCCGCTGGGCATGACATTCGGGCTGTCAGAGATACGCAACCATGGTCTGCGGTCCGTGCTCGACAAAAAACTGGCGAATCTGCACAACGGAATCCAGCGGCACGTCGACGCTCAGATGATCACTCTGGGGTCCGATGCCAACAGTGCGTTGCTTAATTTCCCGAACTACTTCGCCGAACTGTCGGGTGTGCTCGAACAGTTCCTGGAGCACTTCACTCAGCCTGCCAGCCATGGCACCCCGTTGCTGTTGCGCGGCCTCTATTTCACCAGCGCCTTGCAGACTGATCAGCAACTGAGCCAGGTGTACGAAGACGATTTGGCCGAGTCGTTCGCGCTGCACCCTGCCCAAGACAGCTTGGCAGTTGCCGAAGCGAGCGGCAAAAAGGTCGGCGACCGCAGTTATTTCATCACCGACACGTTCCGCCGCGTCATCTTTCCCGACCGAGAGCTGATCCGTTATCAGTCGAGAACCGGGCGTGACACTTCATTGAGCCCTGCCGTGATCGCACTCGCTGCACTGGTGGGTCTGGCCTTTATTGGCTGGCAGGCGCTGGCGTTCCAGAACAACCGGCAATGGATTGCGGCGCTGCAGCACAAGATCGACGAGTTGGAAAACGCTCCCGACCGCGCTCAACGCATGGCCGCGGGTGAGGGGCTGGAATTGCTCCGCGACGAACTGGCGCTGATCGAAAAACATCGCGTCAAAGGTGTGCCGTTGCAGTTGAGCGCAGGGCTGTACCGGGGCGAGGACATCTATGCCGTCGCCCAGTCTGCCTACCTTCAACAACTGCGCAGCCAGGCGCTGGAACCAGTGGCGCTGAAACTGCAAATGCAGATGCGCGCGTTCAACGAGTTCGCCAACGCAATGGACCCGCAGACCCCACTCGCAACGGGCAACGGCAAGGCCATCGAACCAGCGGCCAAAGGTCAGAAAGTGATTGGCCGGGCGGTGCAGAACCTCAATGCAAACGCTGGCAAACCGACGCTGAGCAGTATTCCGCGCAGCGCCTCCGACGCCGGCAATCGCCTCAAGGGCATAGCCAAAGGCGCCGCGAGCAAGACCCGCAACAGCGCACTGGCCGACCTGCGCAATCCTGCGACGGCCAATGATGCCGCCGAGTTGTCGGCCACCACCGGTGGGCTGTCGTTGTCGGAAGAGATGCTGGGCCGTCTGGACGAGCAGCAGGTCGCGTCGATCATCGAGTCCTACAACTCGCTCAAGCTGTACCTGATGTTGACCCAACCGAACGTGCACCCGGATCCGGAGTTCGTCAGCGCCGCATTGCCGGTGGCGTGGGCCAGCACGGCAACCGACGCCAGCCCGGTCAGCGATCAGGTGATCGAAGACAACACGCCGATGTACGTGCAGTTGCTCAAGAACGGTCAGGCCCCTGCCCTGCCGCGCAATGAGCAACTGGTAGAAAGCACGCGCAAGAGCCTCAAGTCATTCATGATTTCAAGCTCGCTGGTGGACCGTGAATACCTGCGTTTGCAGCTGGAATCCAGCCGCCAGTTTCCGGCCATCAACCTTAATGACCTGGTGCCGTTACCGGGTCGCCAATTGCTGTATGGCGCCGAGGCGGTGCCCGCGATCTTTACTCGGCAAGGCTGGGAGGGTTTCGTGAAACCGGAACTCATCAAACTGGTGTCGGGCAACTTGCGCAACGAATCCGACTGGGTGCTCGATGGTGAGGGCGGCGACAGCATCGTGCAGAAAGCCAACTTCATGCGCGAGTTCATGACGCGCTACAAGCGTGACTACGCACAGGTCTGGTACACACTGCTCAACGGTGTCGGCGTGCGTCATTTCACCGACATGGCGAACGCGACAGAACAGCTGTCGTTGCTGAGCGACGTTCAGAACTCTCCCGTGAAGACCCTCCTGTCGGCGGTCAATGAAAACACCCAGTGGGACCTGCCCGCGCCCCGCGAGGCGCAGCAACCCGGCACCCAACCGCAGGACACCTTCTGGAGCAAGGTCACCGGACTTTTCGACAGCCGTGATAAGTCCTCGGCAGCACTGCTCTCGCCGCTGCCGCCCGTTGACGACGGCAGCCTGGCGAAGCGCTTCGAGCCGGTCTCCCGCGTGTTTGCCGCCCAGAATGCCGAGGGCGCAGACAGCACGATCATGGATCGTTACCTGGCCGCGCTGCGCAAACTCAAGGTGCGGATGAACAACATCCAGCGCTCGCAGGATGTCGGCAAAAGCAGCAAACAGTTGATCAGCGAAACGCTGGAAGGCCAGCCGAGCGAAGTGACCAACGTCCGTAACTACGTGGAGACCACGGTCGATACCAGCCAGGGCAGCCTGTCGGCGTCGCTGCAAAGTCTGTTCAGCCTGCCGATCCAGTTCGCTTGGGAAACCCTGCGCGACCCGGCCGGCCAGCAGATCGCCAAAGCCTGGGCGCAGCAGATTGCCAAGCCGTGGGAACAGGTCATGGCCCACCGCTACCCGATCGCCGCCGGCAGTCGCAACGAGGCATCGGTCAAGGATCTTCAGCGGTTCGTCGACCCCGAATCAGGCCTGCTCCCCAACTTCAAGCGCAATGAAATCGGCAACCTGTCGGGCGGTGAAGGCCTGGGCATGAGCAGCAGCGCCAAAGCCGCGCCGCTGGTCAACCCGAACATGGTCAGCAGCATCGACAAGGCCAGCTCTCTGGGCGAGGTCATCGCCAGCCTGTCCGACAAGGAAAATGGCTTCGAGATCATGCTGGAGCCGTCGGCTAACTTCACCGACATCATCTTCACCCTCGACGGTCAGGAACAGCACTACCGCAACGGCAAAACCAGTTGGAGCCGCTTCTCCTGGCCGGGCACCACCACAGCACCCGGCGCTCGTCTGGACGTCGTGACGCTGACGGGCGAACGCATCACCGTGTTCGATTACCCCGGACGCTGGGGCTTGCTGCGGATGAACGACAGCGCGCGGGTCGTCGATCTGGACGGCATTCAGCAACGCTTCAGCTGGACCACTGCAACTGGCCAGGTGAGCCTGGCCGTGCGCAACTACGGCGGCGTCAAGTTGACCGATCTGGCTAACGTCAAGGCGCTGAGCGCACTGAACACGCCGGTCAGCGTCGCGGACGGGCGAACCAAGTGAAGCGTTCAGCCCTGCACCCAAGGAGCGGCCAATGATTGGTTGCTTCGGGAAAATACCGGCCAGCGCCGACTTCGTCAGCCTGCACGGCGCCGCTGACGAAGTCCGGGAATTCGACGGCTGGCTTCAGGACTCGCTAGCGGCGATTCATCCGCGCGAAGACTGGCGCGCGTTGTTCGACCGTCTGCCACTGTGCTTTTTTTCCTACCGGGCCCGTTCTGGAAACTGGCTGCTGGGAGGCTTGATCAGCTCGATGGATGCTAGCCAGCGACGCTATCCGTTCTTCATTTTTCAGACCGTGAAAGCCGTGGAGAACGAGCGCCTGATCAACCCGTTCACGTTGAGCGAACTGTTCTGCACACAGATCAGATCGCTGCTGCATCTGGGTGTACAGGGAGAACAGCCGGCGCTTCTGTTCGACAAGATCAAGGCGCTGCGCCCCTTGCAGGGGCAGGACTTTGCGCTGTTTCGCCAGGTACACGAAAAGTTTCTGCGCAACTTCAACCTGCGGGACATCGCCGATGCGCTGAAGCATTCGTATCCGGAGTTCATTACCCACGCGGTGCTGACCCGGCTCTCTGCGCTGCGTCGCCCGTTGCGCCATGCGGATGCGCCAAGTATTTGCCTGCCACTGCCCGCCGAACGTGGATTGAAAAACCCGACTGCCGACCTGTGGGTCGACTGGCTGACGCGGATGAATGCACACCGAGTGTCACCGCAAGTCAGCTTGCTGGCGGACGATTTCATGCGTCCGAAACTGTTCTGCTTCCCCTCCAGAAGCACCCACGGTCTTTATGCCGTGCTGACGGGCAACAGCGACCACACCCAAAACTACGACGTGCTGGCCAATTTCGCGACGTTCGACGAACACCATCAGCCGCCGGAATTTCCTAGCATGGAACGCCCTCTCTTTGACGTCATCGACCGCTTTGTCGACGCGCCGGATATGAAGTCTGTATGAACAAGATCAAATATTACTGCTTGCGTTACCAGCCCTACATTCTGGGGGTCTGCTTCTTTTTGACGATCTTCCTGGTCTGGGCCATCGGTCGCGCGCTGGACTTCAATTCGTTGCACAGTCTGCTGGCAGGCATCGGGCTGTTCCTGCTGCTGTCGGCCGGTTATGTATTGCTGCTGTACCGAGGCGCGTCGCGACACCACAACCTGGAGGGTTTGCTGCGCGACGACGCCGATCAAGCTGTGCTCAACGCCAGCCCCGCCGAGCGCGAAGAGGTCAGCCTGCTGCGTGAGCGCCTGTTGCAGAGTATCGACCGCCTGCACAGCAACAAGCCACGCGGCACCGCTGGCAAGGACGCGCTATATGCATTGCCGTGGTATCTGGTGGTGGGCCAGCCTGCGGCAGGCAAAAGCACCATGTTGTATCAGTCCGGCCTGAACTTCCCGTATGCCGAACGCGAAGGCGTTCGGGTTGCAGGGCTTGGCGGGACGCGCAACTGCGACTGGTTTTTTAGCTCCGAAGCGGTCCTTCTGGACACTGCCGGGCGGTACATGAACAACCAGGAAGAAGCTGGCAAGTGGCGTGCGTTCCTGCAATTGCTGCGTCAACACCGTCAGCGCCGTCCGCTCAATGGTCTGATCGTCACCGTCAGCATTCACGACATTCTGCAGGCCTCGCTGGAGGATCAGGAGCGACTGGCGAAACGTCTACGTGAGCGCATTCAGGAAACCCACTCGCTGTTGGAAGTGCGTCTGCCGGTTTATCTGGTGTTCACTAAATGCGACCTGGTACCCGGTTTCAGTGCTTTCTATCGTCGGCTCGACGAAGTGGCACGTGGCGAAGTGATGGGCAAAACGTTCACGCACAAGGATTACGAAACCGCCGATTGGGGTCAGCGTTTTGGCGTGGCCATGGATGAGCTGATCCAGTACTGGCAAGGCGTAGCCAGCCAGCAGCTGGTATTGCAAGACATTCAGATCACCCGTCAGGACTCGGCCGTTTACCGCTTCCCGCTGGAGTTGGCCGCGCTCAAACCCCGGATGCAGCTGTTCGTCGACGCCCTGCTCCGTGCCAATCCCTATCAAAGCGCGGAGCTGCTGCGCGGATTCTATTTCACCAGTGCGCTGGACGCCGATGCGCCGGAGCTGGGCGGTCACACACGGCACGTCAGCGAACGCTTTCACCTTGAGGCCGAGCACGCGTCGGTCGATGGCAACGCACAGCCGCAACCGCTGTTCATCAACAGCCTGTTTCGCAAGGTCATCATTCCGGACCAGCATCTGGTCGCGCTGTACACCACCAACTTCCGCGAGCGTCGCCGCAAGGCCGCCTGGGTGGGTGGCGCCAGTCTGATCGCGCTGCTGCTTTGCAGCGTGTGGGGCTGGTCATACTGGAACAACAAGACCGAGATCGAAACGATTTCCACGCAGTTGGCGGCAGCGGCGGCTCAGGACAAAACAACGCCGCAACAGTACACGGCCTGGCAGACCCTCGACCGTTTGCGTTTCTGGACCGCTGATTACTACACGCGGCATCACGATCAGGGCGTCCCGTTGCGTCTGCGTCTGGGCCTTTACCAAGGGTACAAAATCGAACCTGTGCTGCGCGGCCGCTATTTCAGCCGGCTCGAAACCGTGATGCTCAAACCGACGGCGGACAACCTGACGCGCTCGCTGTACCTGCTGACCACCATCAAGGTCTATCAACGTAACGCCAAGGACCTGCTACCGGTCACCGGGGTCGACAGCGTTGAGCCCCGTGCCCTGCCAAATGACAACCGGGCTCAATCGATCGCCGATTTCGGCAAGGCCACGCTGGAGACCTACGTGATGCTCTCGCGCTCGCAACGCGAAAAGGCCGACCCTGCGTTTCTCAAAGCCAGAATTCCTGATTACTGGTACCCCGCCATTGCCCGTCAGACCGGCAAGAGCATGACAGCCGACGCTGCCGCTCCGAATTCAGGTACCGACTATGAGCTGGCCAGCCGTCAGGTAAATTTCTACAGCGATCAGATCCACGAGCCCGATGTGCCCAGGATTCTGGACAACGCATTCCTGACTTCCAGCTCACGCAATTACATCAACAGCCTGCTGTCGCAATCGCTGCGCTCGATCGAGACCATCACCCTGGAATCGGACACCCTGTTCGCGTTTGCCCGAGCCGACTTCCAAAGCCTGAAAACCGAGGGCCAGAGCCAGTTGAGTGCCATTGCCGGCAAGCTGTTGAGCACCCCGAACATCGGCAAGATCATCATCGCCGGGCACGCCGACCAACTGGGCGACCCGCAGGGCAACCTTCAGGTATCCAAGCAACGCGCGCAGACCATCAAGACCTATCTGGTCGGCAAGGGCGTGCCCGCCGAGTTGGTCGAGGCCGTGGGCGAAGGCAGTGAGAAGCCACTGGTCAAATGCGACATGCAGTTGCCCAGAGCTCAACTCATTCAATGCCTGGAGCCCAATCGGCGGGTAGAAATCGAGGTACGCGCACTCAACTGAGCGCGCGAGTCACTCAGAAGAAACCGGCGCCTGAGCCTCTGCGTGCGGAGGCTGAGGCAGCGGCAACCGACCTCTCTTGAATGATCAAGAAGGTCAAACCGAGGGGCTGCGGTCTGGCCGCAGGTAAGGCAAGCCCTTAAATGTAAGAAATGGAGAAGTAAGAAATGGCATTTGACGCATATATTCAGATCGACGGGATTCCTGGTGAAGTACTGGACGACAAGCACAAGGACTGGATCGAAGTGCTGGGCTATGAGTACGGCGCTACTCAAGCCACTTCGGCAACCGCAAGTTCCTCGGGCGGTGCTTCGTCCGAGCGCGTTGCGCTGAGCGATTTCAGCATTCGCAAAGCGGTCGACAAAGCCTCCGCGAAGCTGTTCGAAGCCTGCTGCAAAGGCACTCACATTGCCAAGATCCAGCTGAACGTCAACCGCGCTGGCGGCGACAAGCTGACCTACCTCACGATCAACCTGGAAGAGGTTGTCGTCTCGTCGGTCAAAGCCATTGCCGGAGGCAATCAGGACGGTGAAGACAAGGCCGTGAGCGACCTGCCGATCGAAGAGATCAGCTTCAACTTCGCGCGCATCAAAACCACCTACACCCAGCAGAGCCGTGCCGACGGCCAGGGTGGCGGTAACGTCACTGGCGGCTGGGACCGTACCGCCAACAAGGTTTTTGCGTGATCGCGTAAGCACCATGGACCTTCGCCCTTGGCGAGGGTCCGTATTCGACACCATGCCGAATCCATCGGCGTGGTGTTCTTTTTAAATGCCCGAGTTGACCATGTCTGAATTTCTCAACGACCTTTCACTGACCGAACTGACAGCGCCCATCGATGGAGGCAGCGGCGAAGACCTGAGCTTTTCCACGCTGTTCGATAACGTCAAAGAGGCCCGTCGGGCAGACCCGGATTATCTGACCCAGGGTGACTGGCAGACCGATCTGAAATCATCGGATTGGGACCTGACGATCACGCTGGCCGCACAGGGCCTTGCTCGGCAGAGCAAAGACCTGATGCTCGTGGCCTGGCTCAGTGAAGCCTTGGCGCACAAATATCACTTCGTGGGGATCACCTTCGGTCTCACCCTGGCCGAGCGGATTCTGCAGCGGTTCTGGGATGACCTCTACCCGGCGCTCGATGAAGGCCTGGAAGAACGCGCCGCGCGGTTGGCATGGCTTAAAACGACACTGGCCGACGTGGTTGGCGGCTTACCCATCACCCAAGGGGACCACTTTGGTTTGTTGCGCTATGACGAATCCCGTCATATCGAAAACCTGGCGCTGCAGAATCAACAGGCCATGCGAACCGCGCTGGACGAAGGAAAGATCAACGCCGAAATCTTCCAGCGCTCGGTGGTCCTGACCGACACAGAGCACTTCGTGCGTAAAGCGGCTGAAATCAACGACAGCCTGCACGCCTGCCGTCAGTTGCAGGTGACAGCCGATCAGCTGTTCGGTCATGAGGCGCCAAGTTTCGCCGCCTTGATCGAAATCCTGTCCCGTGCCGCGCAACTGGCCGAAAAACTGCTCAAGGACCGTGGCGTTGAACTGAACGTCCCTGAACCGCTGGCTCATCCCGAGCCTACTGCGCAAGCGAACGATCTCCCCCCCGCAGGCCCCGCCATGACCATGACCGCCAAAGAGAGCGTTACGGCTCCGCTGCGCACCACCCCGCTCACCCGCGATGAGGCATTCACCCTGCTGGCGGGCGTCGCACAGTTCTTCAAACAAACCGAACCGCAAAGCCCGGTGCCTTACCTGATCGAGCGCGCGATCAAATGGGGCAATATGCCTCTTGAAGGCTGGCTGAAGGATGTCATCAAGGACGGCAACGTCATCGACAGTATTCGCGACGTGCTTGGGACGAAAGAAACGAAGTCTTGAGGGCGGATCGAACGTTAACAGGCGAATCGTATCGCCCATGAATGGTGTCCGAGATCATTAGGTCGCAACCGCTTGCTCGCGAAGGCGGTGGATCTGTGCCATTGAGTGCGGATGACCTATCGCTTCGCGGCCCTCGTAACCTCGGACTGCTCCCACACCTACTGCGGCGAATCGATGGTTCGCGACGGACGCAAAACCTGTGGGAGCCGGCTTGCTGGCGAATGCGGTGGGTCAGCGGCCGCATTGGTGAATGACCCACCGCGTTCGTCCGAGTGCGGCCCAGACCCTCGTAACCTCGGACTGCTCCCACCCCTATTGCGGCGATCCCGGACTTTGCCTACCGCGATCGCAAACCCTGCGCCGCCGACAACAACCCCCGAAACTTCGCATAGCGCTCGCGCAGTACGGGCTGAACGGCGGACTGGGGCTGATACCTCGCCTTGACCGGCATGCCCGACTGCAACAGATCCTTCCCCTGCCCGATCGCCAAAAAACCGAGTTTGGCCGCACCGATGCACGCGCTTAGCTCGCTGCCGTGAAGGGTGTAGACCTCGAGATCAAGAATGTTGGCCAGCAACTGCGCCCAGTATTCACTGCGCGCGCCGCCGCCCACCAAGGCGCAGCCGTTGATCGTGGCACCGGCTGAAAGCACTGCATTCATTGCATCCAGCAGACCAAAGCCGACGCCTTCCAGCACCGCGTACCCCAGCATCGCAGGCG
Source organism: Pseudomonas abietaniphila (assembly GCF_039697315.1). Classification (NCBI taxonomy): domain Bacteria; kingdom Pseudomonadati; phylum Pseudomonadota; class Gammaproteobacteria; order Pseudomonadales; family Pseudomonadaceae; genus Pseudomonas; species Pseudomonas abietaniphila. The sequence continues at coordinate 5,645,332 of NZ_CP155619.1, read as the reverse complement.
TGCTGTCGTGTCCGAGGTTCATGAAACCGCCGCGCAGCAACGGGTCGTTGTGCGGCGTTCGCTCGCCTGCCAGGTAAGGCAGGAACAAGGGATTGGCAACAGCCACCGAATGCTCGACGGGTAACTCGGCCTGCACCCGCGCCAGCAAGGTTTGCTCGTCCGGCTGGCCGAGCAGGCGCGTCACCCAGCGCAGGCAACTGGCACCGGCCAGCATGGCGCCCATGGTGTACCAACGATGGGGCAGCGCATGGCAAAAACTGTGCACCGCGCTCAAGGGATTGCCCGCTGCGTGATCGGTGATCGCAACGATGGCCGCGCTGGTGCCCAAGGTGACGAACGCATCGCCGGCATTGATCGCGCCAATGCCCACGGCCGACACCGGGTTGTCACCGCCGCCCGCTGCCACTGGCAATCCAATCGGCAGACCCAATACCCGCGCAGACGCTTCAGTCAAGCCGCCGGATCGCTGATCGGCTTCCAGCAAGGTCGGCATCTGCGCGAGTGTCAGTCCAGTGGCGTGCAACATGGGTTCGTGCCACACCCGTCGCGCCACATCCAGCCAGAGCGTGCCCGCCGCATCGGACATATCGCTGATGCGTTCGCCCGTCAGCAGCAGGCGCAAGTAATCCTTGGGCGACAGCACGCAGTCGATCTGCCCGAACACCTGCGGCTCGTGGTGTTTCAGCCAGAGCAGCTTGGGCGCCGTCAATCCCGCCATCGCCAGGCTGCCAGTGTGTTGCGCGTAGTTGGCACCCTCGTGATTCAGGTGCTCGGCCTCAGCCACGGCGCGCGAGTCGTCCCACAAAATGGCCGGGTACAGCACCTGATTGGCGGCATCCAGCAACACCGCGCCGTGCATCTGCCCGGACAGCCCGATGCACGCGATGCGCCCCCACGCTGTCGGGTGCTCTGCACGCAATTGCCCGAGCGCGGCCAGGCACGCCTGCCACCAATCCGCCGGATGCTGTTCCGACCAGCCGGATTGCCTGCGGTCGACGCTCACCCGCGCGCCCGCCTGCGCCAGCACTTTACCCTGTGAATCGAGCAGAATGGCCTTGAGCTCCGAGGTGCCCAGATCAATGCCCAGAGAGACAGCTTCACTCATCAACGTTATTTCCTGTCAGCGGCCGCACTCACGGGCATCCGCATGAATTTCGCAGGCGCAACGTCGCAGCCAGACGCTCCGCCTGTATCGGTCCTTCCGGGCTCTCGATGCGCTGCAACAGCAACTGCACCGCACGCTCACCCAACGCTTGCACGGGCTGGGCGATCACGCTCAAGCGCGGGAGGAAAAAATCTGCCCAGTCAAAATCGTCGAATCCCACCAGTGCCATCTGCTCGGGCACCGCGATCCTCGCGTCCCGCAGCGCATGCATCGCACCGATGGTCATCAGGTTATTGGCGGCCATGATCGCGCTCGGCGGTGCACGCAACCCCAACAACTGCTGCGCGGCCAGCCGTGCCGACTCACTGTTGGACTCGCCATCGACCAGCAGCGCGTCATCGAACGCCAGGCCTCCATCCGCCAACGCCTGACGGTAGCCTTCGATGCGCTCTTCGGTGGTGCTCAGCCCACGGTGCCCGGCAATCATGCCGATGCGCCGGTGGCCGTGACCGATCAGATGCGCTACCAGCTCGCGAGTCGATTGCAGGTTTTCCACACCGACCTGATCGAACCCTCCGGTGGCCATGCGATCCACCAGCACGGTGGGAATTGCGTTGGCCTGCAGGTACTCCAACGCGGCGTGCTGCGGATCGCTGGACGGCGCAAGCAGGATGCCATCGACCCGACGGTGATGCAGCGCCTTGACCACGTGCAGTTCATGCACGGGATCATCGTGGGTGTCGACGAACAGCATCATGATGCCGTGGCGCGCGCACTCGGTTTCGATGGCGTGAACGGTCTCGCTGAAGTAGTGGTTGGACAGCGCCGAAATCGCTACGCCAATGGTATTGGTGCGCGAGCGGGCCAGCGAGCGGGCCAGCGTGTTGGGGATGTACCCCAACTCGCGTACCGCCTGCTGCACCGCGTCCACCGTTTCCGGGCTGACTTTGCGCGTGCCGTTGAGCACGTGGGACACCGTCGACGTCGACACCCGGGCCCGTCGCGCCACATCCTCCATCTTGACCACTGCGTTCACTCTCTTGGCGGTGTGTCTGATTTAGCGTTTTAGCGCTTGCTCGACCAGCCGGTGTAGGAACCGACGTTGTCGCGGGTGATCAGTTTCGGCGTGAGCTGGGTCACCGCTTCAGCCGGTTTCTTGTCATTGAGCAGGTCATTGCCGATGACCACCGCTTGTTGCGCCATGGCCCAAGGGTCCTGACTGGCCGATGCCTGTATCGACGATTCGGATTTCAGCGCGTGCTCGATGTCCGGCGCCCCGTCCACCGAGGTGATGACGATGCCGCTGCGTTTCAGTTGCCTGGCTGCCAGGTCACTGCCAATGGCTTGTGGGTCGTTGATCGCGAACAGGCCGTCGATTTTCGGGAAGCGTGTCAGGTAACCCTGCATGGCATTCAAGCCACCGTCGCGCGAGCCCTTGGCATCCTGATCGTCCGACAGCACCTTGATGTCCGGTGCGGCGGCAAAGGCCGATTTGCAGCCCGTGACCCGGTCGGTCACGGCGGTGACCTGAGGACCGTTCTCGATGATCACATTGCCCTTGCCGGAGAGCTTGTCGACGATGAACTGGCAGGCCAGTTTGCCGGCCTCGACGTTGTCGGTCTGCACCGTCGCATCGACACCCGCCGCGCTCACGTCCACCGCAACCACTTTGATGCCGGCCGCCTGTGCCTTCTTGACCGCCGAGGCAATCGCTTTAGGATCGACTGCGTTGATCAGGATCAGGTCCACACCGGCAGCGATGAAGTTGTCGATCTGCGAGAACTGCTTGCTCAGGTCATAGTCGGCAGACACCGAGGTCACTTTGGCGTTGGGGTTGATCTCCAGCGCCTTGGCCTTGGCACCGTCGGCCAGGGTCACGAAGTAAGGATTGCCCAGCGAACCCAGACTGATGCCCACCGATTTCAATTCGCGGGCTTCGACGCCTTGCGACAACAGCGCCGCCAGGCACAGGGATACGACAGCAGGGAATTTGCGTTTGAAGTTCATGATTTCTCTCTTGTGATTATTGTCAGAGCCATAGTTTGAAACGCGTGACGCCAAAGCGATGAATCAGGTTCGCGCACCGGACTGACGATAGCGGTCAAGGGCCACCGCGCCGATGATCACGATGCCTTTGATGATGTACTGCCAGATGTCCGACACGCCAAGCAGCACCAGGCCGTTGGTCAACACTGCAATGATCAGCGCGCCGATCAGCGTGCCGCCAATGGTGCCGACGCCACCGGTAAAACTGGTGCCGCCAAGAATCACCGCTGCGATGGCGTCCAGCTCGTAGGACTGCCCCAATTGCAGGCCGTTGGCGGCAAACAGTCGCGACGCGCTCATGACGGCGCCCAGTCCGGCCAGCGCGCCGGACACGGCATAGACGAACAGCAGCACTTTCCACACCTTGATCCCGGACAGCCGCGCGGCTTCGGGGTTGCCGCCCACCGAATAGATCTGCACGCCCATGACCGTGCGGCGCAGGATGAACCAGGAAATGGCGATCACGGCCACCGCAATGATCACCAGCCACGGCACGCCGAGCACCGAGTCGTTGCCGATAAACGCGAAGGGCAGATCAGGGTTGAAGACCGTCTTGTCGTCCGCCAGCAGACGCGCCAAGCCACGCATGGCAGTCAGAGCACCCAAGGTGACAATGAACGGCGGCAGGCGCATGAAGGCGATCAACCCACCGTTCACCAGGCCCAGCAGCAAGCCAAACCCGACTCCGGCGAAAATCCCGAGCATGCCCCACTGCGGCGACATCGACGCTTGCAAAGCCACGACTGCAGAGGCTGCCAGGATCGCGCCGACCGACAGGTCAATGCCGGCGGTGAGAATGACAAAGGTCATGCCCGCTGCCAGCACCACGTTGACCGAGGCCTGCTGGGTGATGATCGACAGGTTCTGCCAACTCATGAAACTGTCGGTCATCAGCGCGAAGCCCACCAGAAGCAGGATCAGCACCGGCAGCATGCCTATGGTACGCATCAGCTCGCGCACACGTTCACGCTTGCTGATGGCCGCCACGCTTGGCGAGTTTTCCAGGGTCAGACTCATGGCCTGGCCTCCTTTTATTGTTGTAGAAAGTGTCAATGACACGGTCACTGTAGGAGCTGACCGACGTTAGGAGGCCTGCGATGCGGTAGCTGATCCACTATCTTCATTGGCTGACACACCGCTTCGCAGGCCTCGTAACCTCGGTCAGCTCCTACAGGGGACTGCCGTTGTTTCAGGCTTGAACAGCCACCTGCTCACCCCCAGTCGCCAGATCGATGATCCGTTCCTGAGAAATCTCTTGCCCCGACGCGCCGCCGACTTCCGCCACCAGTTGCCCTTCACGCATGATCAGCACGCGGTCACAGGTGCCGATGATCTCCGGCAACTCACTGGAAATCACCACGATACCGACCCCGGCCTTGGCCAGTTCGTTGATGATCCGGTAGATCTCGGACTTCGAGCCGATGTCCACACCGCGGGTCGGCTCGTCGAGAATCAGCACATGAGGTTTGACTTCCAGCAACCGTGCCAGCAGCACCTTCTGTTGGTTACCGCCGGACAACGCACCAACGTTGACCTTGCCCGACGCCACGCGAATCGACAGTGACCGGATCGCCTCGACTGCCCGTTGCGCGCCGCGCCCACGATCCAGCACACCGCCGGCATGAGCGTCCGGCACGCAGGCACAGACGTTGATGTTGTCGCGCACGCTCATGTCGAGGAACAGGCCCTGGGCCTTGCGATCCTCCGTGAGATACACCACGCCGGCCCGAATCGCGTCGGTGGGATTACGCAGCTCCGGCACGGGTTTGCCCGCGACTTCAAGGCTGCCAGAGGTGCGTGGATCGGCCGCGAAGATCAGGCGTGCCAGCTCCGTGCGCCCTGCCCCGACCAACCCGGCGATGCCCAGTACTTCACCCGCGTGCAGATCGAAGCTGCAGGGTTTCACCCGCTTGCCATCGGCCATGTCGCGCACGCGCATCACCACTTCGCCAGGGTCATACGGCGCGTGTTCTTTCTTGTAGAAACCGGACAGGTCTCGGCCGACCATCATCTTGACCAGCGCATCCGCCGACAACGCGTCACGCGCCAGCATGCCGACGTACTCACCGTCGCGCAGCACCGACACCCGGTCCGACAACTCGTAGATTTCGGCCATGCGATGGCTGATGTAGATGATCGCCAGGCCCTGATCACGTAGTTGCTTGATCAACGCGAACAGGCGATCGGTTTCGCGGGAAGACAACGGCGTGGTCGGTTCGTCCATCACCAGAATCTTCGCCTCGGCGTGAAGCGCGCGGGCAATCTCCACCAATTGGCGCTCGGCAATCGACAGCACGCTGACCTTGGTCGAGGGTTTGAAGTCGGCGCCCAGTCGTGCCAGCACATCGGTGCACCCCGCCTCCATCCCCTTGCGGTCGATGCTCCAGCCCCGACGTAACTCACGCCCGAGGTAAATGTTCTCCGCGACGCTGAGGTTCGGGCACAGGCTCAGCTCCTGATAGATCACCGCAATGCCCTGGGCTTTCGCAGTCAGCGGATCGAACGCCGGTAACGTCCGACCACCCACGCGAATCTCGCCACCGGCATCGGCCTGATAGGCGCCGGAGAGGATTTTCATCAGGGTCGATTTGCCCGCGCCGTTCTCGCCCATCAGTGCATGGACTTCACCGGCATAGACTTTGAGGGCGACATTTTTGAGCACGCGCAGGCCGTTGAAGGTCTTGGAAATGGCGGCCATTTCCAGCACGGGCATCGGCGACTCAGCGAGGACGGCGCTCATGACCGAGCGTCCGCAGCGTGGATAGGTAGTGCGTCAGGCGCCATGAAAACGCGTGAAGACAGAGCAGGCAAACTGTTCATGTGTATCCTCGAGGCTTTTTGTTTTTATGCCTGGGCCACCTCGTGATCGGGCGGCGCTCGGGAACTGCTTTGGAGAATCAATTCGAAACACTCTAGAACAGCTGAAACGTTTCACGCAAGCGCTTGCTTTTCCAGATATGAAAAAGGCGACCAGTTGCAGTCGCCCTTTCTTCCATCAAATATCGCTGGATCCCGCAGGCGTGAAACCCGGTTCGCGCTTACGGTTTAGCGACTTTCCACATGTCTTTGAAGCCGTCACCGGTGGTGTCGCCCGCCTTGGTGTCCTTGGTCCAGGTGTAGAGCGGCATACCGTTGTAGGCCCACTGTTTGCTGCCGTCGTCTCGGGTCACCACCGTGTACTTGCCCTCGGTTTTCGCGTCAGCACCGGCCATCAACGGCGGCCAGGCTTTGGCGCAGTCGCCGTTGCAGGCTGACTTACCGGCGCTGTCTTTGGTGAAGGTGTACAAAGTCATGCCCTTGTGATCGGTGAGCACTTCGCCTTTGTCGGTCTTGCCGGTCATCGCCGGGCTGGCTGCAAACGCGAGGCTGGAAGCGCAGGTCAGGGCCACGGCGGCGGTGAGGATGATGTTCTTCAGCATGGTGAACTCCTTGATTGTTTTTCGAGTAGGGAGCAAACGCCAGAAACCTTCCAGGCTCCCGCTGCTGTCACCGATTGGTGTGGGCAGTGAAGGTAAACGTTTGTCGAAGGGGGTTTATTCCATGCGGATGAGAAATATTTTTTGTGCAGGGGTTTGAGGTTGGCGAGAAGTGGTGAGCCGCTCCTGGATTGTGTGCCTTATCCGGTTTTTTTTGCGCGGCGCGGGCCGGGTTTGTCCTAACGGCCAAACTGTTCCGCCTTCGCCGGGTCACTTGATAACCCCAAGTAACCAAGGGTCTGAAGCTCCCGGTTTGGCCCGACTTCGTCCAGGTACCTTCACTTCGGCGACACTCCGTGGGCCCGCCGCCTGCGTTCAGCCTGCACCCGAGTCGCAATATCCGATGCTTTGATCGTTCCCACGCTCTGCGTGGGAATGCATGGCAAGACGCTCCGCGTCCACGTCGACGCGGAGCGTCACTCGATGCGTTACCACGCGGAGCGTGGGAACGATCAGCTCTTGCTCCTGCTCCTGCTCCTGCTGTTGATTTTGTTTTTCGATGCGCTTTGGCCTACGAACGTTATTCTCAGGCCTTACCAATCTCAGGCATCAGCATCCATTCCGCGCTGTCATTCCACACGTCCATCCGGGTGATCTTGCCATTGCGCACTTCAAACCGGTCCAGGTAACGGTTACCGGAAAAGCTGCGGCCGTCCGGCCATTCGCCGTACAGGGTGCCGTTGGAATACACCACGGTGTGATCACCCCGGTCCATCCAGTCGAAATTGCCCAGTGCCTTTTTCACCCACGCATAGCGCGAACCGTTGAACGCGGTGATGGTTTGCGGATCGGGCATGGCGCGCCCGCCGGTAAATGTAATCTTCACGTCGTCGCTCATGAAAGTCGCGGCGCGGACCGGGTCCGGTGCCATCGAAGCCTCAAGAAAATTGCTAACAATCTGAACGTCTTTATTCACTTCTGACATAACCCGCTCTCCTGACTCGATGATGACCGCTGACGGTCCGTATGCCTCTACGTGGTGCGAAGCGCCTTAATTTGGAGCGATATCACGGGCGATGATGGCCGCAACCTGCGCTTTCAAGGCGTCTTTGGACTGGCATCCTACTTGCTAGCAATAATTTTACAAGTGCTAGCAATCAGGAGCGTTACCCATGTCATTCCGGCTTCCAACCCTGCAGCGTCTGTTGTCCCCCACGGCTGCGGCCTTCTCTCTGACCCTTGCGATGTCCACCGGCGCCCAGGCGGCAGAACCGCCGATCAAAGTCGGTCTGGTAGCGGCGCTCTCCGGGCAGTCTGCGAAATCCGGGGAAGCCTTGACCCGTGGTCTGACCATGGCCATCGATGAGGTCAATGCCCACGGCGGGGTGTTGGGGCGCCCGCTGGAACTGGTGCGCCGGGACGATGAAAGCAACCCGTCCAAAGGCATGCTCGCCGCCCGCGAGCTGATTCAGCGGGAGAAGGTCACCGTGCTGTTCGGCGGCCTCGACACGCCGGTTTCGCTGGCCATCGTGCCTTTGGCGAACCAGCTGAAAGTCCCGTTCATGGGCATCTGGGCGGCCGGGACCAAGATCACCGAAAATTGCGCAGCGGATAACTACGTGTTCCGCGTCTCGGCCGTCGACGAACTCGTTGACGAAGCGCTGGTGAAATATGGCGCTGACCAGGGCATGAAGAAGCCGGGGATGATCCTCATCAACAATCCCTGGGGCGAATCCAACGAGGCTGGCTTCAAACGCGCGCTGGAGAAACGCGGTCTTGAGAATGCCGGTGTCGAGCGCATTCAGGACAGCGATCTGGACGTGGTCCCGCAATTGACCCGATTGAAAAATGCAGGCGCCGACACCCTGCTGATGGTCGGCAACGTCGGCCCCTCGGCGCAGGTGGTCAAGTCACTGGACCGCATGGGTTGGGACGTGCCGGTGGTGTCGCACTGGGGCCCTGCGGGTGGACGTTTCGGCGAACTGGCTGGACCGAGCGCCTCGCGCGTGCACTTCATCCAGACGTACGTGTTCACCGAGCACAACAACGCCAAAGGCGACGCCCTGCTGGCCTCGTTGAAGACTGCCTACCCACAGATCAAGACCCTGGCGGACGTGACACCCGCGGTCGGCATCGCCAACGCCTATGACGCCTTGCACCTCAGCGCACTGGCCATCGAAAAGGCGGGCAGCACCGACGGCAAAGCCGTACGCGACGGCTTCTACGGCATCACCGACTACGACGGCCTGATCAAGGATTACAAGCAGCCGTTCACGGCACAGAAACATGACGCACTGGGGCCGGACGACTACGTGTTCACCCATTTCGTCGGCGACCAGATTGTCCCGCTCAAGCCTTGATTGACGCCATCACCGCACGCTAAGGAATCACGCCATGTTTACCGCCGCCATCGTCACCGGCCTCGGTCTGGGCAGCATGTACGCCCTGCTCGCCCTGGGCTTTCACCTGACCTATGTGGTCTCGCGCACCGTCAACTTCGCTCAGGGCAGCGCGATGATGGTCGGCGCCGTGCTGGGCTACACGCTGTGCATCACGTGGGGTTTATCGCTGTGGCTGGCGCTGCCGCTGACACTGTTGCTCAGCGCGCTGTACGGCCTGGTGATCGAACGGTGGCTGGTGCGGCCGTTCCACAGCCGTGGCTCCCAAGCCTGGCTGATGGCGACGGTGGCGGGCGGCATCCTGGTGGACAACCTGGCGCTGTTCACCTTTGGCAAAGAGCCGCGTCAATTTGAAAGCAGCCTGGTGAACCTCAAGGTCGAGGTGTTCGGCAACGGCATCGGCGCCTTGCAGCTGCTGATTCCGTTGATGGGCGCGGCCATCGCCCTTGCGCTGTTCCTGGTGCGCCGCTACACGCGTCTGGGCAAGGTGCTGGAGGCCTGCGTGCAGAACCCCAAGGCAGCGATGCTGATGGGCATCAACGTCAATCGCGTGGTGGCCATCGCCTTTGCGGTTTCGACGGTGTTCGCGGCCATCGCAGGTCTGCTGATCGCCCCGCTGTTCAGCGTCAACGCCGAGATGGGCATGTTGTTCGGCCTCAAGGCCTTCGCGGTGGCGATTCTCGGCGGCATCTCCAGCGCCGGCGGCGTGTTCGGGGCCGGGCTGCTGTTCGGCCTGACCGAAGCGCTGATCACCCTGTATTTCGGCTCGGCGTTTACCCAGATCTTTACCTTCGCACTGGTGATTCTTGCCTTGGCGATTCGTCCCAACGGCCTGTTTGGCAGCCAGGCACTGGTGAAAGTATGAAAGACATGAAACCCCTGTTAGGCCCTGCGTCCATCGCCGTGCTGGCCCTTGTCAGCGTGATTGCGATCTTCACACTCGACAGCTATTCCCTGCTGGTCTTCACCCTGTGTGCACTGGCCGCCGTGGTCGGTATCGGCCTCAATGTATTGATCGGCCTGAGCGGACAAATCTCCTTCGGCCACATCGCCTTCTATGCCATCGGCGCCTACGTCTCGGCATTGATGACCCTCGCGGGCTTGCCGCTGTGGCTGGCGGTTCCAGCGGCGGGCGTGGTGGCCGGTGGTGTCGGCGCGTTGCTGGCCATTCCCGCGCTGCGCGTCACCGGCCCCTATCTGGCGATGATCACCATCGCGTTCTCGTTTGTCGTGCACCACAGCCTGATCGAATGGCGTGACGTCACAGGCGGTTCGAATGGGCTGATGGGTATCCCGTTGCCGGCGTTTGCGGGCATGGACCCGTCGATCTTGCTGGCGTTGATCGCCACCGCCCTGATGATCGGCGCATTGGCGTTTTACCAGCGCGTGCACCACAGTGGCTGGGGCAAGGCAATGCGGGCGGTGAAGGCGTCGGAAATCGCTGCGCGCTCGCTGGGGTTCAATCCGGTCGTGAGCAAAACCCTGGCCTTCGCACTGTCAGCGCTGCTCACGGGACTGGCCGGCGCCTTGCTGGCCCCGTTGTTGATGTTCATCAACCCGGAGTCGTTTCCGTTTTCACAATCGATTCTGTTCGTACTGGCTGTGATTGTCGGCGGCAGCGGCACCTTGTTCGGCCCGGTGCTCGGCGCCTTGCTGATCGTGCTGGTGCCGGAACTGCTGTCGGATTTCGCCGAATACCGCCTGCTGATTTTCTCGGTGTTGCTGCTGGTGGTGCTGTGGATCGCCCCCAACGGCCTGCTTGGCTCCCTCGCCCGTCGCTGGATCAAACCGACGCTACTGACGCCGCCGGGCCAGATCAACGCTAAACGCATGGCTGACTTCCTGAGCACTCGCGCGCAGGGCGATGGCCTGCACATTCGCGACATCGGCATCCGTTTCGGCGGCGTGCAGGCGGCGCAGGGCGTCAGTTTGCACGCGCCGGCCGGGAGCATCACCAGCATCATCGGTCCCAACGGCGCGGGCAAAACGACGGTGCTGAACATGATCAGCGGCTTCTACACCCCGGACAGTGGACAGATCGAACTCGGCCAGCCGCTGGCCGGATTGCCCGCCTGGAAAACGGCTCGCGCCGGGATCGCACGGACCTACCAGACCACCCAGCTGTTCGGCGAGATGTCGGTGCTGGACAACGTGCTGGTGGCGATGCAGAAAGGCCGTCTGGGTTTTATCTTCAATCGCGCCACCGCCGGGCAACGCTCGCTTGCACTGGACTTGCTGGCACTGGTGGGCTATCGCGGCGCGGTGAACATCGCCGCCGACGACCTCCCCCACGTCGACCGTCGCCTGGTGGAAATTGCCCGGGCGCTGGCAACGGCGCCTTCGGTGTTGCTGCTGGATGAACCCGCTGCGGGCTTGAGCCGCCGTGACACCGATGCCTTGGCGATCCTGTTGAAGCAACTGGCTGGCTATGGTCTGACTGTGATGCTGGTCGAGCACGACATGGCGCTGGTCATGTCGGTGTCCGAACGCCTGCTGGTGCTGGACGCGGGCAAGCCGATCACGGTCGGCACGCCGCTGGAAGTGCAGCAGAACGAGCGAGTGATCGCCGCCTACCTCGGCGGAACCGAGTATCAGGCGACACCCCGCGATGAAGCCTGGAACGGCAGTCACGACGCGCGCCTGTACGTGAAGGATCTGGTCATCGACTACGGTGCAGCGCCCGTGGTGAACAAGGTCAATCTAGTGGTCAACCCCGGCGAGCTGGTGGCGATTCTCGGCGCCAACGGCGCGGGCAAATCGAGCATCCTGCAGTGCCTGGCGGGCCTGCATCGTGCGTCAGGCGGCAGCATCCTGCTGGACAACGAAAACATCGAACAGGCCAGCGCCAGCAGCATCGCGGGACAGGGCCTGGCGCTGGTCCCCGAAGGTCGTCAGGTGTTCCCGTACCTGAGCGTGCGCGACAACCTGCTGCTGGGTGGTTATTCACGGCGCGAAGCGTTCGATGCCGAGGCGGAAATCGAAGCGATCCTCACGCGTTTCCCGCGTTTGCGTGACCGGATCGACAGCCCGGCCGGCCTGCTTTCGGGCGGCGAACAACAGATGGTCGCGGTGGGTCGCGGACTGATGGCGAAACCGAAAATCCTGCTGCTGGACGAACCGTCGCTGGGCCTGTCGCCGTCGATGATTGGCGAACTGTATGACGCGCTGGCCGCCCTGCGCGACGAAGGCGTGACACTGTTGCTGGTGGACCAGATGGCCAACCTTGCGCTGCAAGTCGCCGACCGTGCGTATGTTCTGGAAACCGGCTGCGTGATCAAGTCCGGCAGCGCCGCCGAACTGCGCGAAGACACTGAACTGGCTGCGGCCTATCTGGGCGAAGGAGCCTGCGCATGAACGCCTTGATCATTACTCATGCCCGCGTGGGCGAAGCGTCCGGCCTCGCAACGCTTTACGTTGAGAACGGACGCTTCGTCGAAGCACTGAGTCGGGATATCACGACCTGTGAAACCCTCGATCTTAAGGGTCAACTGCTGCTGCCCGGGTTGATCGAAACCCACATCCACCTGGACAAGGCCTGCATCATGCAGCGCTGCCAGTTGCAGGCGGGCACCCTGGCCGAAGCCGTGCAACAGACACGTGCCGCCAAGGCTGAATTCACCGAGCAGGATGTGTATCAGCGCGGAAGGCAGGTGCTGGACAAGGCGATCCTGCAAGGCACCACCCACATGCGCACCCATGTCGAGCTGGACCCGCAGATTGGCTTGACCGGCTTCAATGCGATCCGCCGCTTGCAGGCCGATTACGCGTGGGCAATCACGCTTGAGATCTGCGTATTTCCGCAGGAAGGCATGCTCAACAATCCCGGCACCGAGGCGCTCTTGCGTTACGGCCTGGAGAATGGCGCGTCGGTGCTGGGCGGCTGCCCTTATACCGACAACGATCCGCTGGCACAGATCGACCGATTGTTCGAACTCGCCATGGAATACGACTGCGATCTGGACCTGCACCTGGACTTCGATCTCAACCCCCAAGGGATGACCATCGAGCACGTCGCGCGCTGCACGGAGCAACACAACTGGGGTGGGCGGGTAACCGTCGGGCACGTCACCAAGCTGTCGACGTTGCCGATGGAAACGTTGATCGGGTTGGGGATACGTCTCGCCGAAGCCGGCGTGCAAGTGACCTGTTTGCCAAGCACCGACCTGTTCCTGACCGGCCGCGAGCACTTTCACAACAAGCCTCGAGGCCTCGCACCGCTGGCGCACCTGCACGCATGCGGGGTCACCTGTTCGGTGTCGACCAACAACATCGGCAACCCGTTCACGCCCTACGGCGACGCCTCATTGGTGCGCCAGGCCAACCTGTTCGCCAACGTCAGCCAGATGGGCACGGCGGCGGAGTTGCTGCAGTGCATGGGCTGGGTCTCGAGCGAGTCTGCGCGAATGCTCCGCTTGAAAGATTACGGGCTGACGCCGGGCTGCAACGCAGACTTCATCGTCTTCGATGCCGCCTCACCTGCCGCAGTCATTGCTGAAATCAGCGCACCACTGATGGGCTACAAGCACGGGAAGCGAACGTTTGAGCGGCCGCAAGGCCGGTTGCTCATACCCGATGGCTCAGACACGTGTTTCAGCACTGACATCACTCACTCAACGCGAGTTTGGGGCTCAATTCCGCAGGTCGGGGATGCCCTGTGGGAGTGAGCTTGCTCACGAAAGGGCCGGTCCATCCACCCCATCTCCCGCGCATCGAATGACGCGTTCGTGAGCAAGCTCACTCCCACAGGTGATTTTTTTATCAAGCGAGTGGCTTCGATCAGACGCCGTCTTCAGTCACTCAACGCTTGCTTGAGGTTGAACTCTTCAGGCGCCGACGCTTCCAGCGCCAGCTGCCCTTCCAGCTCATCCAGATGCTCGAGCATCACGGCAACGGCCTTCTCATGGTCGCCTTCTTCAAGGGCAGTGATGATCTGTTGATGCTCGTCCGACGCGCAGGACGGCACGTCGTTGCGCTGATACAACGCCACGATCAGCGAACTGCGCACCATCAGGTTGCCGAGTATATCGCTGAGCACGCTGTTGCCGCAGATGGCGCCGAGCATCAGGTGAAACTCGCTCAGCTCACGCACGATCGCCCGGCGGTCGGTGTCGTTGGTGGCCTTGCGCTCGTTGTTCATGTGGGTTGCGATGCGCTGGCGCTGCTTGCGCATGATCGCCGGGGTGATGGACTCGACGATCGCGCGCTCAATGGCGCGTCGGGCGCTGAAGATATCCCGCGCCTCCTTGGCCGTCGGCTGCGACACCATCGCGCCACGGTTGGCCTCGATGGTGACCACCTTCTGCAAGGCCAGGCGCTGCAACGCGGCCTGCACATGGTTGCGGTTGGCGTGCAGGGTTTCGACGATCTGCGCTTCGATCAACCGTGTGCCGGGCGGCAGGCGGTGCTGGGCAATGGCCTTGTACAACGCATCGACGATGCGCTGAACCTCAAGCTGTTTGGCGGTGACAGTGCTCAAGCCCATCCATTCCTCGTTTCTGCAGAAAACCTTCTGCCGCGCGCAGGGGTGGCGGGCGGGGCAACGGGCAGCATTATCCGCCAGTGCCCGAGGCACGGCAAACCCGGCGTGCGGTGGTCGTTTAACCATCGGCACCGCTATGCCTTCAGCCCCAACCCGACCCCCTCGCCACGGGGATCGTGCATGGCGTGAAGCAAACCGTCGCGTTCGATGCTGATGATCCCTGCATGGCCTGTCATCGGGCTTTGCGCCGGGATCAGTTCCACTTCATGGCCCCGCTCTGCCAACCCCGCAACGCTGTCGGGGCTGATATCGCTTTCCAGTTTCAGGTTGTCCGTGCTGTCGAAAAAGCTGCGACCCAACAGAAAACGCGGCATGCGCAGCGCACGATCAACGGGCTGGCGGTAATCGATCAACTGCGTGGCAAGCACCATCTGGGTCTGTGGCTGACCGTCGCCGCCCTGGGTTCCGAAGAAGAATCGGCGGCCGTCATCCGCCAGATAGCTGGACGGGTTGAGCGTGTGCGCCGGACGCTTGCCGGGCGCCCAACCGTTGACATGCGCGAGGTCGGCATTGAAGCCCGCCGCGCGGTTCTGCCAAAGCACGCCCGTGTCACCCAGGATGCAACCGGAGCCGAAGTCATGAAACAGGCTCTGGATCAGACATGCAGTGCGGCCTTCCTGGTCCGTGGCCGCCATCCAGATGGTGTCGGCCGGACGACCCGGTTCGTTCCAGGGCGAGGCCCGCTGATCGTCTATCGCCGCGGCATAGGATCGAGTGCTGTCGGGGGAAAGGCTGGCCGCGAAGTTCCAGTCACTGTGCGAGGGGTCGCACAGCTCCGCGTTACGACGCAGCAGGCCCTGTTTGATCGCCTCCACCAACAGGTGGTAATAAGCCGCGCTGCCATTGCCGATCCCCGCCAGCGACTTGTGCTGCAACGCACCCATTGCCTGCAAGGTGTACAGGCCCTGACTCGGCGGCGCGACGTTGAACAACTCTCCCTGACGGTAACGCACTGAAATCGGCGCCACCTCCGGCGCCTGGGTCGCACGCAAATCAGCTTGGGTCAGCCCACACCCCAACCGCCCGAATGCCTCGCCAAAGGCAGTCGCGAGTTCGCCCCGATAGAAGTCCTCGACGCCATGATGCGCGAGATGCCGCAAGGTGTTCGCCAGCGCCGGCTGACGCAACACATCGCCCTCGCGCATCCAGCGGCCTTCTGTGCGGCACAGCGAGTGCAAGTCCGGCAACTGCTCGATCAATGGCTGGCGCAACGTTTGCCAGAACAATTGAGACTGCGACACCGGCACGCCCTGGTCCGCCATCATTGCCGCGTCACCGAGCACGTCAGCCCAACCGAAGCGCGAACCCCACTCATGTCGGCTGATATTGGCCGCCGTCTGCCAGCTGGCCAACGCACCGGCAGTGCTAGCCACCGAACTCGGTCCCCGCAACCCTATGCTCCCCGCGTCAGGCAAGCGCATGCCTGCCTGCCCGATCCCCACGATGGTGCGCACCTTGCGGTCGTGGATCATCCACAGCGCATCGCCGCCCAGCCCGGTCATGTGCGGGAAAACGGCACTGAGCATTGCGCTGGCAGCCAGCATTGCATCGATAGCCGTCCCTCCGGCCTCGAGAATACGCAGCCCGGCAGCACTGGCCTCGGCATGGGGAGTGGTGATCACCGCACGGAGTGAAGTCGCAATCATGAATGAGGGTCCTTGTGCATATTGCTAGCTATTTATTTTCTGGTAGCTAGCAAAGCAAAAGGTATGCCGTGAAGTGTCGCTATAACCCCTCGTTATCCAGGGGTCTCAAATACTCATTGGTTCGGCATGACGAACGCCTCCATATTCATCCCATAACAACAAGTCAGTCATCGAGGTCATTGTCATGCTTCGCTTCACTCCTCCCGCCCGCACTGACGTGTGCAGATCATGAACCCCGACCGCCGCGATCCGCGCACCCTTGAGGTGATCGACGCGCATCATCATTGCTGGGATCTGTCCCAAGGCAACTATCCGTGGTTGCAGCAGGATTATCTGGGCGAGCAGTTTTTCCTAGGACCGTACGAACAACTTCGCCGTAACTATTTGCCAGACGACTACCGCGCGGACACCGAGGGCTATCGCATCGTGGGCACGGTGCACATCGAGGCGGAGCGCTCGCGCACCCAGCAGGTTGAAGAGACCCGGTGGCTGCATCAGTTGCGCGAACGCACCGGCCTGCCGACGGTGCTGGTGCCACACGTGTCGTTCACCCAGCCCGACCTGATCGAGGTGCTGACCGCACACACGGCCTTTGCGCACGTGCGTGGCATCCGCTCCAAACCGGTCACGGCTTCAGCGCCGGGTATTTCAGTGCAAGGCCAGCCAGGCACCCTCCAGGATCCCGCCTGGCTAGAAGGGCTGTCGCAGCTGGAAAACTTCGGATTGTCTTGGGACCTGCGTGTGCCCTTCTGGCACCTGCTGGAAGCCGCAGATGTGGCGAAGCAGTTTCCCGGCATTCGCATCATCCTCAATCACACCGGCCTGCCGCTGGACCGTTCCGAAGAAGGTCTGGCGGCGTGGCGCGAAGGGATGGAAGCGTTGGCGGACGCGCCCAACGTCTACGTGAAGCTCTCGGAACTGGGCTTGCGCGGTGGCCGCTGGGACCCGGTCTCCAATCGTCAGGTCCTGCGCGACGCACTGTCGATCTTCGGCAGCGAGCGCGCGGTGTTCGCCAGCAACTTGCCGGTCTCGGGCTTGAGCGCCCGTTTCGAAACGCTGTTCGCGGGCGTACTCGATGCCGTGTCCGACCTGGATCAAGTCGCTGTCGACAACATCTTCGCCAACAACGCCCGTGCTTTTTATCGAATGTGATGCCTTCACGGATCACCGTTTAACCCCGTTAACGCTCTGCACCCGATAACTCCAAGAAAAAGGCCAGAACATGAACACCACACACAGCGCATCCCCGTCAGCGGGGACAGTGGCAGGTGCTGCCACTTACGAAGACACCCTCTTTCGCAAGATCGCCTGGCGCCTTTTGCCCATCCTGATGCTGGGGTATCTGGCTGCGTCAATCGATCGGGTCAACGTCGGCTTCGCCAAGCTGCACATGGCTCAGGAACTGGGCTTCAGCGACGCGGTATACGGGTTTGGCGCAGGCGTGTTCTTTCTCGGTTACTTCCTGTTCGAAGTGCCGAGCAGTGTGATTTTGCACAAGGTGGGCGCGCGCCTGTGGATCGCGCGGATCATGGCGACCTGGGGCATTATTTCCGCGCTGACGATGTTCGTCAGTTCGCCGTGGCAGTTTTATCTGGTGCGCTTTCTGCTGGGGGTTGCCGAAGCGGGCTTCATTCCCGGGGTTATCTATTACCTGACCCTGTGGTTTCCGTCGCAACGACGCGGTCGGATCATGGGCGTGTTTTACATCGCCCTCGCCCTGGCCGGGTTCATCGGCGGGCCGATTTCGGGGCTTATCCTGCAAACCATGCAAGGGGTCGGTGGGCTGGCGGCGTGGAAATGGCTGTTCATCATCGAAGCCATTCCGACGGTGTTGATTGCGATGTTGGTGGTGACCAAGCTCGACAACAACGTGCAGTCGGCGAAATGGCTTTCCCCTGAAGAGCGGCACCATGTGAAAACGCTGATCGACGCCGAGTCGCAGCAGAAGAGCCACATGTCCTTGCGCGTGTTGTTCGGCAACCGGCTGGTGCAGGTCATGAGCCTGATTTTCTTTTGCGACATTTTCGCCATGTACGGCCTGGGCTTCTGGATGCCGACGCTGATCAACAACATGGGGGTCAAGAACGACCTGAGCATCGGCCTGATGTCGGCACTGCCGAGCCTCTTTGCCGTCGTCAGCATGATTCTGGTCAGCCGTCATTCAGACCGCACCGGCGAGCGCCGCCTGCACTTGATGCTGTTGTACGCCCTGGGCGCAATCGGTCTGAGCCTGTCGATCGTCTGGCAACACAACCCGACGCTGGGCATCTTCGCGCTGTGCATCGCCAATATGGGGATCCTCGCCATTCCGGCGCTGTTCTGGAACCTGCCAACCGCCATCCTGGGAGGCGCGGCGGCCGCCGCCGGGATCGCACTGATCAACTCCTTCGCCAACCTCGCCGGTTTTCTTGGCCCGTATCTGGTGGGCTACGCCAAACAACTGAGCGGCAACACCGAGTCCGCCGTGTGGTTGATGGTCGTTGTGTTGGTGGTCGGCGGCCTGTTGATTCTGACGGTGCCCGCAGAGCGGGTGAACAAGTCGCCAGCGCTGTCTGGCGCGAAATAATGCAAACCCTCGATGGCGATCTGGATGATCGCCATCGAGGTTCTTAACGGGGCGTTTCTGCAACCATGCCCCCTCTCGCCAAGCCTCTTTCGTTAAAGTTCGCGACCCGGAGGCCGACAGACTCCTTTTCCCCGTCACGGATGATTTAAATGTTCCGCCCTCTTTTTACCGGCGTTGCCCTGCTCGCCGTTGCCTCCACGGCCCATGCCCAGACCGTCACCACGCCTGAACAACTGTTCACTGAATTCTCACGTTGTGATGCGCGTTTCTTCGAAAGCCTGCGCGACGCCCGACTGCCTGCCGACACCCTGCGACTGAGCGATTATGGCTCGGTCAAGGCGCCGACTATCATGAGTCCGCTGCAGGAAGGCGGCACGTACCAACACTTCGAAACGCCCCTGACCATCAACGGCGTGCGCATGGTCGGCTACTACAACCAGGCCGAGACCATTAAAGACGTCGGAAACTTCCTGTTCTGGGGGTTCGTGGCCGATGGCACACCGCAGGAAGTTGCCGCAAAACTCAAGCCGCTGATCGTTGATAACGCGCGTTTCGTGACTCAGGGCAAAGCCATTACCCGCGCAGAAATTCGCCGCGTTGGTGACCCGATCGGCCAATGGCGCACCCAGGGGCTGACCGGTCCCGGCGTCGCCACGCCATTTGGTTTTGTTGACCGGGTGCTGATGGTTGACACAGGTGACAGTAAACCGCCGCTTGCCGGACACACCACCGTGTTCTGCTCGCTACAAGGCACCGTGACCGCGCCGCTGTTGCAGGTCTATCGCCCTGACCTCAACGCCCACCTGCTGGACTGACAAGGATGTTTTTCATGACTGCTCGCTGGCCCGCATTGATCGCCTGCTCCGTCATCCTCACCGGGTGTGCCGGGATGCAGAACCCGCAGAAAGCCAACCTGGCTCACTGCCGTAATCAGCTTCAAGCGTCAAAAGCCGAAAATTACACGCTGGTGCTGCAAGAAGGTGAATTGTGCCTGCAGAAAAATGCGCTTCCCACCTCACTGCAAAGCGTGATCTACGCGGTACAGGCTGATGCCTATAACAACCTGAAGCGCTTTCCCGAAGCCGTGACTGCCAAGGAAAAATCCATGCAGCTGGCGGTCAAGCCCGACCCACGCGACAACCTGGATTTGAGTTACATGTACCGTGGCGCCGGCAACCCGAAAAAAGCCCTCGAGCTGGTGCAGTACAACCTCGACAACGGGTTGGGTGAAGCTGGCAAGGGTTCTGGCTTCCACATGCCGACCTACTACCATCTGGGCCTTGCGCTCACGGACCTGGGTCAATACCGAGAAGCAGCCGAAGCTTTCAGCACCGGCCTTCAGCGCCAACCGGACTACGCCTGGGGTTACTACGCACGCGGGATCGCCTACGACCATCTGGGCGACAAGGACGACGCCAAGGCCGACTTTGTGAAGTTCTCGCAGATTGCCAACAAGAAGTACGTGCTGGCGGAGCAGAAGGCCAAGCTGGACGAGTACAGGATCACCCTCCCCTAACCACAAAGCCGCGTGTGGGATCAACCATGAAAACTGTGACTGACACACAGCATTCGCTGCCGTCGTAACCTCCGACGTCTCCCACCTAGACCGGGTAAGCCCAGATGTCGTGGCAGTCCCAGAACCTGTGGGAGCTGCTGGAGGTTACGGCAGTGGCGAATGCGATGCGGCAGTGACATCAACGGTGTCTGACCCACAGCATTCGTTGTCGTCGTAACCTCCGACGTCTCCTACATGGACCGGGTAGACCCAGAGGTCGTGGCCACCACACAACCTGTGGGAGCTGCTGGAGGTTACGACAGTGGCGAATGCGGTGGACCAGTGACATTAACGGTGACTGACCCACCGCATTCGCTGCCGTCGTAACCTCCGACGTCTCCTACAGGGAGCGGGTAGACCACAGAATCTGTTGCTGCCTCAAGACCTCTCAACCGGGCAGACCCAGAACCTGTAGCTGCCGTAAGACCTGTGGGAGCTGCTGGAGGTTACGACAGTGGCGAAGGCGGTGGACCAGTGACATCACCGTTGACTGACACACCGCATTCGCTGCCGTCGTAACCTCCGACGTCTCCTACAGGTAGCGGGCAGACCCAGATGCCGTGGCAGTCCCAGAATCTGTGGGAGCGAGCTTGCTCGCGAAAGCCCCCGGGAGGTCACCCACTTCAAAACAACCCCATCTGCCCACCGATCAGCGTTTCGAAATCGTCGTCCACGAACGGCAGGATCGCGTCGGCAATCGGTTGCAGTTGCCGGGTAATGTAGTGGTCGTAGTCGATCGGTGCGCTGCGCACTTCCAGGGGTTCGGGGCCTGCGACGCTGATCACGTAGCTGATCCACCCGCGATTCTGGTATTGCAGAGGCCGGCCATGCTCGTGGTTGTACGCGTCAGCGATTCGCGCGGCGCGCACGTGGGGCGGCACGTTGCGTTCGTAGTCGTCCAGCGGGCGGCGAAGGCGTTTGCGGTAGATCAGTTGATCGTCCAGTTCCCCCGCGAGCGTCCGACGCACGTAGTCGCGCACGTAATCCTGATAGGGACGCCGGTTGAAGATGCGCAGATACAGCTCCTGCTGGAAGGCCTGCGCCAGGGGCGACCAGTCGGTGCGCACGGTTTCCAGGCCTTTGTAGACCATTTCGTCCTCGCCGTTGGACCGTGTGACGAGGCCGGCATAGCGCTTTTTGCTGCCCTCCTCGGCCCCTCGTATGGTAGGCATGAGGAAGCGTTTGAAGTGGGTTTCGAATTGCAGCTCCAGCGCGCTTTCCAGCTGATAGACGTCACGCAGATGCTCGCGCCACCAGTCGTTCACGCCCTTGACCAGCGCCTTGCCGATCTGCGCCGCTTCTTCCTGGCCGTGGGGACGTTTGAGCCAGACGAACGTGGAGTCCGTGTCGCCGTAAATAACCTCGTAACCCTGCGCTTCGATGAGCTGGCGAGTCTGACGCATGATCTGATGCCCGCGCAGGGTGATCGACGAGGCCAGACGGGTGTCGAAGAAGCGACAGCCACTGGAGCCGAGCACCCCGTAGAACGCGTTCATGATGATTTTCAACGCTTGCGAAAGCGGTGCGTTGCGCTCGCGTTTAGCCGCTTCGCGACCTTCGGCTACCCGTGAAACGATCGACGGCAGACAGTGCCGGGTGCGCGAGAACCGCGCGCCGCGAAAGCCCTCAACCGAGTCACTGTCATCCGGATGTTTGAGGCCTTCAATCAAGCCCACCGGATCGATAAGAAAGCTGCGGATGATCGACGGATACAGACTTTTGTAGTCCAGCACCAGCACCGACTCGTACAGACCGGGGCGCGAATCCATGACAAAACCACCGGGACTGGCCTCCGGCATCCGCTCGCCCAGATTCGGCGCGACGAACCCCTGGCGATGCATCAAGGGCATGTACAAATGCTCGAATGCCGCGACCGAACCTCCGCTGCGGTCGGCGGGCAATCCGGTCACCGTGGCGCGCTCCAGGAGAAACGTCAGCAGCTCGGTTTTCTCGAAAATCCGCGTGACCAGTTCGCAGTCCTTGAGGTTGTAACGCGCCAGCGACGGCTTGTCCTCGGCGAACATGCGGTTGATCTCGTCCATGCGCTGGTACGGATTGTTGATCGCCTTGCCTTCGCCCAGCAGCGTCTGCGCGACATTCTCCAGACTGAACGAGGGGAAACTCCAGGTTGCCGACCGCAGCGCCTCGATACCGTCGATGATCAAACGCCCCGCCGCCGAGGCAAAATAGTGGTTGTTGCGCGCCCCATGCTCGCGCCAGCCCATGGCCTCACCGTCGCGCCCCAGGCGCAACGGTACATTCAGGCGCCGGGCGTGCTCGTGCAGCACGCGCAGGTCGAACTGCACCACGTTCCAGCCAATGATCGCGTCGGGATCGTGCAGCGCCAGCCATTCATTGAGTTTTTCCAGCAACCCTTCGCGGCTGTCGCAGTAATCGAACTTGAAATCGACCTGAGAGACATCGCCATTGGCCGGCCCGAGCATGTACACCTGACGCTCACCGCAGCCTTCCAGCGCGATGGAATACAGCTCGCCACGCTCGGTGGTCTCGATGTCCAGCGACACGAGCCTCAACGTCGGTCGGTAGTCCGGGGCCGGTCTCATCTGCGCGTCGAGCAGCACGCCCTGAGCGTCCGGTGTGCCACTGAACTGCACCGGCGCGGTGATGAAGCGTTCCATCAAGTAACGCTCGGGCGGACGCACATCGGCTTCGTAGACGTCGACGCTGGCACGGCGCAGGTCTTTTTCCAGGTTCATCAGTTGGCGATGCTGGCGGGTGTACAACCCCAGAACGGGACGATGGCGAAAATCGCACAGTTCCAGCGGCCTGAGTTCGACGCCCTTCTCGTTGCGCAGCACCGCTTCGGCACGCTCGCGGTGCTGTTCGGGAATGAAGGCGGTGGAGATCTGCGGCTGCAACCGCAGGCGCCTGGGCCCGCGATCGGTTGCCAGCCAGAATTCGACCTCCGTCCCCGCGTCGGTGTCGCGCCAATGCCGAGTCAGGACGAAGCCCTGCTGTAATTCCACCTCTGCAACCTCAAAAACCCAATTTCAGAGGCAGGATTCTACGGCCATCGGCGTATGAAAGCCCGTCACACCACTGTCGTCTCGTTCGCAGGATGGGTACGGACGACCGCTCATCAAAAAATTGGCGCCAAATAATCACAAGTTATGGCACTATGCCACCCGCAATACGCCATCATCATGACATCAGAAAGTTCGACCCACTCAAAGGGATTTGCCCATGATCGCTCGCCTCATCCGCTACAGCCTTGTCTTCGTTTTGCTGTCCGCTTCCGCCGTTCTGACCGGCTGCTCCAGCTTCGTCCAGAAACCCATCGACCTCGACGCCCAATTCTGGAATGACAAGGACCCCATCATCGGCGTCGCCTTGAGCCCGCTGCCAGCGCCACAACTGGCATTGACCGGCAATCAGGGGCTGCTGGATCTGGCGATCAACAAAGGCGTGAACAGCAAGCTCAGCGATCAGGTCAGCGCCTGGGAATTGCACGACCTTGAAAGCCTGCCGGATGAAGTGGTCGCCAGCCTGAAAGCCAAAGGCCTCAACGCCAAGCGCATTCCCGATGCGATCGACCTGACAAAATTCAAAGAAACAGAAAAGCGCGAAGGCTACCTGGCGCGCAACATCAGTGACCTGAAAAGCAAATACGGCGTAGACCGCGTTCTGTTGATTTCCTATACCACCACCGGTGCATTCCGCAGTTACTACAGCGTCGTGCCGACCAGCGTTCCTACCCCTCAAGTCGGCGGGATTGGCATGCTGGTCGATCCGAAGGACAGCCGACTGGTGTGGTACAAGCCGTTTGTCGTGGTGCAGCCTGCGCAGGGTGAATGGGACCAGCCGGGTTACAGCAACCTGTCCAATGCCTTCTACCAGGCGCTGGATGGCAGCCGTCAACAAATCCTGTCTGCGTTCAATAAATGAAGCGCTTGAGCCTAAGGACAGGCCTGCACATTGGCATAGGGGCGGCACTCGGGCTGATGCTGGGCGGTTGCGCCCAGTCCCCGGCGCCATCACGAAGCTTCAACGACCCTGCTGCGATGCGTTACATCAACGATCACGGGCTGCAGGTTGACGTGCAGATGCCGGCGAAGGACTTCGTCACCGCCTCGATGGTGATTGACGCCAAGACCGCGATGGCCGCCCAGCAGACCAGCCAGAACGCTGCCAATGCGGCGCACGGTGCGGGACTTGCCGGACTCCTGGTGCTGGGCGCGCTTCACTCGCAAATGGGCAGTGGCGCGCTTGAGAGCAACGCCCGCAGTGAAGCCGAAAAAGACGCCAAGCCAATGGCATCGTTGCTGGCGGGTAATCCCCTCGATAACCAGTTGCAGCAGCGTTACCGGCAAGCGAGCGCTGAAGCGGGTCTCAAGCAAGCGCAGAATTCGATCGCCGGCCGGCTCGTGGTTCGCCCCAGCATCGTTTTGGCGCCCGACCGTGGCAGCTTCAGTCTGCTCAACGAAGTCGAGCTTCAGGACATCGCCGGCTCGGCGCTCTATCACGCGCGTATTGAGGTCTTCAGCCAGTCGTTCCGGCGATGTGGAACGTCGTGCATCGACGACGGCCAGCTCGATCTGGCGAACGTGACCACGGTGCTGAACGCCAGTATCGATGAGTCGATGAAAGTCCTGGCTCAGGACCTGCAGGCACAAGGCAACGCGGGACGCGAACAGACCATTCGTTACGTGATCAATGGCCAACGCCATGTGGAGCGAGGTCAAGTGCTGTCCTCAAGCGACACGTACGTGCGCTACCGCAGCCTTGATGGCGCCGTCAGGTCGGCCCCCGTGAAGCTGGAAGACTCGGCGCTTCGGCCTGCGTTGCAGCAGGTTGCCGGGGCGCCCGCCCAGGTTGTGCCCTCGCTTCAGCCTTGACCTGGAAGGTTCGCGTCAGCGATGACGCGAGCCTGTCTGCAGACATCAGGGAACGAGCCGGGCCGCTCAGGTATCAGAAGATGACTCGCACACCATCTGAGGGATCCAGCATGCTCGTTCGACGTACCTCTCTGGCGACCGCGGTCGCCGCCTCTCTGCTCTGCTCACTGGCGTTCGCCGCCGACCTGCCGCCCGATCAACTGCTCAAAAAAGCCGAAGCCGAACAGACCCCTTACCTTGCAACCGTCAAACAACTGGTGGACATCGACACTGGCACAGGACAAGCCGCAGGACTGAAGACGGTCAGCGCGGTGCTGGTCGAACGGCTCAAGGCACTGGGGGCGACCGTCGA
The DNA here is from genome assembly GCF_039697315.1 of Pseudomonas abietaniphila. Lineage (NCBI taxonomy): Bacteria > Pseudomonadati > Pseudomonadota > Gammaproteobacteria > Pseudomonadales > Pseudomonadaceae > Pseudomonas > Pseudomonas abietaniphila. Next base: position 5,619,852 of record NZ_CP155619.1, on the reverse strand, counting down.
AACCACACCGGCCACGCCCTCGGCAGGCGACAACATCGTCGGCACGATCAAGGGCAACGGGACTAAAACCTTTTTGCTGATGATTCACTACGACACCGTGTTCGGACCCGGCACTGCGGCGAAACGGCCGTTCCGCGTTGATGGTCAGCACGCCTACGGCCCCGGTGTGGCCGACGCGAAAGGCGGCGTGGCCATGGTGCTGCACTCGCTCAAGCTGCTGCAGGATCAGAAGTTCAAGGACTTCGGCACCATCACCGTGTTGTTCAACCCGGACGAAGAAACAGGCTCGTCGGGCTCGAAGAAAATCATCGCCGATCTGGCGAAAAAACATGACTACGTGTTCTCGTACGAACCGCCCGACAAAGACGCCGTCACCGTCGCCACCAACGGCATCAACGGAGTGTTCGTGGACGTGAAAGGCAAGTCCTCGCATGCAGGCTCCGCGCCTGAAGCCGGGCGCAACGCGGCGATGGAACTGGCCCATCAACTGGTTCAACTTAAAGATCTTGGCGATCAGGCCAAAGGCACGACGGTGAACTGGACGCTGATCAAGGGCGGCGAGAAGCGCAACATCATCCCTTCCAGCGCAGCGGCCGAAGGCGACATGCGCTATTCGGACCTGAGCGAGTCGGACCGCGTGCTGGCTGACGGTCAACGCATCGTGCAGAACAAGCTGATCGACGGAACGGAAGTGAGTTTTCGCCTCGACAAAGGTCGCCCACCGCTGGTGAAGAACCCCGCGTCGGAAGGCCTCGCGAAAACCGCCCAGACGCTGTACGGCAAGATCGGCCGCACCCTCGAACCGATCGCCATGCGTTTCGGCACCGACGCCGGATACGCGTACGTGCCTGACAGCCAGAAGCCTGCCGTGCTGGAAACCATGGGCGTGGTCGGCGCCGGATTGCACGCCGACGACGAATACGCCGACCTGTCGAGCATCGCACCCAGGCTGTACTTGACGGTGGCAATGATCATGAACTTGTCCGCGAAGTAGCCGCTCTTCCAACGCCACTCAGTCACTGTTTTTGAGCCGGCGCAGGGCCGTGGGACCCGGTGTGTTAGCCAGGCTTCCACGGCATCCAGCCAGGCGCAGCCCGTCGACTATCCCAACGCCCCCACTACGCCGCTGACGATCCGCTCCACATCCCCTTCATCAATGATCAACGGCGGCAACAGCCGGATGGTGTGTCCGCGCGTGACGTTGATCAGCACACCGTGGTCCTGGGCGGCGGTCAGGCACAGGTCACGAATGGGTCGGGTCAGCTCGATGCCGACCATCAAACCCAGCCCGCGAATGTGCAACACATCGGGATGCCCGGCCAGCACCTCACGCAAACGTGTCAGGAGCCGTTCGCCCTGACCTGCCGCATTGTTCAACAGACCTTGCTGTTCGACGATATCCAGCACCGTGCAGCCCACCCGGCATGCCAGCGGATTGCCGCCGAACGTGCTGCCATGACTGCCCGGCGTGAACAATCTCGCCACCGCGGCGGACGCCAGGCAGGCGCCGATCGGGATGCCGTTGCCCAGCGCCTTGGCCAGGGTCATGACGTCCGGCACGATGCCTTCGTGCTGAAACGCAAACCAGTGCCCGGTGCGGCCGATGCCGGTCTGGATTTCATCGAGGATCATCAGCCAGCCGTTCTGGCTGCAGTGAGCCCGCACGGCTTTCAAATAACCCGGCGGCGGCAGCGTGACGCCGCCCTCGCCTTGAACCGGCTCGAGCAGCACCGCGACGATGCGATCGCCGTAAGTCCGTGCAGCCTGTCTGATCGCGTCCATGTCGCCGAACGGCACTTTGACGAACTCCCCGGACATCGGCTGATACCCCAGGCGCACTGCGCCATTGTCGCTGGCCGACAAAGTACCCAGCGTGCGCCCATGAAAGGCGTTTTCCATCACCAGCACCAGCGGTTGCTCGATCCCTTTTGCCCAGCCGTACAAACGAGCCAGCTTGAGCGCCGTCTCATTAGCTTCAGCGCCCGAGTTGTTGAAAAACACCTGTTCCAGCCCGGACAGCTGTGTGAGCTTCGCGGCGAGCCGTTGTTGCCAGTCGATGCGGTAATGATTGGAGGTATGCAGCAGCAAACCGGCCTGTTCGCTGATCGCCGAGACGATCCACGGGTGACTGTGCCCGACATTGGTCACCGCCACGCCCGCCACAGCGTCCAGATACTGGCGACCGCTGTCGTCCCAAAGTCGCGCGCCCTCACCTCTGACGAAGCTCAAGGGCAGCGGTTTGTAAGTGTTCATCAGGCAGGCGGCGGTCATGTCCATTGCTCCATCACGGTTCAGTGAAGCCAGTATCGTTAACCCGATTTGTTGTATAAAGAGCGCCTTTCTTGAGTTACTTTAAAGCAGGGCTTGATAATGGACGTCCTTCAGGCAATGAACGTGTTCGTCAGCGTGGTCGAGAGCGGCAGCATGACGGCGGCGGCGCGGCAGTGCGAAATGTCCACCACGATGGTCGGCAATCACCTGAAAGCGCTGGAGCAACGACTCGGGGTCAGCCTGTTGCAACGTACGACCCGTCGACAGAACCTCACGGAATTCGGTGTTCAGTACTACCGTCGGTGCGTAGAGGTGCTGGGCTTGGTGGCAGATTCCGAACGCATGGCCGAACACCTGCAGACCGAACCCAGCGGGACGTTGCGCATCACCGCACCACCGGCGTTCGGTGCCGAACGCTTGTCGCCGATGCTCAGCGATTTCGTCTTGCGCTACCCGGAAATCAAAGTCGAGGTGGTGCTGAGTAACCAGTCGATGGACCTCGTGGAGCACGGGTTCGACGCCGCCATTCGCCTGGGCAATCTCGAATCGTCTGCGCTGATCGCACGCCCGCTAAATGACTACACGCTGACCATCTGCGCCTCCAAGGCTTACCTCGAACGGCGCGGAACGCCCCTGACGGCAGACGACCTGCGCGCCCACAGCTGCCTCTCGTTCGCTTACCCGGCCGGTGACGACTGGCGAGCAGCCGATAAACTATGGAAACTCACCGGTCCTGAAGGCGTGATGGAAATCCCGGTGTCCGGACCCATGATCGTCAACAGCACGCCAGCGCTGCGCCAGGCCGCACTGGCTGGCATGGGCGTGACGATGCTGCCGGACGTACTGATCAGCGAAGACCTGGAGAGCGGCAGGCTGGTGCCGCTTCTGCAGAGTTATCAACCCCCGAGTCGCTCGCTGTGGCTGATGTACCCGCAGGACCGCTATCGCCTGCCCAAGGTCAGGCATTTTGTGGAGTCTGTGTTGGCGGCATGGGGGAAATGAGCCGCAGACCCAATCGAAGCCTTCCCCCACACAGAGCTGAATAAGCCTGGTTACTCGGCGACGGCAATCAGGTCCATCTCCACCGTGGCATTCTTCGGCAACTGATACACCCCGACCGAGCTGCGGGTGTGC